>SFHI01000042.1 GCA_004555705.1 Clostridiales bacterium | reverse complement strand
TTTGGGCGAGAGATTTTGTTCCAACAAAAGTTTTGGAAAGTCCGGAATACTTTGTGTATTGCGGACTTTTCAAAACGCATTGTTGGGGCAAAAGATCCGTCCAAAAACCAAAAGGGTAGTTTTTAGAGGTGCCCACCAATTTGTCTGTCTGTACGGTTAATGGGTTGGTCATTGACGCTTTGGGGTGATTCGGGTATAATGGAGTCGAAATTCTTCTTTCGGGGAGGGAACCGACCATGAAAACCAGCGTGAAGGAAATGGACTACGATCTGGTGGTGGCGCTGCCGCCCAGAGAACACGTTCTGCCGAAAAAACCCAACCTCTTCTTCCGGAGCCTGATCCGGGCTTTGTCTGCCTTTGGCCTGATGGGCACCCATTTTACATATTCTATGGAGGGAATGGACAAAATCGGGAAGGGGGAGCCCTGCCTGATCCTGATGAATCATTCCTGCTTCCTGGACCTTATGATTGCCAGCCGCATTTTCTATCCCCGGGACTACTGCATCATCTGCACCTCCGACGGGTTTGTGGGGATGCGTGGCTGGATGGAGAAGCTGATGCGCGCCATCGGCTGCGTGCCCACCCAGAAGTTTGTCACCGACCTGCGGCTGGTACAGGATCTGGAATACTGCCTGAAAACCCTGAAAACCAGCGTGCTCATGTACCCCGAGGCCAGCTACTCCTTTGACGGCACGGCCACGCCCCTGCCCAGGAAGATGGGCGTATTGCTCAAAAAGCTGGAGGTCAGCGTGGTGATGGTGGAGACCTTCGGGGCCTTCTCCCGGAATCCGTTATACAATGAATTAAAGGTGCGCAAGAGCGTCCCGGTTTCCGCCCGGGTGCGCTGCCTGTACACCAAGGAGGAAATCCGGGAGAAAACCGTGAAGGAGCTGTCCGACGGTCTGGACGAGGCCTTCCGCTTTGACCACTTCCGCTGGCAGAAGGAGCAGGGGCTTCAGATCCGGGAGGACTTCCGGGCTGACGGCCTCCATCGGATTCTGTATAAATGCCCCCACTGCGCTGCGGAGGGGGAAATGGTGGGCAAGGGCACCATGTTAACCTGTGGGCACTGCGGCAAGCAATGGGAGCTGACGCCCCTGGGGCAGATGCGGGCCCTGGAGGGGGAGACAGAATATCCCCACATCCCCGACTGGTACGCCTGGGAGCGGGAGCAGGTGCGCCGTGAACTGGTGGACGGCACCTACCGGCTGGACACGGAAGTGGACATCGCCGTGCTGGCAGATTTTCACGATATATATAAGGTAGGCCAGGGCAGGCTCGTCCAGACCCGGGAGGGCTTTCACCTTACGGGCTGCGACGGGCGGCTGGATTACGCCCAGAAGCCCATGGCCTGCTACAGCCTGTACGCGGACTACTACTGGTATGAAATCGGAGACATGATCTCCATCGGCGATAACGAGAGGCTCTACTACTGCTTCCCGCCCCAGGGGGTTCCGGTGGCCAAAGCAAGGCTCGCCGCGGAGGAGCTGTACAAGCTGTGCAAGGCAAGGGCCCTGTGAAGACGGGGGATCGAACGACAACGACAAATTGTTGTTTGTCGCTTCGCTTAGTGGACAGTTGACAGTGGAAAGTGGACAGTTGTGGTATCCCCTTCGGGGATGAAATTGAAATAGGAATGTCGGAAAACGTCCGTATTTCACATAGAAATGTAACGATATCCAAATCTATCTTTTTAAATCGTCCCGAAGGGACTCCATAACTGTCCACTGTCAACTGTCCACTGTCAACTCGGGCAACAGCCCGACAAACACCAATTTGTCTGTTTTGCGGTGTGAGTGGGCGTTTTTGGGGAAAAACTTTCGGATTTTGCCGAAAGCTGTCGTATTGCACAAAAAGAAGACAATAATTGTTCCTTGGTTGTACAAAACAATGAAAACCAAAAAAACATTTGACATCCTACGGCGGACACGATATTATATATCATATTTATTCGTGTACCTTTGCCCAAAGCGGGATATCCCGCTTTTTCCTGCGGAAATACTTCCGCAGGAATGCGCTTTGGATGCCATGAGTAAATGAATTTTCAAAGGAGGAAAAGAAATGAAGAAGTTTTTGGCACTGCTGCTGGCTCTGGCAATGATTGCCTCTCTGGCCGCCTGCGGCAGCAAGACCGATGCTCCCGCCACCACCGCTGCGACGGAAGCTCCCGCCACCGAAGCTCCTGAAACCACCACTGCTGCACCCACCGTTCCCAACAGAGCTATCCTCGGCAGCTCCACTGAGCTGGGCGGTGACTTCCGTTGGCCCGGTTTCGGCGGCAGCTCCGCTGGCGCTTCGGACCAGGACATCAACCGCCTGACTGCCGGTTACTCCACCATGGAGATCAACCAGGGCGGCGCTTATGTCTGGAACGAGACCGTGGTAAAGAGCCACAACGAGACCGAGAATGAGGATGGCACCTACACCGTGGCCATCGAGCTGAACGAGGGCCTGACCTTCAGCGACGGCTCCCCCATCACTGCTGCCAACTATGTTGCCGGCATCCTGGCCTTCAGCACTCAGGTTTCCGTCGGTGCCGGTCACTCCGGCAAGTCCGGCCAGTCCTTTGTGGGCTACAATGACTTCTACGCCTACACCGGCGAGGAAGGCACCGGCAGCAAGGTATTTACCGGTGTCCGCATGATGGACGACTACAACTTCAGCCTGACCGTGTCTTCCGACTTCTATCCCTACTACTTCGCTTACACCTACGCCGCTGTCAGCCCCGATCCTCTGGGCCTGGTTCTGGGCGAGGGTGTGGAAGTGAAGGACGACGGCGAGGGCTGCTACCTGTCCGACAACTTCTATGAGAAGAACGGCGACGAGTACGTGAAGGCCGCTGAGATCGCTGCCAACCGTTACGATGTCAGCAAGTACCCCTTCTCCGGCCCCTACGTCATCTCCAACTGGGATGCCTCCACCAAGGAGTGCACCATGACCATCAACCCCGAGTTCAAGGGCAATTTCGAGGGACAGACCCCCTCCATCGAGACCATTGTTTACGTCAAGATCATCGAGGAGACTCAGCTGGATCAGCTGAAAACCGGCGGTGTTGACGTGCTGTCCGGCATCACCGGCGGCGACTCCACCAAGGCCGCTCTGGAGGTCGTGGACGGCGAGAACTTCGCTGAGGTTCACTACCAGAGAGCCGGCTACGGCAAGATCCAGTTCGAGTGCGACTTTGGACCCACCATGTTCCCCGAGGTTCGTCAGGCCATTGCTTACCTGCTGAACCGGACCGAGTTCTGCCAGGCCTTCACCGGCGGCTATGGTGTTGTTGTCGACGGCCCCTACAGCCCCGACTTCGATATGTGGCGCGCCGTTGAGGACGACATCGAGCTGGTTGACTACACCTTCTCCCCCGACAATGCCAAGAAGGTTCTGGAAGAGGGCGGCTGGATTTACAACTCCAAGGGCGAGCCCTTCGTTGAGGGCGCCGGCGGTGTGGACTCCGTCCGTTACAAGAAGCTGACCGAGGAAGAGGCCAACGCTCTGGATATCTACGGCAACGATGCCGGCAACAAGACCTTCAAGTCCGTTGCCAACACCGACAACATCACCTATGAGACCGTTGAGATCAACGGCGAGTACTACATGCCTCTGGCCATCAACTGGTTCGGTTCCACCCCTAACCCCGTGACCGATCTGCTGTCCACCACTCTGGCCAACAGCTCCGATCTGGCTTCCGTGGGCATGGTGATCCGTGCTACCGCCGGTGACTTCACCACCCTGCTGGGCAACATCTACCGTGATCCCTCCATGGGCTACGCCGGCACTCCCATCTATGGCATGCTGAACCTGGCTACCGGCTGGAACAGCGCTGTCTATGACTACTCCTTCAACTGGTCTTCCGATCCTTCCTGGGGTGACTACTCCTCGAACAAGGTTAAGGATCCCTACGACGCCGCCTTCCCCTACGACCAGGCTGCTGAGAAGCTGACCTACGAGGAAGCTATGGCTGCCTCCGACGGCAAGCTGGGTATGGATTACCTGTCCATGGCCATGGTTTACAACGCTACCACCGAGGACGAGTACAACCAGTGGTGGATGGCTTACATCGAGAGATGGAATCAGCTGATGCCCGACATCCCCCTGTATTCCAACTACTACTACGATGTGTACAATGCCAACATTGAGAATTTCGAGACCAGCCCCTTCTTCGGGCCTGCCCGCGCGATTCTCTACTCCAACATCAAGGGTTACTAATCTCTTGCTGTTAACGTAAACAGGATGGGGCAGCCCATAAGGCTGCCCCATTTTGGACTGAATGCGATTTCGAGCGCGGAACGGCTACAAGGCACGTCCGATCCAAAGCCGAATGAACATCGGGCGGTTCTAAAAACGCCCCTTCCCGGCAGACGCCGGTTTTTCGTCTATCTCAGCGGAGAAGCATTGCCTGCGGGTATGCTCCGCTGTCCTGAAAAGGGAGGTTTTTAGAACCCGCCCGATGCAGATAACCAGTGAAAGGAATAGATTATGGGTAAATACATTGCGAAGCGGCTTGGCTACATGCTGGTGGTCATGCTGATTCTTTCCCTTCTGATGTTCCTTGTGTATTCCATGATCCCCTATGACCGGGCTGTGGCCGAAGCGGAGCCGTTTAAGCAGGGTCTGAAGAACAATCCCAACGCTGCGGAGCTGTACAGCGCGAAGATTGAGGAATTACGCAGGGAGCTCGGCACGGATCAGAACGTATTCGTGCGGTATCTCGGCTGGATCGGTGTCGCTCCGATCAACGGAAGATACAACGGCATTTTGCAGGGTAATTTCGGTTACAGCTATCAGTACGATCGTCCCGCCCTGGATGTGCTGATTACCCCCATGAAGAACACCATCTTTATCAACATCTTTGCCACCATCTTTGGCCTGGGCATCACCATTCCCCTTGGCATTTTCTGTGCTGTGCACCGGGGCAGCAAGCGGGACACCGCTGTTCAGATCGGTACCATTGTGGGCTACAGCATTCCCACATTTATTACAGCGATTATCTTTATCTGGTTCTTTGCCATTATTCTGGGATGGTTCCCTGTATCCGGTATGAAAACACCGGGCTCGGACTATGTGGGCTGGCAGAAGCTCAAGGATGAGCTCTACTATATGTCCCTTCCCCTGATTGTCATGACCTTCTCCTCTCTTGGCGGCATGACCCGCTATGTCCGTGCCTCCATGACCGAAGCGCTGTCTCTGGACTGCATCCGTACTGCCAGAGCCAAGGGCCTGCGGGAGAAAAGCGTCATCTACAGCCACGCGTTCCGGAACGCGCTGATTCCCATCATCACCCTGGTGATCGGTTGGTTTATCGGCATCTTCTCCGGTTCCATTGTCATCGAGAATATCTTCGGACTCAACGGTGTGGGCCGCCTTTATATCCTGTCCCTGAACAACAAGGACTTTGAAGTGGTGCTGCTGCTGCAGATGTTCTATGTCATCGTGGGACTTCTGGGCAACCTGGTCATTGACATTGCCTACGGCATTGCGGACCCCCGTGTCCGAGTAAATAAATAAGGAGGATGCATATGAAAAAGAATACTTCCTCCAAGGGCTTTGCCCCCCTGAACTGGCTGAAAAGAATGTTCTTCGGCGGCTCCAAGGTCGTTGCAGAGGAGGGCGAACGCTATGACAGCCCCTCCAAGCTGGCCGTCAAGCGCTTCTTCCGGAAGCCCATCGCCGTGATCGCGCTGGTCGTTCTGATCAGCATGTTCCTGTTCGTGTTCATCGGACCGGTTTTCTATCCCGTTGATTTGACGGAAACCGGAAGTGAAATGCTGCATACCAATGTGGCTCCCACCATGAGCCTGATGAAGCTTCCCAGTGATATGAAGGACGGCGCGGTGGATATTTCCTCCCGCGGCACCTTTACCATTGGCGTCAGCACGGATGGAAACCTGTATATGTGGGGATACTACCCCAAGACCAAGGACCCCAAGCTGAACGTGATGAATGTTCCCGAGGAGGTCCAAAACAGCAAGATCGTCCATGTCGCCGCCGGCTCTGACCACTGCGTGGCCATTTCCGCAGAGGGCAAGGTCTACTGCTGGGGTGCCTACGACAACGGCCAGTACGGCTGGGACGGCAGTATGATCGCCTCCGCCAGAAAACAGCCCGAGGAACTGATGGAGGGCACCATTGACGCCTCCCAGGTTCGTCAGCTGATCTGCGGCAATCAGATTACCGCCATCCTGATGGAAGACGGCACTGTCTACGCCTGGGGCAATGACGGCCTGAACGCCACCAACCTTTCCTCCGTCATCAAGCATGGCAAGAAGGAGAGCAAGCTGGTCAAGCTGGCCTTTACCAATGACGGCCTTTACGCCATTGATGAAAACGGCACCTTCGTCACCGGCAAGAGCTCCAAGTTCAACTCCCTGACCATTACCGATGAAACCGGCGCGAAGAAGACCGTGGATCTCTATGAGCACATCGGCGACCGGAAGATCGTGGACATCGCCGCTACCGGCTCTGCCGTGGCGCTGGTCACCGATGACGGCGAGCTGATTGTGGCCGGTATGAAGGAGGCCGCTCCCGTGATTCCCGAGGGGGACCGGATCAAGTCTGTTTCCGGCGGCACCCGGCACTTTACCCTGGTTACCGAGCAGGGCAGAGTCTACGCCTGGGGTCAGAATTACCGCAGCCAGTGCCAGGTCCCCGAGGCCCTGACCGAGGCCGGCGCGGTGGATACCGTGTACGCCAGCGGCTTCCAGAACTACGCCTTTAAGGATGGCAAGTTTGTGGACAGCTGGGGCCTGAAGGGTTACCTGATGGGTACCGACGACATGGGCCGTGACGTGTTCAACCGCATCATCAATGGCGGTAAGATGACCATGACCATCGGCGCGGTGGCCGTGATCGTGTCCACCATCATCGGCATCATCATTGGGTGCCTCTCCGGTTACTTCGGCGGCGCCGTGGATATCCTGCTGATGCGTGTGACCGAAATTGTGGGCGCCATTCCTTTCCTGCCCTTCGCATTGTGCCTGTCCGCGATTCTTCAGGCCTCCGACCTGCATGAGGATACCCGAATCTTTATCATCATGGTGATTCTGGGCGTTCTGTCCTGGACCGGACTTGCCAAGCTGGTTCGCGGACAGATTCTGGCCGAGCGGGAAAAGGAATTCGTCACTGCTGCCCGCTCCATGGGCATCCGGGAAGGCCGCATCGCCTTCCGGCACATCCTGCCCAACATCATCTCCGTAATCCTGGTGAGCATCACATTGGACTTTGCCAGCTGCATGCTGACCGAATCCAGCCTGTCCTACCTGGGCTTCGGCGTTCAGCTGCCCCGTCCTACCTGGGGCAACATGCTGGACGGTTCCAGAAACGCCCTTGTTATCCAGTCCTACTGGTGGAGATGGCTGTTCCCGGCGCTGTTCCTTTCTATTGTCGTTATCTGCATCAATATCATCGGCGACACGCTTCGGGATATTCTTGACCCCAAATCGGAGGTGGAAAAGTAATGGCTGAAAACACCAGACCTTTGCTTGAGATCAAGAACCTCAAGACTTTCTTCAAGACCAGAAACGGCACGGTGAAGGCCGTAAACGACGTTTCCTATTCCATTATGCCCGGCAAGACCCTGGGCATTGTGGGCGAGTCTGGCTCCGGCAAGAGTGTATCCGCCATGAGTGTGCTTCGGCTTCTGGATGCCAACGGCTACATTGCCGACGGCACCGTCACCTTTGACGGCCAGGATCTTTCCAAAATCAGCACCCAGGAGATGTACCACATCCGCGGAAACAAGATTTCCGTGATCTTCCAGGAGCCCATGACCAGCCTGAACCCGGTTTTCTCCGTGAAGCGGCAGCTGAGTGAGCCCTTCCGGATTCACCGGGGTATGAGCAAGAAGGAAGCTTCCAAGGCCGCCCTGAAGATGCTGGCCGATGTGAAGATTCCCAACCCTGAGGTGGTGCTGAAGCAGTACCCACACCAGCTCTCCGGCGGTATGCGCCAGCGTGTTATGATCGCCATGGCCCTGGCCTGCGAGCCCAAGCTGCTGATTGCCGATGAGCCCACCACCGCCCTGGACGTGACCATTCAGGCCCAGATTCTGCACCTGATGAACACCCTGAAGCAGGAGCATGGCACGGCCATCATGTTCATCACCCATGACCTGGGCGTCATCAACCAGATGGCGGATGATGTTGTGGTCATGTACTGCGGCGAGGTTGTGGAGCGGGTTCCCGCCAAGACCCTGTTTGCCAAGAATGTAAAGTTCTCCCATCCCTACACCGAGGGACTGCTGGGCTCCGTGCCCCGGCTGGACACCACCTCCGCCCGGCTGGACGCCATTCCCGGCGCGGTGCCCCATCCGCTGAACCTGCCCAAGGGCTGCAAATTCGCGCCCCGCTGCAAGTACTGCACCCAGAGATGCATCGACGAGGCCCCGTCCCTTGTGAAGGTGGGCGAGGATCAGGAGATCCGGTGCTTCTATCCGGAGAAGGAGGCCCGCCATGCAAAATAATGAGAAGAAGCTGCTGCTGCAGATTCAGAACCTCAAGCAGTATTTTCCCGTGGGAAAGGGCCGGTTCGTCCGGGCCAACGACGGCATCAGCCTGGACATCTACGAGGGCGAAACCCTGGGTCTGGTGGGCGAGTCCGGCTGCGGCAAGTCCACCCTGGGCCGCTCCATCCTGCAGCTGTACAAGCAGACCGATGGCCGTACCATGTATTTTGGCCGCACCATCGATGAGCTGGCTCCCAAGTATGCCCACGACACCTTCCGCAGCCTGACCAAGCGCCATGCCCAGATGCTGGAGAAGAAGGCAAAGTATGAGCACTTCCGGGCAGAGTATGACAAGCTCCCGGAGAAGGAGCAGTATCAGAAGCACGCGGAAATGGTTCACCTGCGCAAGGAAGCCAAGGATGCCGTCCTGGACGTGACCACCCTGATCGGCGGTCTGTTTGCCCACCCGGAGCTCTCCAAGGTGGAAGCCGTATTCTGCGAGCAGTACAAGATCTCCCAGGAACTGAGTGCCGCGCTGGAGAAGCGGACGGAACTGGATCTGGACGTGGCGGATGCTGACTTCCAGCTGAACAAGGCCAAGGAGACAGGAAATCCCACCCAGAAGCTTTCCGCGAAAGCGGAGGCTGCCCACGCCAAGATGGATGCGATGGATAAGGAGATTGCCGCCATCCGGGAGCGTCTTGCCGAGGGCGGCAAGAAAATTGCCGCGCTGCGGGAGGAGTGCCGAAACCAGCCCGACTATGACGTGTTCGAGGCGGATCACAGTGAGGGCATCGACCTGGCCCGTCTGAGCTACAACGAGATGCGCAAGCTGCGCAGCGATTTGCAGCTGATTTTCCAGGATCCCTACTCCTCTCTGAACCCCCGTATGACCGTGGGACAGATTGTGGGCGAGGGAATGGTTGCCCATAAGTATTACCGCAAGAATGACGAGCGGATGCAGGAGGGTGTCATCAAGGTCATGGAGGACTGCGGCCTTGCCCCCTACTTCATCCACCGGTATCCCCACCAGTTCTCCGGCGGCCAGCGGCAGAGAATCGGCATTGCCCGTTCCCTGGCGGTGCAGCCGAAGTTTGTAGTCTGCGACGAGGCGGTTTCCGCACTGGACGTGTCCATTCAGGCCCAGATTATCAACCTTCTCCAGGACCTGAAGGAGAAGAAGAATCTGACCTACCTGTTCATCACCCATGACCTGTCCGTGGTGAAGTACATCTCCGACCGGATCGGCGTCATGTACCTGGGCAACATGGTGGAAATCGCGCCTTCGGACGACATCTTCGCCCATCCGCTGCATCCCTACACCGAGGCCCTGCTGAACGCCATCCCCACCACCGACGAGGATGTCAACCGGAATCCTGAGATTCTTCAGGGCGATATTCCCAGCCCTGTCAATCCCCCCAAGGGCTGCAAGTTCCACACCCGCTGCAAATACTGCACGGAAATCTGTACCCAGGTGCAGCCGGAGTTTGAGGAAGTCCGTCCCAACCACTTTGTGGCCTGTCACCACATCCTGGAGCAGGGTGAATAACCATGTTCTTCCAGAAGAAGCTTGACCGGGCCCAGAAGTGGCTTCGGGGCAAAAACAAGGATGCCGAGGAGCTCCCCACTCCGGAGGAGCTGAAGGAGCAAAACCAGGAGCTTCCGCTGGAAAAGGGCGACCTGCCTCTGATGATCCTGCTGGGTATGGGGATCATCCTCCCGGTGTGCCTGCTGGTGCTGCTGGCAATTTGTTCGTTTGTATTCTTTCTATAACCCCTCGGGCCGCCGGAATTTCCGGCGGCCCAAATCTTTTGAGAAATAAGGAGGGATAAAGAATAACGGAAAACATTTTGGGCATCGGACAGACAAATTAGTGTTTGACGATTTCGAACACACTGCGTTCTTACTGTAGGGGAGCCATTCATGGCTCCCGTGACGCAGTACGTCTTCGCCGAAACATTCCTATAATCGGTACATTTCACCGCCGGGAGCCATGAATGGCTCCCCTACAGTGCTATTCCACCATTTCCAAAACAAATCTACAAACTCCCAATTTGTCTTTCTGCCGAGATTACTGAGCTGCTTTCCATGAACGTCGCGGCGGGAGACATGAAGAATCCCCGGTTCGGTTGACCAGACCGTACCGGGGATTTCTCAGAGAAAAAGAGAGGTAAGAAAATGAAAAAGAATAGAATCATTTGTTACAACTATATTATACCCGGAAGGTGTTAATAAAATAAGGTGGGTTTTATTAAATAAGTATTAAGCAAGGAGAAACAAGAGGCTCTATTTTGTATAGATTGCATAGTTGTGAACTTTTTGTAGCAAATGGAATGGCACCCTTGACTTTTTGGAAAAATGAAGTATAGTTAAGACAAAAGAATTAGCACTCTTGGCATGAGAGTGCTAAAGCGAAAGGATGGATTGCTATGCAATTTGATAACTATACCCAGAAATCTCTGGAAGCTGTCCAGAAGGCCCGGTCCATTGCCATGGATCACAGCAATCAGCAGATGGAGCAGATCCACCTGCTGCTGGCCTTACTGCAGGTGGAGGGGGCTCTGGCTCCCCAGCTGCTGCGGAAAATGGATGTGACGGTGGAGAGCCTGGAGGGCGCGGCCACCGCCGAGCTTCGGAAGCTCCCCTCCGTGCAGACCAGCCGGGAGGCGGACAAATTCTATATCTCCCGGGATGTGGACGCGGCCTTCACCGCATCCGAGCGGATTGCCGGGGAGATGAAGGATAGCTTCGTGTCCCAGGAGCATCTGCTGCTGGGCCTGCTGGAGACAGCCCGGGGCGGCGTGAAGGAGCTGTTCCAGACCTACCGGATCACTAAGGAGGAGGTTCTCAAGGCCCTCCAGGCGGTGCGGGGCAGCCAGCGGGTGACCACCGACAATCCCGAGGGCACCTATGAGGCGTTGGAAAAGTACGGAACGGACCTGGTCAAGCGGGCCCGGGAGCAGAAAATGGACCCGGTCATCGGCCGGGATGAAGAAATCCGGAATGTGGTGCGGATTCTGTCCCGCAAGACCAAGAATAACCCGGTGCTCATCGGCGAGCCCGGCGTGGGCAAAACCGCCATCGCCGAGGGCCTGGCCCAGCGAATCGTGAAGAAGGATGTGCCCAAGTCCCTCCAGGACAAGACCATTTTCTCCCTGGACATGGGCGCGCTGATCGCGGGAGCCAAGTACCGGGGCGAGTTTGAGGAGCGGCTGAAAGCCGTGCTGAACGAGGTGAAGGAATCCCAGGGGCGGATTATCCTGTTCATCGATGAGCTGCACACCATTGTGGGCGCGGGCAAAACCCGAGCTGCACTGCATCGGCGCCACCACCCTGGACGAGTACCGCCAGTATATCGAGAAGGACGCGGCCCTGGAGCGCCGGTTCCAGCCGGTACAGGTGGATGAGCCCACGGTGGAGGACACCATTGCCATCTTAAGGGGCCTGAAGGAGCGCTACGAGGTGTTCCACGGTGTGAAAATTGCGGACAGTGCCCTGATCTCCGCCGCCACCCTCTCCCACCGGTATATCACCGACCGCTTTCTCCCGGACAAGGCCATCGACCTGGTGGACGAGGCATGCGCCCAGATTCGCACGGAGATGGACTCCATGCCCACGGAGCTGGACGCGGTGTCCCGGAAGATCATCCAGATGGAGATTCAGGAGGCCGCTCTGAAGAAGGAGGAGGACCCCCTGTCCCAGGGCCGTCTGGCAGAGCTGCAGAAGGAGCTGGCGGAGGAGCGGGACCGCTTCAACGCCATGAAGGCCCAGTGGGAAAACGAAAAGAACGCCATCGGCCGGGTGCAGCAGCTGCGGGAGCAGATCGAGGACCTGAACCGCCAGATTGAGGCCGCGGAGCGGAATTATGATCTGGAAAAGGCCGCGGAGCTGAAATACGGCCGTCTTCCCCAGGCTCAGAAGCAGCTAGAAGAGGAGGAGCGCCGTGCCCAGGGCAATAAGGAGGGCAACATCCTCCGGGACCGGGTGACGGAGGAGGAAATCGCCAGGATCGTGGAGCGCTGGACCGGAATTCCCGTATCCCGGCTGGTCCAGGGAGAGCGGGAGAAGCTGCTGAACCTGGCTGACACCCTCCACAAGCGGGTGGTGGGCCAGGACGAGGCCGTCCAGGCCGTCACCGAGGCCATCCAGCGCAGCCGGGCGGGGATTCAGGACCCCGGACGGCCCATCGGCTCCTTCCTGTTCCTGGGCCCCACCGGCGTGGGCAAGACGGAGCTGGCCAAGACCCTGGCCCAGGCCCTCTTTGACGACGAGAACAATCTGGTGCGGATCGATATGTCCGAGTACATGGAGAAATTCTCCGTGTCCCGCCTGATCGGAGCGCCTCCCGGATATGTGGGCTATGAGGAGGGCGGCCAGCTGACGGAGGCCGTTCGCCGGAAGCCCTACAGCGTGGTGCTGTTTGACGAGGTGGAGAAGGCTCATCCCGACGTGTTCAATGTGCTGCTGCAGGTGCTGGACGACGGGCGGATCACCGATTCCCAGGGCAGAACTGTGGACTTCAAGAACACCATTCTGATCCTGACCTCCAACCTGGGCTCCGAGTATCTGCTAAGCGGCATCAACCCCGATGGCACCATCGAGGACAGCGCCAGGGAGCAGGTGGAAGCCCTGCTGCGGCGGTCCTTCCGTCCGGAGTTCCTGAACCGCCTGGACGAGATCGTGTTCTACAAGCCCCTGACCCGCGAAAACGTGACCAAGATCATCGACCTGCAGATCGACAAGCTGAATGGGCGTTTGGAAGAGCAGCAGATTCGGCTGGAGCTGACCCAGGCAGCCAAGGACGCCATTGTGGACGCGTCCTACGATCCCCAGTACGGCGCCCGCCCTCTGCGGCGGTATGTCCAGCACACCGTGGAAACCATGCTGAGCAAGCGGATTTTGCGGGGCGACATTACCCCCGGCCAGACTGTCACCGTGGACGCGGAAAACGGCGAGCTGACCATGCGGTAAAATTGAAACAGGACGGAGGAAAACCTCCGTCCTTTTGCGTCCGCGGATATATCATGCGGGGAAGAAAGTGGACGATAAATTGTTGTTTGAGATAGAATGCTATGTTTTCCGACATCATTATTTCAATTCCATCCCCGAAGGGGATACCACAACTGTCCACTTTCCACTGTCAACTGTCCACTGGAGCGAAGCGACAAACAACAATTTTTCTTTCAGCTTACCGTAGCCGGCAGCCTGTGCTGGGGTGGCGGATTGCGGGGTGAGGGGTCAGTTGTACAGGGTGAGCCAGGCGTCATAGAGGGAGATGTACTGGATATTCTCCTGCTGGATGAGTCTCAGGAAAAACTGGGGTGACGCGGTGATGTAGCAGCCGTAGACGTTCACGCCGTGCTCCTCCACATAGGCCAGGGCATCGGAGTAATAGTTCGGGGAATCAGGAACCTGAATACCCCGGCCCGCTTGCTGCCGGTCATTCAGAAAGCGGAGGACGGATTTGAAATGCTCCTCGTAGACGGAAGCCTGGTCGGGCCGGGAGCCGGTGGCCTCCTCCAGGGCCCTGCAGGCTTCGTCCACGTCAAAACAGGGGTAGAACCCATTCATCTCAGGGAACCGCCCGCTGATGCTGCCGGTGGAGATGCCGCAGGGAAGGGTGAAGGCCTGCTCCTGATGGCGGATGGCAAACCAATGGCAGGCGGGAAAGCCGGCGACGGAGGACAATTCCAATTCCTGGGACAGGCTTTCCCGGAAATCCAGGGCCTGCGCCATGGTCAGGTCCTCCCGGAAGGTGACGAAGGCCCCCACCTGGTAGTATTCGGGAAGCTGGGACAGGAGCTCCACATCCCATTCGTTGGTTTTCGGGCGCTTGTTCCCTACGCAGACCTGGGACAGCTCCTCCCAGAAGCCCTCCTGGAAGGTGAGCTTTCCTTTCTCCAGCGAAGCATAGCCGTATCGCCGCTCCCCTCGGGGGAAGGAGAAAGATTCTGCCAAGATGGAATAGGAGGCGAAGCCGGTGTGGGTGGCGGTGACGCTTTCCACGCACATATTGGGACAGAAAAGCTCGCCGTAGGCATAAAGGGTCAGCCCCAGGTCCGTATCAAGCCGGGTGCCGTAGCTGACGGTATTGGGGTCCCAATAGAGGCTTGTTTCCAGGCAGGGGATGGCATAGCGGAAAACTCCGAACAGCAGCGCGGCGGCGAGGACAAGGCTTGTCAGCACCAAAACCGCGTTCCTCCTGCGAAGATTCCGGCGCAGACGTTTCAATTCCCGGCGGCTGGGTTCCCTCGGCGGGGCAGATTCCTGCCAGGAAGAATCTAAGTATTCAGAAATCTGCCGGAATTTATCCAGCTCCGCTTCCACCATCCGGCGCTCCTCCGGGGAGGCGGTTCCGGCGCGGTAATGCTCCATGGCGGTTTTAAAAGTCATAGCCCTGTTCCTCCATTCGTTGTCTGAGTGTGCGCCGCAGCCGCACCATGCGTTGGCGGGCGGCGGAGTAGCTGATGCCCAGCAGCCCGGCGGCTTCCTCCAGGGGAACGCCGGAAAAGTAGTGAAGCGTCACCAGCTCCCGGTCCGGCGGGGGGAGGGAGGCAATGGCGTTCCACAGGCAGCGGCTGCGCTCGTTTCGCAGAAGGCGCGATTCCGGGGTGACGCCGGTGGCAAGGCGCTCCACAGGCAGATTTCTGACCTCCCGGCGGTGTTTCCGGAGATGGTCGATCCAGAGGTTCCGGCATACCCGCAGCAGCCAGTAGCGGAAGGAGGGCACGTTCTCCGGAAGGGTGAGGTAGGCCTTCACGAAGGCGTCCGCCGTCAGATCCTGGGCCAGCTCCTCGTCGCCGGAGAGGGCAGTGCAGTAGAGAATTGCCGCCTGGGAGTGCTCCCGGTAGAGCCGCTCCAGAAGCTCCGCGTCCATGGTTCCACCTCCTTCTGCTATAAAAACGGATGAAAAGGGAAAATGTGACAGAAAATGTGCTTTTCGGATCTCCTCGTCACCCGCCAAATTGGTGTTTGTCCAAGAAATGCTGTCATTGCGAGCCAGTGCGCTTGAGTGGCGTGGCAATCCCCCGGATAGAGGGGAAATGTACAAAAAACGGACAAACGCCCTAACGAACCGTCCTGAATTGTTGGGGGATTGCCACACCAGCGTGCGCGCTGGTTCGCAATGACGGTTCTTTTTTAGAGCGACAAACACCAATTTGTCGCTCTGTGATATTGTAAAAAAGCACCGCCCCCTCGGATTCGAGGGGGCGGTTTGGGACTGTTCAGAGCATGGCGAGAATCTGTGCTTTGGGGCGGGCGCCGATGGACTGGTTGACGATTTCACCGCGGTTCATCACCACCAGGGTGGGGATGCTCATGACCCGGAATCTGGCGGCCAGCTCGGATTGTTCGTCTACGTTGATTTTGCCCACCTTAATGTCGGAGCGCTCCTCGGCGATTTCGTCCACAATGGGGGAGACCATCCGGCAGGGGCCGCACCAGCTGGCCCAGAAGTCCAGCAGCACGGGCTTGTCGGAGGAGAGGACCTCCTGCTCGAAATTATCCTTTGTAATCGTAATGACTGACATGGTATTGTCCTCCTTTGCTTGAAATGTGTCCTTAGTATAACCGGTTTTAATCATGGGGTCCGTGACAATGTTACACAAATCTGCCGCAGCGATTGGAAATGCGCGGCAGAGCGACAAATTGGTGTGCCATTCATGGCTCCCGGCGGTGAAATGTTCCGATATCCCCAGCGTTTCGGCGAAAACGTACTGCGTTCCGGGAGCCATGAATGGCTCCCCTACAGTAAGAACGCAGTGCGTACGAAATCGTCAAACACCAATTTATCGGATTGTTATTTCGCCAGGTACTTGCCGCCTTTGGACTTGGGGGCGGGGAGATGGTCGTAGACTTTGCGGACGATAAAGGTGCCCAGGAAGGCGAAGCCGATGCCCGCGAACACGGAGAAAATCACGTCGGTGGGGTAGTGGACATAGAGGTACAGCCGGGAAAAGGATACCAGAATGGCCAGGATAAAAGCCGGGATGCCCATGCGCTTGTCATGGATCAGCAGAACCACCGAGGCCTCAAAGCAGGCGATGGTATGGCCGGAGGGGAAGGAGAAGTCATGCTGGGCGTCAATGAGCAGCTTGATCTCTTTGCCGAACTGGGCCAGCTGAAAGTCATAGGGCCGGGGACGGGCAATCAGGGGCTTCAGGGTGACGTTGCACACCAGAACGCCCAGAATCAGGGCTACGCCCATGGACCAGCCGACTTTGCGGTACTTGGGGATGAACAGCAGCACCACGGCCCAGGCAATCCAGAAGATGCCGCCCTCGCCGAACAGGGTGATGATGGGCATGATGAAGTCCAGAAACCCGCACTGCATATGCGCCTGGATCCATTCCAGAATGGGAAGGTCAAAATTGACCGCGAAGAAAGTCATAATCGCTTCCATGATTTGGCTCCTTTCGGTGATGCGAATGTAGGGTTGACTCGGCTGGCGGAGAAATTGGTGTTTGCCGCGCCGAAAAAACGCTGTCATTGCGAACCAGCGCGCACGCTGGTGTGGCAATCCCCCGGTTAGAGAGGAAATATATCGAAAAGTGCCCTGAAGAATGGAATTTGTTTCGATTTTTGGTGGTAATCGTTACTTGGTTCCATTCAACCGGGGGATTGCCACACCAGTCTGCGGACTGGTTCGCAATGACAGATAATTTGGAACGCACACTTACAAATACCAATTTGTCTTCCTGCCGGGGTGGCTCTGTGGGGTTAGATATCCTCAAACAGGGCGTAGAGGGTCATGGGCTCCAGGATACTGCCGGCGGACAGGGTCACGTTGCCGCTTTCGTCGGGGACGAACATGATGGTGAGGGTCTTGACGCCCTTCTCGTCATAGCTCTCCCGGACCCAGCCGGCAAATTTCTTGCCCTCGGGGGCGGAAATGATGGGGGTGGTGAGGGAGGAGGCGTCATTGGCCACGAAGCCGGTGGTCAGAACCTCCTCGCCGTTTTTGAAGGTCAGGCGCACCTCGCCCACGGGTTTGGTCACGTCCTCGTTGGTCATGTCGTAGGCGATCCAGGAGCTGCCCTGCTTCTTAAAAAACAGGGTGGTATTCACGGGGAACTGCTTGATGGTGCCGTCCGTACGGGTAACGTCCAGATTCATGCCCACCCGAACGGAGAACAGCTCGTCCGTATACCGGCAGTAGCCGCTGATTTTCTCATCGGAGAATTCCGCACCGTTGTTCTTCTGGGTCCACCAGATCTCGCTCTTGACAATGGTATTGTAGATGGAGGAGCTGGAGTCAAAGTACTTGGCCACGTCCCGGGAGCTGGCCTTCTCGATCATGAAGAGGGCGTAGGTTTTCACCGCGTTGAGGGCCACGTTCTTCTCGTCCTCGCCAATGGTGTTGGCCACGGTCTGCTCGGTAAAGGTGGCGGTCTCCTCGTCAAAGCTTACGTCCATCTCGCTGCCGGCCTCGTCCTTCACGGTGACCGCGGGCACAGCCATGAGGCCCGTGATCTCCTGGACGCAGGTGCGGATGCCGGTGGTGCCCATGGGCAGGTACTTCTCGGCGATGGTGGTGGCGGTCTGGATGGTGAAGCTGTCGTCCAGGGCCACGCCGTTGACATAGGCCGTGTGGCCGTCCATCTTCTCAATCCGGAAGCTCTCCTGCCGCTGGAAGAACAGCTCAATGTCCCCCAGCTGCCAGTTGGGAAGATCGGTGACAGCGCCGCTCTCGCCCTCCAGGGTGAAGGTAGCTACCTTTTCGTCCCCCAGCTTGACGATATACTTCTTGTTGCCGGAGAGGCCCGCGGAGGTTTCCATGTAGCTCATTTCCCTGCCCTGGGCTTTGTTCTCCATGTAGGCAACATACTCTTCCTTGCCCTCGTAGGCGGTGTCCTCGATGCCCGCGGCATCGTACAGCGCGCCCCAGTCGGGGCTGCGGAACAGGGTGTCGAATACCTCCTGGCATTTGGTGGTGGGCTGGGCCGCCTCATAATCCGTCAGCCAGTCCCGGAGCCAGTTGAGCCCTATATAGGTGGCCACGAAGAACACGAAAATGAACAGGAAATACAGGGTGTAGAAAATCACACCGCCAAGCCGGGGACCTCTGCGGCGGGGCTCCTCCTGGACTGCGGCGGGGGGCTGGGGCGCCCGGCGCTGCTGCCTCGCGGGAGCCTGGGCCGGAACGGGTTCCCGGGCAGGGGCTGCCTGGCGGTTGGTTTTCGGACGCTGGCCGATGATGTCCCGCTCGGCGGCGGGACGGGGGGCGGGCGTGGAATTGCGCTGGGCAATGATCTCATAAATATCGGAGCTGCCGCCCTTGTTCTTGGAATTAAATTTTCCCTGGTACATACGCTTAGCCCTCACTTGCGGGCCGAACCATCCAGAAGTTCGGCATTTTTCTGGGCTCGGCCTGGATGACGGAATAGGTGTTCATCATCCGAACCTGGCCTGCATCGCCGTAGCGGCCGTAGGTATCCCGGTAGAGCATGACGGAGGAGGAGCCGCCGTCCATGTTGCAGGCATTGACCGCGCCGTACTCCAGCATGATGTCGATGATATCGGCATAGGTGCCGCCCAGGGAGCCGGCCTGGCGGCCGTCGATGCACAGGAAAATCACCGCGCCGTCGGCCCGCTGGCCCAGGGCGGTCCGGGGGTTGTAGCCGGAGGCGGAGTTGTAGGCCTCCATGCTCACCTCGCCGTTCATAATCAGCACCGGGCCGAAGCAGCAGCCGTCCCGGATTTTCAGCTCCATGGCCTTCTCGGCGGTCATGGTCTTGGCCACCACCATGATGTTGTCCTCGTTAAAGCCCACGAAGCCCTCCTCCGGGGCCTTGCCGGAGTTCCAGCGCACCTGGCCCCCGGCGATGACCAGACCCTCGGGGGTGCTGCCCACCTCGGGACCGGCGGTGCCGTTGTCGAAGAAGGCGCCGGCGTTGACGGCGGCAATGGCCCCCTCGGTCTCAATGACCTCGGTGATCCGCTTGCCGGGAACATTCCGGGAGAAATTGCCGCTGGTGGAGGTGGCCATGTACACCTGGGAGGGGTCCCGGATGATCATGATGTGGGCGTTGTAGGTTTTGCCCTGGATGTCCTCCACGTAGATGCCGTCGGGGTAGTCCGCCCACTCGTCACTGTTACCGCTGAGGGAGCCGGTCTGAATCACCACCTGGGAGGTGTCCGTCACCTCGTCGGGCAGCTCCGCGTCCACATTCCTGCGAATTTCGGCCACGGTCTCCTCGTCCAGGAACAGGCCCGGCACCCACTTGGTGGCGCTGGCCTCGGTCAGGGACATGGTCAGAATTTTCCGCGCGGCGGGGGAGGGGCCGTTGAACACCAGGTTCAGCACCAGACACAGGGCGGCCACGGCCAGGACGATCACCGTGAAGAGCAGCAGGAAGAACCTGCGGATGATCCGGCCCAGCAGGCCGCTTCTCTTCTTTTTCTTCGGCGCGGGGGCGCTCTGCCGGGGCTCCTGGAAGCGGGAGCCGCTGCGATAAGTTTCATTCATAGAAGCTACCTCTTACTCGGATTTCTGCGGCGCGAAAACCCACCGCTGCTGGATGGTAAAGCTGACGATGAAGAGCACGGTCATCACCAGAATGTGGATCAGGGTCCGCAGACCCGCCTGGCTTTCGGCAACGCCGAACAGGGAGTAGATTCCCTGGTTTAAGAGCCACTGCACCAGAAGCTGGGGGATGGCCAGGGCATAGTAGCGGAGCATGGCTTTGCCGGTGCCGACCTTCGCCTGGAACACCAGCTTCTTGTTCATGAAGAAGTTCAGCAGGGAGGAAACCGCCCGGGCGCCCACGGTGGCCACGGCGCTGAGGGCCGGGTCCGCCAGAATGCCGCCGAGGCACTTGGACAGCAGGTACACCATGCCGGAATCCGCCAGGAAGCTCACCAGGGAGCTGGCGGTATAGCGGAAGAAATGGGCAAGGATCAGCTTGTAAATCCGCCAGGAGTCGGCAATCACCCGGAAATGGGAGCTTTTGTTCTCCTCAATGTACACGGTGCGGATTTTCACCTCGTCGAAGGGGAGCCCAAAATTCTTGAAGGCCAGGAGCATATTGGTTTCGTATTCGAACCGGTCGCCGTAGACCTCCGCGAGAAGGGGCAGGTACTTCCTGGGGATGGCCCTGAGGCCCGTCTGGGTGTCGGAAATGGTCATGCCGCAGAAGATTTTGAACACCAGGGAGGTGGTGTGGTTGCCGAACCGGCTCCGGGAGGGCACATCCGGCAGGGTAAAGTCCCGGCAGCCCAGTACAACATGGTTTGACGCCAGCATGGCCTCGGTGCAGGCCCGGGTGTCCGCCGGGTGGTGCTGGTTGTCCCCGTCCACGGTGACCACGCCCAGAGAGTCCGGACGGTTCGCCAGAACGTAGGTGAAGGCGGTTTTCAGCGCGGCGCCCTTGCCCCGGTTATGTTCGTGGGTCAGCAGATGGATTTCCGGGTGCAGCCGGGCCGCGTCCTCGAAATAGTGGAGATTTTCGGGTTTGCTGCCGTCGTTGACCAGAACGATGTCGGAAAAGCCGTATTCCAGCAGGCCGTCAATGACGGCGGTGAGCTTCTCGTCCGGGTCCAGGGAGGGCAGAACAACAGATATGTTGGATAGATCACTCATAATGCTTCCTCGTTTATCCCTTAGGGTATTGTTTCTCATAGTAACGTCACTATACTATACCACAGATTTGGGATTTTGCATAGCATTTTCCGCAAATTTTAAGAATTGTGTCGAAGAAATATTTGGGAAAGCCCCCTCCGCTTGACAGTGGGGAGGGGGGTGTGGTAGATTTAGGTTGGAAGAAAGAAAAATTGTTGTTTGTCGCTGTGCTCCAAAGTTTCCTGTCATTGCGAGACCAGTCCGCAGACTGGTCGTGGCAATCCCCCGGATAGAGGGGAAATGTACCGAAAAGTACCCGGAAGAACGGGTTCGCCGCGATTTATGGTGGTAATCGTTACCTAGTTCCTTTCAACCGGGGGATTGCCACACCAGTCTGCGGACTGGTTCGCAATGACAGGTAATTTGTAACGCGTACTTTCAAACAACATTTTATCGTAATTACGTCCCCTCTGCTGGGGGAAGGATAGGGGTGTGCTGCAATGAAGAAAACGGGAAAGGGAAGCCGGTTTTGGCTGGCGCTTACGATCTTCAGCCTCACGGGCCAGGTGGCCTGGGTGGTGGAGAATATGTATTTCAATGTGTTTGTGTACAGGATGTTCCACGCCAGCGCCGGGGCCATCTCCCTGATGGTGGGGGCCTCCGCCGCGGCGGCTACGGTGACAACGCTGCTCATCGGGGCCCTGTCCGACCGGATCGGCAAGCGGAAGCTCTTCATCTGCGGGGGCTACATATTGTGGGGCGTGACCATCTGGAGCTTTTCCCTGATCCGGACGGATGTGATTGGAAAACTCTTCCCGGCGGCGGTCAGCGCGGCCTCGGTGGGGGTCAGTCTCGTGATCATCATGGACTGCGTTATGACCTTCTTCGGCTCCTCCGCCAATGACGCCTGCTTCAACGCCTGGCTCACGGACATGACCGCGGACGGCGGCCGGGGAGCCGCCGAGGGGGTCAACTCCATGATGCCGCTGCTGGCGGTGCTGGTGGTGTTCGGGGGCTTCATGGGCTTTGACCTGAACAAAAGCGAAAGCTGGAACAGCATCTTCACCATCATCGGTGTGGTGGTTACCCTGATCGGCATCGCGGGGCTCTTCCTGCTGGAGGAGCCGGACCTGGGGCAGCGGGAGCAGCGGAACTACTTTGCCAACATCCTCTACGGCTTCCGGCCGAAAGCGGTGCGGGAGAATCCGGTGCTGTACCGGACGCTGCTGGCGGTGGCGGCTTTCAACATCTCCATTCAGGTGTTCATGCCCTACCTGATCCTCTACTACACCGTGTCGCTGCAGATGGACAACTATGTGCTGATTATGGCCCCGGCCATTGTTCTCGCGGCGGTGTTTACGGCCTTCTACGGACGGGTGTATGACCGGGTGGGCTTCCGGCGGGCGGTGATCGCCCCTATGGCGCTGCTGATGGCGGGATACCTGGTGCTCTATTTCTGCCGGGGTACCCTGCTGGTATTCATTGGGTCGCTTCTGATGATGTGCGGCAACCTGGGCGGCGGGGCCATGCTGGGGGCTATGGTGCGCGACCGCACGCCCCAGGACCGCACCGGAATGTTCCAGGGTCTGCGCATCTGCGCCCAGGTGCTGATTCCCGGCATCATCGGCCCGGCCATTGGGGCCTGGGTGCTGCGAAACGCGGCCACCATCCTCAACGACGACGGAACGTCCTCCTTTATTCCCAACGCCAATATTTTCCTGGCGGCTTTCGGGGCGGCGATTTTCCTGTGGCTGGCCCTGATTCCGCTGCTGCGGAGAAAGGAGTAATCGCATGGAAAAGCTGACGACACCCCGGGGGGAAGCTCTGACCGCAACCCCCTGGACGGCCTATCCCCGGCCCCAGATGAGGCGGGAACAGTGGTGGAATCTCAACGGGGAGTGGGAATTCGGGGAACTCTTTGACAGGATCATCCGGGTTCCCTTCTGCCCGGAAGCACCCCTTTCCGGCATCGGGGCGCATTTCCCCGAGGGGAGCGAACTGCGCTATCGGAAAAAGGTGACCCTGCCCCACGGCGGGGGGCGGCTGCTGCTGCACTTCGGTGGAGTGGATCAGCAGGCACAGGTGTACATCAACGGCAAGCTGGCCGGGGAGCACGAAGGGGGCTATGAGGCCTTTACCCTGGATGTGACTGACGCCTGGCGGGAGGGGGAGAACGAGATCACCGTTCTCTGCCGGGACGACCTCCGGGACCGGAGCTTCCCCTACGGCAAGCAAACGATGACACGGGGCGGGATGTGGTACACCCCGGTGTCCGGCATCTGGCAGACCGTGTGGATGGAGCGGGTGCCGCAGACTTATATTGAAAAGCTCAGAATCGTGAACCGGGGGGCCTCCGTTACCATCGACACGGGGCTGGATATGCCCGGAACCGTCACCGTGGCGGGGCTGGGAGCATTTTCGCTGGAAAACGGGAAAGTGACCATCACCCCGGAAAAGCCCCGGTTCTGGAGCCCGGAGGACCCCTGGCTGTACGAATTCACCGTGGAAACCGGGGAGGACCGGGTGGCCAGCTACTTCGCTCTGCGCACGCTGGAAATTAAGACGGTGGGAGGATATCCCCGGCTGTGCCTCAATGGGAAGCCCTACTTCTTCCACGGCCTGCTGGACCAGGGCTACTGGCCCGACGGGCTGCTGACCCCGGCGGCGCCGGAATGCTATGCCGATGATATTCTCGCCATGAAGAAGTTGGGCTTCAACACCCTGCGCAAGCACATCAAGGTGGAGCCGGAGGAATTCTACTACCAGTGCGACAAGCTGGGCATGGTGGTGTTCCAGGACATGGTGAACAACGGCCCCTACCGCTTCTTCCGGGATACGGCGCTGCCCACCCTGGGGGTGCAGAAGCTGCCGGACGGAGGGATAAACCGGGATGACAAAACCCGCCAGATGTTCCTTCGGAGCATGGAGCGGACGGCAGCGCAGTTGGGGAACCACCCCTGCATTCTCTACTGGACCATTTTCAACGAGGGCTGGGGCCAGTTTTGTGCCAATGAGGCCTATGAAAAGCTGAAGGCCCTGGACGGCACCCGCTGGATTGATACCACCTCCGGCTGGTTCCGGGGGCACAAATCCGACGTGGACAGCCGCCATGTGTATTTCCGGAGGGTGAAGCTCCGATCACGCGGGCGCATGCCCCTGGTGCTCTCGGAGTTCGGCGGCAAAACCTGGCGGGCGGAGGACCACGTCTTTAACCCGGACAAGACCTACGGCTACGGGGCCTGCCCGGATCAGGAGGCCCTGGGACAGGCGGTGGAGGCCCTTTACCGGGAGGAAATTCTCCCCTGTGTGGGGCAGGGCCTGTGCGCTGCCATCTACACCCAGGTCAGCGATGTGGAGGACGAGATCAACGGTCTGCTGACCTATGACCGGAAGCTGGAGAAGCTGACGCCGGAGCGGATGCTGCCCCTGGCCCGGGCGCTTCAGCAGGCAATGGAGGAAGAAATATGAGAGAAAAATGCAGACGCTGGCTGTTTCCGGGGCCGACCCTGGTGTTTTCCGTGGCGGTAGCCCTGTTCTGGGTGGCCCTGCGGGTCAACTACAGCGGCATTTCCAAATTCCTGGGAGCGGACACCAACCAGAGCTTCCTCATTATGAATCTGCCGCTGATGGTCTGTGCCGCCGCCTGGGTGGGCGTTGGGCTGGCCCTCGGGGGGATGGCCCATTGGCCCCGGAGGAAGTGGCACGCGGTCACCGCCCTGGTCATCGAAATCGTGATGGCTCTGGGCGCGCTGGTGGTGATTCACTTCGGCGCCAGGGACTATCTGCGGTTCATCCTGGTACACTATTACAAATCCCTGGCTGTGGCGGGGTGCATCGGCCTCTTTGCCCTGGCGCTGTATTTCCCGGTGCGGGGCAGGGCCCGGCTGCTGAAAGGGCTTCTGCTGGCCGCGGTAGTTTTTGGGGCCGTGGTGCTGGGCTACGGGCTGCGCAGGTGTGATTTCTCCTGCGGGCCGGTGGTGTACGCCGTGGAGGATCGGTATCAGATCGTGTTCTCCACCTCGGACAATGCCGTGGCCTGGGTGGAGATCGGCGGGGAGCGGTACTTTGACCTCTACGCCGGTTCCATGCGCTCGGCGGACCGGGTGCACAAGGTGGAGGTGCCCCAGAAAATGCTGGACATCGCCCGGGGCTATACCATCTGCGCCCAGCAGATGCTCTATCGGGGCCCCTTCGGCGGGTATAAGGGGGAGACCATTTCCGAGAGCATCAATTTCCGGGGTGTGGATGCCTCCGACGGCCTCCAGTACTACGCCCTCAGCGATGTCCACGAGGCGGTGGGGGCTGCTGCAGCCGTCGCTTCCGGCGAGGATGCGGATTTCATCGTCCTCATCGGGGACATGGTCTCCATGGTGGAGACGGAGGCGGATGCCCAGCTGGCAAATGACTTGGCTTACGCCATTACAGGCGGAGAAATCCCCGTGATCTACGCCCGGGGCAACCACGAGATCAAGGGCGAACAGGCGGAGAATCTTTATAAATACGTGGGAAGCCGGGATCAGGGCTTTTCCTACTGGGTAAGCCTGGGGGATCAGGTGTTCGGAGTGGTGCTGGATATCGGCGAGGATCACGAGGACGACTGGTGGGAGTATTACGGAACGGCGCAGTTTGACCTGTACCGGGCGGAGCAGACCCGGATGCTGGAGGAGCTGCTGGCGGCGGGGGACTACGAAGCGTATCCCTACCGCATGGCCATCTGCCATATCCCCATTGTCCATGTGAACAAGCACGGGTATTTTGAGGAGACAAAGAATACCTGGACGGAGCTATTGAATGAGATGGGGGCGGATATCAGCCTCAGCGGCCACGAGCATGAGCTGTGGCCCCTGCTTCCGGGGCAGTATGTCCCCGGGCAGACCCTTACCTATTCCTTTGATTACATCGGCGACTCCGGGAAAATTGAGGGAGGCCATCTGACGGATTTCGCCTTCCCCAGCTTCCTGGTGGGCCGCAGGAGCCTCCGGCAGCAGGGGGGTACCCAGAAAAACGGGAACTCCCAGTACACCTGCCTGCGTGTGGAGGCTGATCTCGCCGGGGGAATCCAGACGGCGCGTTATGTTAACTCAAAAGGGGAGACCCTCACCGTGGTGGACCCCTTCGAAGGCCGCATCGGACGGTACGAAACCATCGTGACGGAGCTGGTTCCGTAAATAATACTTGCGAAACCGGCGCAAACAGGGTAAAATAGGAAGCAGAAACCGGATTCCCGGGTCGGGGAAACGGGAAATTGTTGTTTGCAGTTTTCAAACACGTTGCGTTTCCGCCGTAGGGGCGGATATTATCCGCCCGAACGTTTCAGTTTTTTGAGCATTTTTGATAGAACAGGGCGCTTTGGTTGACGAAAGCAAAGCGGGCGGCTGATAGCCGCCCCTACGATAACAATTATCTGCCCAGCGAATCGGGAAAAAAGGAGGTGCTTTGGTTTGACGCTTATGCCGGATCGGGATACCATGGAGCGCATTGGGGAGCTGTTCAAAGGCTTCGCGGATGCCAGCCGGGTGCGGATTCTCTACGCGCTGACCCAGGGGGAACTGTGTGTGACGGACATCGCCCAGCAGGTGGAGCTGTCCCAGAGCGCCGTGAGCCACCAACTGCGGCTTTTAAAGCAGATGCAGCTGATCAAATTCCGCCGGGAGGGGAAGAACATCCTCTACTCCCTTGCGGACGACCATGTGAAAACCATTTTGCAGATGGGCCTGGAACACGTATTGGAATAAGGCCGCAAACCCCCGGAGCCAATGACGGCTTCGCCGAATTGACAATTGACAATTGAAAATTGACAATTATTGTGTCCCTACGGGACGATTTTGAAATAATATGCTGTATTTTCAACGCAATTAGTTTAAAATATATCCCGAAGGGATTCCTTAATTGTCAATTGTCAATTCTAAACAACAATTTGTCTTTCCGTGTCGGAATCCCGGCGGGCGGCTTTGCCCGGGTGGGGCAATGTGCTGTGGGAATGGGGGAGAAATTCCGATTTTTTGGGGATGTTTTCGATTGAAACGGGGGACTTTGGGTGGTATACTGGTAAACCGAAAGAAGTTTAGGAGGGGAGGGGCTTCAGCGGTGGAAGCAGGGAAGCTCTTTACAAATAAGCAGCTCATTCGCCTCATCATCCCCCTGGTTATCGAGCAGGGGCTGACGGTGCTGGTGGGCATGTGCGACGGGGTGATGGTGTCCTCGGTGGGGGAGGCGGCCATTTCCGGCGTGTCCTTAGTGGACATGATCAACAATGTGGTGCTGACGCTGTTCGCGGCCCTGGCCACCGGCGGCGCGGTGGTGACCAGCCAGTTCCTGGGGGCCCGGCAGCTGGACAGCGCCCGCAAAAGCGTGGGCCAGCTGGTGCTGATGGCAGGCTCCTTCGGCCTTGCAGCCATGGCGTTGTGTTTGATACTGGGAAAGGGCATGATGGGTCTGTTCTTCGGCCGCATCGAGGACGCGGTGATGGACGCGGGGGTGCTGTACTTCCGCATCACAGCATTGTCCTTCCCCTTCATCGCGCTCTACAACGCCGGGGCGGCCATGTTCCGCAGCGTGGGCAACAGCCGGATTTCCATGAAGGTCAGCGTGCTCATGAACATCATCAACGTGGGCGGCAATGCCCTGTGCATCTACGGCCTGAAAATGGGGGTGGCGGGCGTGGCTGTTCCCACCCTGGTTTCCCGGATGGTGGCGGCCGGGTGCATTCTGTATCTCGCCGGGAGGCCCGGGCAGGAGCTGCAGATGAATTTCCGGGATGTATTCCGGATTCGCAGCCGCATGATGGGGCAGATTCTTCACATCGGCATCCCCTCCGCCTTTGAAAACAGCCTGTTCCAGCTGGGCCGGGTGGTGGTGGTCAGCATGATCGCCCTGTTTCCCACCTACCAGACCAGCGCCAACGCTGTGGCCAACAACATAGACAGCCTGGGTGTTCTCATCGGCCAGGCCATGAGCCTGGCCATGGTCACCGTGGTGGGCCAGTGTATCGGCGCGGGGGACACAAACCAGGCGGTGAAGTACATCAAAAAGCTGGTGCTCTGGTGCTACATCGCCCAGGGAACCTCCAATCTGCTGATCCTTGTGTTCCTGCCCCAGCTGGTGGGGCTCTACGGCAGCCTTTCCGTGGAGGCCCGGGAGCTTGCCATGCTGCTGATCCGAATCCATCTGACCTGCGCGATTTTCCTGTGGCCCGCCTCCTTTGTGCTGCCCAACGCCCTGCGCTCGGCCAACGATGTGCGGTTCACCATGCTGGTGAGCATCGGCTCCATGGCCCTTTTCCGGGTATTCACCAGCTGGATTCTCTGCGTGCAGCTGGGCCTAGGCGCCGTGGGCGTGTGGATCGCCATGGTGGCGGACTGGGTCTGCCGGGTCAGCTTCTTTGTGGGCAGAATGCTCTCCGGCAAGTGGAAAACCAAGTACATTCCGGTGTAAAGAACAGGACGCTCTGAAAACTGCCCTTTCGCGGGATATGCCGAGTATATTCCTTTTTGAATATGCGCTTATCGATTTTCCTCAGCTGCACGACAAATTGGTGTTTGAAAGGATGCGTTGCAAATTACCTGTCATTGCGAACCAGTGCGCACACTGGTGTGGCAATCCCCCGGTTGAAAGGAACTAGGTGACGATTACCACCATAAATCGCGGCGAATCCGTTCTTCCGGGTACTTTTCGGTACATTTCCCCTCTGTCCGGGGGATTGCCACGACCAGTCTGCGGACTGGTCTCGCAATGACAGGAAACTTCAACACGCAGCAACATACACCAATTTATCGTCTTGCTGAGCCAGGCTGATAAGTGTTGTTATACATCATGACACATTCCGGTAACTTGCAATCAATACAGAAGCGTGGGGTGTTTTTATGGACAGGGAACCATTGAAGATTCGGAAGAAGGCGGACGATGGCCATCGTGTCATTTCCATCCGCATTCGGGAGGATATTCTGGCACAGCTGGACAAAATCGCGGGGGAGACCAACCGCTCCCGCAATGAGATCATCAGCACCATTCTGGAACATGGCCTTCAAAATATTGAAATCGAAGAAAACTGACCCCCGTCCCTGCCTTTTCGGCGGGGACGGGGGATTGATTATGTCTTGCGGACGAATTTCTCGCGGCATTTGGGGCAGGTGATGGAGATTTTTCCCTTGCCCCGGGGAACCCGCACCGTCTGGCGGCACTTGGGGCAGGCAAAGTAGCGGTGCTGCCGGTCCTTCAGACGGTCGAAAATAAGCAGAAATTTCCGGTTTTCCTGATAGCGCTTGTAGGTGTTCCGGGACAGGCTCCGGAAAATCGCCCAGATCATCAGCCCGTAGCTCAGGGCCCACAGTACCAGGCTCACCAGGGGGGCGGAAATCCAGGCGGACAGGAGGCTTGCCGCCAGTCCCGCACACAGAATCACCATATTCAGTCTGTCCGTGCCGTAGCGCCCGTGCATAAAGCGGGCCAGCGCCCCGGCAACCCGCGCCCCAAAGGAGCGGAGCCATTGACCAAAACCATTCATAAACGAATCACCTTTGCTGGGGGATGTATTTTCCCGCTGCTCCGATCAGCGGGAAGAGATAAATTGGTGCTTGTCGCACGGCTACAGTGGACAGTTGACAGTGGAAAGTGGACAGTTGTGGTATCCCCTTCGGGGATGTAATTTTATAATGACGCAGGAAAACGCCGCATTTCACACAGAAACGTTACGACACTCGATTGTGTTTTTTCAAATCGTCCCGAAGGGACTCCTTAACTGTCCACTGTCAACTGTCCACTGTCAACTCGGACTCTGCCCGACAAACGCCAATTTGCCTTTGCACCATGTGGAACGGATATGTCCTATTATATTGCGATTTGTGACGATTTCAACAGGGCGGGATGAAAGTTAACGGATTGTTTAAGAATTTCTTAAATTGATCGGGGCAAATAATTCCTCTTGGCGAATGGGTCGAAATGTGATATACTGAGTCGAAAGAGCCGAAAGGAGCCGAGGCCGTGGATACAAAAGCGCGCTTTTCAATAAGACCCGAGGTTATCCTCGGTCTGGTCGCTTTGCTGACCATGACATTGTTCGGAATTTTGCTGTACCGGTGTGTCCCCTATATGCTCTCGGAGCGGCCCCGGCTGGAGGCCCCTACGGAGCCCGCGGGCCATACCGATGCCCCCGTGCCCCCCGAGGAGCTGACGGAGGAGGTTACGGAGGAAACCATGGAGCCCACCATCCCGCCGGAGGCGAACCCCTACAACAAACGGGATTTTCAGTATAATGACAGTAACTTCCTTTTGTGCACCAAGCAGCCCAGCTACGCCGGGGTGGACGTGTCCGCCTTCCAGGGGGAGATCGACTGGGACAAGGTGGCGTCCTCCGGCATCCGGTTCGCCATCATCCGCCTGGGCTACCGGGGCTGGGGCAAGGCCGGAAAGCTGGTGGAGGACGAGTACGCCAAGGCCAACCTGGAGGGCGCCAAGAAGGCAGGCCTTCAGGTGGGCGCCTACTTCTTCTCCCAGGCTCTGACCACCGAGGAGGTGGACCAGGAGATTGAGTTCATGCTGAACACCCTGGGGGATTTCCACCTGGATATGCCCATTGTGTTCGACTGGGAGATTCCGGTGCCCGAGGCCAGAACCGCGAACATGGATGCCCGGACCCTGACGGACCTGCAGAAGCATTTTGCCTCCACCATGGCCGAAAAGGGCCATGACATCATGATTTATTTCAACTGGAACATCTCCCGGAACCTGCTGTACCTCAGTGAGCTGGAGGACTATCCCTTCTGGCTGGCGCTGTATCAGGACCGGATGACCTATCCCTTCCGGGTGGAGATGTGGCAGTACACCGACCGGGGCCAGGTCCCCGGCATCCAGGGAAATGTGGATGTCAATGTCTATATGCCATGAAAAGCCCCCCGAAGCCACCGCTTCGGGGGTTTTCCATGCCTGTACAGTGTGACAAATTGGTGTTTGGCGAGATGATAGCGTAGGGGCGGATATTATCCGCCCGCAACCTCGCGTCTACGAGAGCGCCCCGTATTATCGAAAGCACTCAAAAAACTTAAGTGTTCGGGCGGCTAATAGCCGCCCCTACGGTGGAAACGCAACATGTTTGAAAACTGCAAACACCAATTATTTGCTTTCATCCCCTTCAGCCCAGGAAGTAGATGGTGCAGCTGCGTCTGCCGAACTGAATGCACTCCTCGTAGGTGGGAAAATACAGATCGATCCGGTCCCGTTTGATGGCGCCGCCGCAGTCCTCGGCCACGCTGAGACCGTAGACGTAGCACCCGTCGTCGGATACGATGAACATTCTGGTGCCGTAGGGGATGTACCTGGGGTCCACGGCCACGGTGCCAACCCGGACGGTGGTGCCGGTGTAGGTGATCCGGTCGCAGCCCTCGTCGGTGTGGGTATAGGCGGTGGCCCGGACCCGGGCGGTGCCGCAGTAGGTCAGCACCTCCCCGGTGGGCAGGCGAATGAACCCGTCGCCGATCTGGGGCATATCCCCGGGGTCCGGCGTCTCAGGGGCATCCCCGGTGCCCACGGCCACGATTTCCGTCACCGGGGCCGAAATCATGGTGCGGCTGAGGATATTTCTCCCGGTTTCCTGGGCGTTGGTGTAGGTGACCTCGGCTACGCACAGCAGCTCCCCATCCGCGCCCTGGGTCAGCACCTCCCGGGTGCCCCGGGGGAGGGTAGCGTCGCCGCAGTACACCACCTCGTGGGGAATGGCCGCAGTGTAGGATTCCTGCCGCACCACCACCCGGTCAACCCGGATCACCATGCCGTCCCAGGTGGGCGCGTCCGGCTCCTGGGACAGGATGTCCCCCGCCTGGGGCTCCAGGCCGCAGCGCTTCAGCAGCGCCTCCACCGTCTCTCCCTGGGAGGTCACCTCCCGGGCGCAGCCATGGTACCGGACGGTGATCCGCTGAGCCCGGCTGATGCGGATGTCCCGGCCGCCCATATCGTAGGAGTCCAGGTCCCCCAGCTCCAGGCCCGCCTCTCCCAGAACCCGGTCCGGGTTTGTGGCGAAGGTGGTGTAGGTTACCACCCGCTGCCCGTCGGTAATCACATAGGTGCGGGCCATGGCCCGCTGGGTCATCACCGTCAGCATCAGCGCGGCGCCGACCCCTGCCGCTCCCGCGGCGATCATTTGCCTCTTTCTGTCTGCAGCAAAACGCATCCACCTGCCCATGGGTTGTTCCTCCCCACCCCAAATTTTGCCCCGCAGTGCGAAACAATCGGTATCAAATGGTTACATTTTGTTTCTATTAAGTATTTCCGGGAGTATTATAACATTTATTGGCATAAAGTCAATAGATTCAGAATTATATACAGAAATCGACAACAATATGGAAAATAAAATAAAAATTTATGCAAACTAAATATTTGAAAAAATGTCGAATCAAGAAGCAATCAATCTAAATTTGCTCTTATTTGTAACAACTGGTAACAAATTGCGGGAAGCAACGGAACGACAGATTTTTTGCTTGGAAATTCGTTATCGTAGGGGCGGATATTATCCGCCCGCAACCTCACGTCCACAAAAATGTCCGCTTTGATCGGAAATGCTCAAATAATTGAACGTTTCGGGCGGCTAATAGCCGCCCCTACGGTAGGAATGCAACGTGTTTGAAAGTCCGCAATACATCCAGTATTCCGAACTTTCCAAAACTTTTGTTGGAACAAAATCTCTCGCCCAAAACGCCAAAAAGTAGTTTTTAGAGGTCGCCACCAATTTGCCGGACTGCTGCGTGAATCCCGCAGGAGTTTCCGCAAAAATACGGCAGGCTCCTGGGAGCCTGCCGTAAGGTATGCGATTGGAAGTCTGAATATTCCCGATTACACCATGGCCGCGGTGATGATGGCCATCTTGTAGACCTCGTCGGCATTGCAGCCACGGGACAGGTCGTTGATGGGGGCGGCCAGACCCTGCAGGATGGGGCCGTAGGCCTCGAAGCCGCCCAGACGCTGGGCGATCTTGTAGCCGATGTTGCCCGCCTCGATGGTGGGGAAGATGAAGGTGTTGGCATAGCCTGCCACGGGGGAGCCGGGGAACTTCAGCTGGCCAACCTCGGGAGCCACGGCGGCGTCGAACTGCATCTCGCCGTCGATGAGCAGGTCGGGAGCCATTTCCTTGGCCACGGCGGTGGCGTCGTGGCTCAGCTTCACGGTGCCGCCCTTGCCGGAGCCGTTGGTGGAGAAGCTCAGCATGGCAACCTTGGGATCGATGCCGAAAACCTTGGCGGTGTTGGCAGTCTCAATGGCCACCTCGGCCAGCTTCTGAGCGGCGGACAGGGTCACGTTGCCGTCCTTGTCAACGCTGTCTTCGTAGCTCAGGTTGATGGCGCAGTCGCCCATGGCCAGCTTCTCGTCGCCACGGACCAGGATGAAGCAGGAGGACACCAGGTGGGCACCCTTCTTGGTCTTGACCAGCTGCAGGGCGGGCCGGACGGTATCGGCGGTGGAGTAGGTGGCGCCGCCCAGCAAGGAATCGGCGTAGCCCATCTTTACCAGCATGGTGCCGAAGTAGTTGCCCTTGGAAAGGGCCTTGGCGCAGTCCTCAGCGGACATCTTGCCCTTGCGCAGTTCCACCATCTTGGCGACCATTTCGTCCATGCCGGGGTAAGTAGCGGGGTCCAGAATCTCCAGGCCCTCGATGTCGAAGCCGCCCTTGGCAGCGTTTGCCTTGACCTCGTCCACATTGCCCACCAGGATGGGGGTCAGGAAGCCGTCCTTCTTCAGCCGGGAAGCGGCCTCCAGGATTCGGGCGTCATGGCCCTCGGTGAATACGATCTTTCTGGGGTTCGCCTTCAGTGTATCGATCATAGCTTGGAACATGGGAATCAATCCTCCATATTATGGGCTTTCGCCCGTATTTTTACAAGTAACATTATATCTCAGTTTTCTTATGGGTGCAACCCCTTTTTGGACGTTATTTTTCGCCCGGTCCGGGGCGGATGTGCTCAATGGAAAATGATGGTTTTGATTTTGTACAATCTGATGAAAATTATTTGGAAACGGCCTATTTTCCTCTTGATTTTTGTGAAAATTTCCTTTATAATGTACAAAACTGTGTACAGAGGAGGGGACTGCTTGGGCGAGATCATCGCCGTGCTGTCCGGCAAGGGCGGCACGGGAAAAACCTCCCTCTGTGCCGGCCTTTCCGTGGAGCTGGCCCGGCAGGGAAAGCGGGTCCTCTGCGTGGACTGCGATGTGGGCCTGCGGAATCTGGATATCTCTCTGGGAATGTCCGACTGCGCGGGCCTGTCCTTCCTGGATGTGTGCCAGGGCGGAGCTCCTCTGGAGGATATTCCCCGGCACCCCGGGTTTTCGACGCTTCGTTTCCTTACAGCCCCGATGAACTGCCCTGCGGAGGATATTGACCCTGCGCTTTTCTCCGGGTTTCTTCGCCGTGCCAGGGAATCCTTTGACTACATTTTTCTGGACGCCCCCGCCGGGGTGGACGCCATGTTCCGGCTGGTATCCTCCTGCGCGGACCGCTGTCTGCTCGTGACCCTGCCCAGCCCCGCCGCCATCCGGGACGCCTGCCGGGTGGGAGAGCTTTTGGAGCTGGCGGGCAAGCACTCCGTGAAGCTGGTGGTGAACCGGGTGGACAAGGGAATGCTGGGGAGTCTCCGGCTGACCATTGACGATGTGATGGACACCGCAGGGCTGCCCCTGCTGGGTGTGGTCATGGAGGACTCCAACGTCACTCTGGCCGCCGCCTTCGGCAAGAGCCTTTCCGAGTACGCCCCCCGCTGCACCGCCGCCCGGGCCTTCCGCCGCATTGCGAACCGGCTCCAGGGCTTCCCGGAGCCCATGAAGCTGCGGTAAAGCGTTGTTTACAACACTTAAATAGAACTGTCATTGCGAACCAGCGCGCACGCTGGTGTGGCAATCCCCCGGTTGAATGGAACCAGGTAACGATTACCACCAAAAATCGTAACGTTTCCCCGCTCTGTAGGGCAATTGTCGATACATTTCCCCTCTAACCGGGGGATTGCCACACCAGTCTGCGGACTGGTTCGCAATGACAGCATGTTTTGTTACGCTAAAGCACAATTTCCTTCATTCAGGTTTTTGTTTTCGAAAAATAAATAGAAGATGCAAAAGGAGTGACTTCTGTGAATATCGCGTTTTTGGCCCATGACAAGAAGAAGGAACTGATGGTTCAGTTCTGTACCGCCTACAAAAGCGTTCTGATGAAGCATACCCTCTTCGCCACCGCCACTACGGGACGGCTCATCGCGGACAACACCGGTCTGCCCATTACGCTGCTCCTGTCCCACAAGCAGGGCGGCCATCAGCAGATCAACGCCCGCATCGCCTACAACGAGATCGACCTGGTGCTCCTGTTCACCGACCCCAACACCACCGAGCCCTGGGACGACAGCCAGATGATCGAAACCATTCGCCACTGCGACAAGCACAACGTCCCCATCGCCACCAACCTGGCCTCGGCGGAAATGCTGATCATGGGCCTGCAGCGGGGAGATCTGGATTGGAGAGAAATGCTCCACAGCAAAACCCGTTTCTGAAAACGACCGAATACGGAGATACAAGATATGAGATATCCTGATTTTCGGGTTATCTTATATCTTGTATCTCATATCTCTTTTATTTTTGAAAGGATTTGGATTATGGAGATCATTAAGCCCCGGACGCTGTCCGGGTTTATGGAGCTGCTGCCTGACAAGCAGCTCCGGTTCGAGAAAATGGTGGAGATTCTCCGCCGCACCTACGCCTCCTACGGCTTTGCTCCCCTGGACACCCCGGCCATCGAGGATGCCAAAATTCTGCTGGCCAAGGGCGGCGGCGAGACGGAGAAGCAGATTTACCGCTTCCAGAAGGGGGACAGCGACCTGGCCCTCCGGTTTGACCTGACGGTGCCCCTGGCAAAATATGTGGCCCTGCACTATAACGACCTGGCCTTCCCCTTCCGGCGGTTCCAGATCAGCAAGGTCTACCGGGGCGAGCGGGCCCAGCGGGGACGGTTCCGGGAATTCTACCAGGCGGACATCGACATCATCGGCGACGGCAAGCTGGACATCCTCAACGAGGCGGAGATTCCCGCCATCATCTACAAGGTATTCCGGGGCTTCGGCCTGAGCCGGTTCCAGATCCGGGTGAACAACCGGAAAATTCTCACGGGCTTCTACGGTATGCTGGGTCTGGCTGACAAGAGCGGCGACATCATGCGCACCGTGGATAAGCTGGACAAGATCGGCCCCGACAAGGTCAGGGTGATTTTGCTGGAGGACTGCGGTCTAGAGGAAGCCCAGGCGGATGAGATTCTGAAATTCATCGCCATCCGGGGCACCAACGGGGAGGTTCTCTCCGCCCTGGAGGGCTACGCGGGGAAGAACGAGGTCTTTGACGCGGGTCTTGCCGAGCTGAAGGCCGTCACCGCGAACCTGGCCGCCTTCGGGGTGCCGGAAGAGAACTTCGCCGTGGACCTGACCATTGCCCGGGGACTGGACTACTACACCGGCACCGTTTACGAGACCACCCTGCTGGATCACCCGGAGATCGGCTCCGTCTGCTCCGGCGGCCGCTACGACAATCTGGCGGGCTACTACATCGAAAAGCAGCTGCCCGGTGTGGGCATTTCCATTGGTCTGACCCGGCTTTTCTATGTGCTGGACGAGCAGGGCCTGCTGAACCCCGCCCTGCCGGCAGCTCCCGCCGATGCCCTGGTGCTGCCCATGACGGCGGACCCCGGCCCCGCCATTGCCCTGGCGGAGGAGCTGCGCGGGTGCGGTCTGCGGGTGCAGCTGTACTGCGAGCAGCGCAAGTTCAAGCAGAAGCTGAACTACGCCGACAAGCTGGGCGTCCCCTTCGCGGTGCTGCTGGGCGAGGACGAGATTGCCGAAGGCAAATGCTCCGTCAAGTGCATGGCAACCGGCGAGCAGCGCAGGCTCTCCCCTCAGGAGGCCGCAGGCTGGATTCGGGAAGAAGTCAATACCGATTGCCCGGTGATTCTGGAGAAATAAGGCAAATTGCAGGAATCCCCCTCCGCCAGGAGGGGGTTTTCGCTGCCCAGAATAGAAACACCATAAATTGGAAAAAGATTGATAGACCGGTCATGTGGGAGCGCTGCTTACGCTTTTATGCTTTGCAGGAAACGAATCATTTCATCAATTTGCGAATTTCTGTCCTCGGTTTTCCTCACAGAAAATGTACTGACCTCCCAATCCGGATAAAGCTCCGCATATCGCTGAATCAGCGCTTTCAAAAACAGTTCCGCTTTTCTCCATCTGTGCTCCGGATTTCCTGAAGGATTTTGTCCGACATCTTAATCCCTCCCTATTTCGATAATGATAACACTCTGTTTGTATAATTTCAAGTTCTCAATTTGTATACTATTATCAAATTGCAAACGAGGTGTTATCATGGCAACGAACAAAGTGCAGACCGGAATCCGTTTTGAACCGGAGCTTCTCTATAAAATTACCTACGTTGCCAAGGACAACAAACGATCTCTGAATGCCCAGCTGGAATACCTGGCGCAAGCCTGTGTCCGGGAATTTGAAGCCGAAAATGGAGCCATCCCCGTGGATGAGGATGCCCTCTACCGAAAATAGAATGAACACCTGCGCTTGACGGATGAGCGCAGGTGTTTTTGTTTGCCAGGAGGCGAATGGGAGCAGTCTGGCAGTACGATAAATTGTTGTTTACGCGTGCGCACTCAAAAAAACGCTGTCATTGCGAGCCAGTGCGCACACTGGCGTGGCAATCCCCCGGATATTCCATCCTGAATTGTTGGGGGATTGCCACACCAGTCTGCGGACTGGTTCGCAATGACAGTTCTTTTTCAGTGCGCTATAGAGCTGTAAACAACAATTTATGTGCGTGTTTCCGGGTCTGCGGGGGGTGCTTTCAGGCTCTCCCGGTATTCGCCGGGGGTCATGCCGTAGGCCTGCTTGAATGCCCGGAAGAAGTGGTTATAGCCTCCGAAGCCGCCCATCCGGTAGACCTCGGTGATGGAATAGCCCTGTGCGATGTACTGCCTGCACAGGTCCAGCCGGGCTTTCACGATGTAGCGGTGGACGGTCTGACCGGTGCGCTTCTTGAAATCCCGGATCAGATGGTGGCGGCTGACGAAAAACTCCTGCTCCAGGGTTTCCAGGGTGATCTCCTCGGTGAGGTGGGCATGGATGTAGCGGAACACCTGATCCAGTGCCAGCCGGTTGTCTCCCCAGTGCCGGGGCTGGGGACGGTAGGGATCCGCCATAGCGCAGGCCCGGAGCGTCATGGCCAGGAACATCCTGACCGTGGACTGCTCCAGCAGCTCCAGCGCCAGGGGGTCCTCCTCCGAGCGCAGGGAGATCAGCTGCATGGCCAGGCTCTTGATCAGCATCAGACGCTGACTCTGGGCCCGAACTGCCGCCACGGGGGAAGGATTGATGCCAAATGCCCGGAGCAGGTCCGTTTCCGGCCCGGAACAGGCAGAGACAGTCCCCAGAGGAAAGCGCACCCACAGCACGGTTCCCGGGCTCTTGCCCCCGCCGTGTGCCAACTCCAGGGTCTGCCGCTGCCGGCACACCAGCAGGTCGTCGGCCCCCAGCAGCCACTTTTCGCCGGCCCGGAGCATTCCATGCACCACCAGCAAAAAACCATATTCCTCCCCCGTGGCAAGCCGGATACGATCCCTGGGCCCCAGGGGCAGCTGTTTTGCGGAGTAGTCCATAAGCACCTCCCGGAAATCCAATGTCATTCTCTGCCAACATCCGCAGACCGATAAATTGGTGTTTGTACGTTCTTTGCTGTCATTGCGAACCAGTGCGCACACTGGTGTGGCAATCCCCCGGATAGAGGGGAAATGTACCGAAAAATTCCCAGGGAAGTGGGAGCTGCCGCGTTTTTTGGCGGTAATCGTTACCTGGTTCCTTTCAACGGGGGGGATTGCCACGCCAGTGTGCGCACTGGCTCGCAATGACAGCATAATTTTTCAAACACCAATTTGTCGGGTCAATTCGCTTTGAAATTGGCGAAATATACAGAATAAAATGGATAAAATTGTATATATTGTCTTGTTTCTATAATACATCAATTTTTGATAGTTTTCAAGCGATTTTTGCATATTATTTTTTCCTTATGCCTTCTATAATAAAATTGAAATGCGGGGAGACACCCGTTTCAGAATAAAAAGGAGGAATCTATATGAGCACACCCCCCAACACCCAGGTGCGCCGGTTCAATATGCTGGACAAGCTGGGCTACACCCTGGGCGACCTGGGCTGCTGCTGCACCGAGCAGTTCCGGGCCATGTATCTGACGGTTTTCTACACCCTGATCCTGAAGGTCAACCCTGTCCACATCGGCATTCTGATGCTGATCACCAAAATCTGGGATGCCGTCAACGATCCCATCATCGGCGCCATTGTGGACTCCCGCAGAGCGGGCCCCAAGGGCAAGTTCATCCCCTGGATTCGGGCCTTCTCCTTCCCCATGGCCGTGCTGTGCGTGCTGGGCTTTGTGAACGTGAGCAACCTGGCCTACGGTCTGCGGCTGGCCTACATGTTCATCACCTATGTGCTGTATGAGGCCATCTACACCTGCGTCAACGTGCCCTTCGGCACCCTCTCCAGCGTGATGACCGACGAGGTCAAGCACCGCACCGCGCTGTCCCGCTACCGCTCCATGGGCGGCACCATCTTCATGACCGTTATCGTGTTCGTGGGCCCCATGTTCCTGTACGTGGACAACCAGCCCGTGGCCGGCCGCTTCCTGATGCTGGCTGCCATCTTCGCCCTCATCGGCCTGCTGTGCCTGCAGATCACCTGCGTGTGGTGCAAGGAGCGTGTCCAGGTGGTGGAGCGTCCCAAGGGCGAGAAGCTGCACTACGGCAAGGTCCTGCGGGAAATCGCACGGAACCGGGCCCTGGTGGGTGTGATGCTGTTCAGCCTCATCGGCATGATCGGCGCTTCCATTGTCAACGGCCTGAATACTTACCTGTACAAGGATTACTTCGGCAATGTCAAAATCCAGGCCATCTCCGGTATGCTGAGCGTCCTGTACGCCATTATCGTCTTTGCCATCACCCAGCCCCTGGCCAATAAGCTGGGCAAGAAGGAGTGGTGCTGCTACGGCGCCGGCTTTGCGGCGCTGGTGTTCCTGGTGCTGCACTTCTTCCCCCTGCGCAGCGCCATGGTGTTCATCATCGTCAACGGCATCTGCTACCTGGGCGCCTCCGGTATGCAGGTACTGGTGTGGGCCATGGTCAATGATGCCATCGACTACCATGAGCTCCAGACCGGCGAGCGCAACGAGGGCATCGTCTATTCCTCCTACTCCTTCATCCGCAAGCTGGCCAGCGCCGTTTCCAGCTCCCTGTCCAGCTTTGCCCTGGCCATCATCGGCTATGATGTGAACGCCGCCGTCCAGACCGAAGCGGTCACCAATTCCATCTGGAAGGGCTACACCCTGATCTACGCTCTGGGCTACGGCCTGGCTGTGGTGGCCCTGGCCCTGCTGTACCCCCTGGGCAAGAAGAAGACCGCGGAAATGATTGACGAGCTGAAGGCCCGCCGTGCTGCCCGCGTTCAGGAGTAAGCCCATGGTCATTCAGCAGTTTTCCATGAAAAACCGGGACGGTCACACCCTGCGGGGTGTGGCCACCATCCCTGAAGGTGCGGGGAAGTTCCCCTGCGTGCTGCTGCTCCACGGCTTCACCGGCAACGCCTGCGGCTATAAGAATCTGAATGTGATTCTGGCGCGGGCTCTGGCAGAGGCGGGCATCGCCTGTGTCCGCTTCGATTTCTACGGCAACGGCGAAAGCGACGGGGAATTTGAGGACTGCACCTTCACGGGTCTGTACCGCGATGCCGAGGATGTGTTCGCCTGGATGGCAGCTCAGCCCTTTGCGGACCCGGAGCGGCTGTTCCTTTCGGGACAGAGCATGGGCGGCTATGTGGCGGCCTCCTGCGCCCCGAAGCTGAAGCCCCGGGGACTGCTCCTGCTGTGCCCAGGAGCCGGGATGTGGTTCGGCGCCGCCCAGCGGGCGGATGCCGTCACCCAGAAGGGCCAGGATTGGTTCGACATGGAGGGCCTCAGGTACAAAATGGCCTTCAATTACGACATGGCAAGCCACCCGGCCCCCTTTGAGGAGGCCAGGGGCTACGAAGGACGCGCTCTGATTCTCCGGGCCTCCGACGACAAGCTGGTAGACGAGCGAACCTGCGAAGGCTACCGGGCCTGCTATGGGGAAGCCAGGGTGGTCACCGTGGAGGGCGGCGGACACAACTTCGCCTCCATCCCCGCCCGCAAAACCGTGGCGGAGGAAATGATCGCCTTTGTAAAGGACAATATCTGAACCAACGAGGGGCCGCAAGGCCCCTCGTTTTGCGCCGTTAAGGCCCCGTCAGACAAATTGGTGTTTGTTGCTGCGTGTCAAAGTTTTCTGTCATTGCGAGACCAGTCCGCAGACTGGTCGTGGCAATCCCCCGGTTAGAGGGGAAATGTACCGATAAGCATCCGAAAAAGCGGGGATTGTTACAGTTCTTGGTGGTAATCGTTACCTGATTCCATTCAACCGGGGGATTGCCACGCCAGTGTGCGCACTGGCTCGCAATGACAGCAAAGAACGACAAACACCAATTTATCTATCTTCCCCAGGGAAATCGGAACCCCCGGGGACGATGCCCTGGGGGTTGGAGTGGCTACGGGATATAGATTCGGTGCATTTCGATTACCTTGCCGTTTTCGATGCGGATGGTGGTGTTGTAGGGGGTGAAATCGTAGTCGATTCCGGTGTCCTCCACCAGGAAGTCTCCGGGATAGAAGGTTTTCTCTTCGCCGGGAATTGCGGAATCCGTGAATTCAAAGTCAGGGGAGACCGGGTAGGTGGCCTGTGTCAGGGGGTAGTAAGCCGGGTGATCGTTTTGCATTACCGGATAGTGGACGCCGTCCTCGTTGGTGCGAAGCTCCACGGAGTCGTTGATGACCACGCTGCCATCCTCCAGACGTTGGAGGGTATCGATTTTCAGCTCTTCGCGCCAGATGACCAGAATATCCCCCGGAGAAAGGGCGGCAATGTCCGCCATATCGTACAGGTCGCAGGTGTAGACCATGACCCGCATCTGCATGGCGCCCTCGTCGTCCACATAGGCATCCCCCTTCAGCAGGGAAACTGGAAGGGTGCAGTTGTTCCTATCCCAGACCTGGGGCACGGGGGACACGGTAATCGGTGCGGCAGTGGATTCAGGTTCGGGGGCGGTCTCCGGCACGGCAGTGGTTTCGGTCACCGGTTCAGAGGCCTGCGTGGCCGCAGGCTCCGCGTTGGAGCACCCCGCCAGAACGAGGCAGAGTGCGAGAAGGGCAAAAATCAGCTTTTTCATAATGTTCTCCTTTTGAATGGTGAGAGGTAAATTGTTGTTTACAGGTGCGCCAAATAAAACGCTGTCATTGCGAGCCAGTGCGCACACTGGCGTGGGGTAATCGTTACCTGGTCCCGTTCAACCGGGGGATTGCCACACCAGTCTGCGGACTGGTTCGCAATGACAGAAAACTTGAGGCGTATGTTGTAAACAACCATTTATCTGTTTTGCGGTGATTCCTTAATCGAACAGGGGTAGGCGGTAGATGCAATCGGAGATGGGAGTTCTGACAAGGACGATGGTAAGCAGTGGGATCAGGATGGATACGGTCAGGCTGAGGGAATCGCTGACTTTGAAGGTCCCGGGGGCTGTATCCCGGGTCCATTTTTTATGGAAGAAAATCCGGGCGAGGCTGTAGCCCAAACCTGCGCCCAGGGTATTCATCAGCAGATCATCCACATCCGTGGCCCGGCTGGAAAACAGCTGTATGAGCTCGATGAAGAGGGAAAGGAGAAATCCCGACAGAACGGTCACATTCCATTTTCTGCATTTGCGCCAGAGAACCGGGAGCAGGAAGCCGAAGGGTGCGAACATCGCCGCGTTCAGCCCCAGCTGGAGGAAAAAGCGGAGATTCTTTTCGTCCGTAAGGGGGATCAGGCTGATGTTGGGGTCCCAGCGGACGTACTGCAGGGCGGGGATGCCTACCACGTCAAACATCTTGCACAGGTAGAGGATGAACAGACTGTACAGGAGAAACCTTTTCCCGCGACGGTTTCCGCAAAGGCGCAGAAAAAGCCACGCCAGCGGCAGCGCCACGATGGCCCCGCTCAGCAGATCAATGAGCATATACATCAGATTTCTCATGATAGACCTCCGAAAGCAAAAGGGTTTTCACAGGCGGATAAATTGTTGTTTGGCGGCTTCGCCTCCGAGTTTCCTGTCATTGCGAGCCAGTGCGCACACTGGCGTGGCAATCCCCCGGTTGAAAAGAACCAGGTAACGATTACAACCAAAAATCGCAGCAGCTCCCACTTTCCTGGGAACTTTTCGGTACATTTTCCCTCTATCCGGGGGATTGCCACACCACTGCGCCCGCTTATCGCGTCCAGAGCGCAACCGCCGAAGGCGGCTCTTAGCGCGGAGGAGTGTGCTTCGCAATCATCACGTGTGCACACACCACGATGAACGAAAAATGGTGGAAGGACCGGGGGATTGCCACACCAGTGTGCGCACTGGTTCGCAATGACAGCATTTAATGTTACGCTAACCAACAATCTATATCGCTATTCTACCCGATGCCCTCGCTTTTGGCAAATTAAGTTTTTCCTAAGAATGGAAAACCCCCTTCCGGCGGGCCGGAAGGGGGCGGTTATTGGGGGAGGGGAGGCTTAGTACATTCCGCCGCCCTGGGCTGCGGCGGCCGCGGCGGCATCGGCAGCGGGATCGGGCTTGTCCACAACCAGGGACTCGGTGGTCAGGACGCAGGCGGCGATGGAGGCGGCGTTCTCCAGGCTGGAGCGGGTCACCTTGGTGGGGTCCACGATGCCGGCGGGGATCATGTCCACATACTTCTCGCTGTAGGCGTCGTAGCCGAAGCCCACCTTGCCGCTGGTGCGGATCTTCTCATAGACCACGCTGCCGTCCACGCCGGCGTTCTCGGCGATCTGACGGATGGGAGCCTGCAGCGCGGCGGCGATGATCCGGGCGCCGGTCTTCTCGTCGCCGTGCAGAGTAGCAATCAGCTCTTCCACAGCGGAGATGGCGTTGACCTGAGCGGTGCCGCCGCCGGCCACGATGCCCTCTTCCACAGCGGCGCGGGTGGCGTTCAGGGCATCCTCAACACGCAGCTTCTTCTCCTTCATGGCGACCTCGGTCTGGGCGCCAACCTTGATGACGGCCACGCCGCCACTCAGCTTCGCCAGACGCTCCTGGAGCTTCTCACGGTCGTAGTCGGAGGTGGTGGTGGCAATGGCGGAGCGGATCATGTGGGCCCGGGCCTTGATGTCCTCAGCAGCACCGTCGCCGTCCACGATGGTTGTGGTATCCTTGGTCACCACAACCTGACGGCAGTGGCCCAGGTCTGTCATCTGGGCGTCGGTCAGCTCCATGTTCAGCTCGCTGGAGATCACGGTGCCGCCGGTGAGGATGGCGATATCCTGCAGCATCTCCTTGCGGCGGTCGCCGAAGCCGGGGGCCTTCACGCAGACCACGTTGAACCGGCCCTGCAGACGGTTGAGAAGCAGGGTGGCCAGGGCGTCGCCCTCCACATCCTCGGCGATGATGACCAGCTTCCGGCCGGACTTCACGATGGGCTCCAGGATGGGCAGGATGTCCTGAATGGAGGCGATCTTCTTATCGGTAATCAGCAGGTAGGCGTCGTCCAGGACGGCTTCCATCTTGTCGGTGTTGGTGACCATATAGGGGGAGATATAGCCCCGGTCGAACTGCATGCCTTCCACCACGTCCAGGCCGGTCTCGGCGGTCTTGGACTCCTCGATGGTGATGACGCCCTCGGTGCCCACCTTCTCCATGGCCTCAACGGAATTCTTCTTAATGGCAGCCACGGCGGCCTCTACAGCCTTCTCGATGCCCTTGCGCATGACCATGGGGTTGGCGCCGGCGGACAGGTTCTTCAGGCCCTCGCGGGTGATGGCCTGGGCCAGCAGGGTGGCGGTGGTGGTGCCGTCGCCGGCCACGTCGTTGGTCTTGGTGGCGACTTCGCGGATCAGCTGAGCGCCCATGTTCTCAAAGGCATCCTCCAGCTCCACTTCCTTGGCAATGGTCACGCCGTCATTGGTGATCAGGGGCGCGCCGTACTTTTTGCCCAGAACCACATTGCGGCCCTTGGGTCCCAGGGTAACCTTGACGGTATCGGCCAGCTGGTCGATGCCGGACTGCAGCTTCTTGCGGGCTTCCTCGCCGTAAACAATCATCTTTGCCATGGTAAATTTCCTCCTTAGTCGGTAACGACAGCCAGGATGTCATCCTGCTTGACGAACTTGTACTCAACCTTGTCGATGGTCACATCGGTGCCGACGAACTTGCCGACAACCACCTTCTGTCCGCACTCCACGGTCATGGTCACGTCCTTGGTGCCGGGGCCCACGGAAACGACCTCGTAGATCGCGGGCTTTTCCTTGTTGGTGGTGGCGAGGATAATGCCGGAAGCGGTCATTTCCTTCTCTTCGTTGGCTTTCAGCAGCACATTGTCTGCCATGGGCTTGAGTTTCATGATTTACCCTCCATACAAATTGTATTTAGATCGCGGACACCGAAGAGGCGTCTGCATACATCTACGGTGTTTAGCACTCTTTCTTCCTGAGTGCTAATACACTATACCCCAATCTATGGAAAAAAGCAAGGGGCAAAAATGGAAAATCCGTAAATAATTTATGAACCCGGGGCGTCCAGGGAAACGGGGACGAAGGTTTTGATTTCCATGGTGCTTTCCGTGACCCGGCAGTCCACGGCCAGAACCTGAACGCCCCCTGCGGCGGCCCGGCGCAGGGCCTCCCCGAACTGAGGGTCGGTGGCATCGTTGGGGTGGAGGTACCGGACGGGGGACATCTGGATGACGAAGAGCACATAGGCCCCGTACCCCTCCTGAGCCGCCCGCAGCAGGCCCCGCAGATGCTTGGCCCCCCGCTCCGTGGGGGCATCGGGGAAGGCGCAGACCCCGTCATTTTCCAAGGTGACCCCCTTGACCTCCAGGAAGCACTGCCGCCCGTCCTTGGTAAAGGACAGGTCAAACCGGGAATCCCCGTGGACGGTCTCCCGGCGGAGGTTCTCAATTTCCCCCAGCCCTCCGGAGCGGAGCCATTCCTCGGCGGCGATGTTGGGGGCCTGGGAATCCATGTTGATGAGCAGATCGCCCTTTTGAACGGTGATCAGGTCGTACTTTGTTTTCCGGGCAGGGTTATCTGACTGCTGGCACCAGACCCTTGCCCCCGGGGGCAGCAGCTCCCGGCAGCGGCCTGTGTTCTTCACATGGACGGTTTCCGTCTGCCCATCGATTTCCACATGGGCAATAAACCGGTTGGGCCTGTCCAGAAAAATCCCGGGAACCATATTGGCATAATACATGGCATATACCCCTTTCTGATGAATACAGGCAGAGAGATAAATTGTTGTTTGAAAGTGCGCACTGAATAAAACGCTGTCATTGCGAGCCAGTGCGCACACTGGCGTGGCAATCCCCCGGATATTCCTGAATCTGCGAAAAGCGGACAAACGCCCTAACGAACCGTCCTGAATTGTTGGGGGATTGCCACACCAGCGTGCGCGCTGGTTCGCAATGACAGTTCTATTTTAGTGCGCTAAACAACAATTTGCCGTCCAAGGAAAGGTTTGCGGAACAAAAAAATAGCATCCCGGTTGGGATGCTATTTTCATTTGGTGGAGACAACAGGACTCGAACCTGTGACCTCATGCGTGTGAAGCATGCGCTCTAACCAGCTGAGCTATGCCTCCATACCGGAACAGGTAGAATTATATCATAGATTTCAGAAATGTCAACCTTTTTTTCTCACCAATTGGAAAATAGCCGGTTATCCAAAAGCATGGCGGGTTCGTTTGCTGTGGGGATGAAGTGATAAATTGTTGTTTACAGTATTCAAACAGGTTGGTTTGTGACTGTAGGGGAGGCATTGATGCCTCCCGGCAGCACTGCATTTCCTGAACCAACAGCACTTCGGCGAATACGAAGTGCGT
>SFHI01000003.1 GCA_004555705.1 Clostridiales bacterium | reverse complement strand
CGTTACCCGGTACCATTCATCGGGGGGATTGCCACACCAGCGTGCGCGCTGGTTCGCAATGACAGGTAATTGCGGCACAGCCCGACAAACACCAATTTATCGAACTGCCGGATGAGTCCGGAAAGCGTTTTCCAATTGACCGCGTCATGGGGCGCAAGACGAAATGAGAGGTGGATCGGACGATGACATTGGAACAGGTCCTTGATAAAATCAAACAGGACCAGGGCGAGGCCGTGCTTGAAAACGGCAGGCAGCTTGCGGGGCTGTTCGCGGATTACAGCCGGGGGCAGCTGCGGTCCCAGGCAAACGCCCTGGACATTTTCCTGAAATGCGGGGGAAATACCCGTGTCCTGGCCCTTCGCGGCGCGCCGGAGCAGACGCGGCGGACGGAATACTACCGGCTAATCCGGGAGATGACCCGGGATTACAGTATGCAGGAGGCAGCCGCCCAGGCTGTGTGTGCCGCCTTCTGGCGGGTATCCATCGGCACGGAGCCGCCCGCACCCCTTTCAGAGCCGGAGCCTGCCCCGAACCCGGAACCCACGCCAGAGCCGCAGCCCGCACCCCTTCCGGAAGAGAAGGCAGCTCCCTCCGCCGCGGATGTTCATGCCCCGGAACCGAATCAGGCACCGCCTTTGCCGGAGCCGAAGGCCCTGCGTCATACATGGCTTGAGAAAGCGACCTACGCGCTCGGCTGGATTCTGCTCTGTCCGATTTTGGCTTTCTTTGCATACGCGATGGCAGCAGACCCAAATCCAAAAACAAATCCCGCTCTCTTTATGTTTGTCGTAGGTGCGGCACTGCTTCTCGCCATGCAATACCTGCTGTGGAAGAAGCGGATACTTCATTTCCTGAAAGATATGCCCCATGGTTTATTTCTGGCTTTCAGTCTGATGATGGTGATTCTCACGCCGAGCATGGTGCTGGAGGGAGACGGCAGTTTTACGTTGAAGGATACCCTGATAGCTTCCTACAGCATCTACTTCTTTTTATGGAATCTGATTCCGTTTTTAGAAAAACGCAAAAGTAAAAGAGGAGGAAAGAAATGAACGGACAATTACAGTCAGGCGTTGTCCTGACCTCCCAGGCCCAGGTCAGCTACCGGGTGATTTCCCTGCTGGGCGCGGGCGGTCAGGGTGAGGTGTACGATGTGGAGGCCGGCGGCGTCCACAAGGCGCTGAAATGGTATTTCCCCAAGAACGCCCTGCCCCAGCAGCTGGATATCCTCAAGTGGCTGGTGGAGCTGGGCTCCCCGGACGCGGCGTTCCTGTGGCCGGAGGACCTGATCTTCGCGCCGGACGGAAAGACCTTCGGCTATGTGATGCCCCTGCGCCCCAAAAATTACAAGGGTCTGGTGGACCTGCTGGGCTTCCGGATCAATCTGTCCTTCTACACCCGCTGCCGCACGGCCTTCAACCTGGCAAAGGCCTACGAAAAGCTCCACGCCTCCGGCAACTGCTACCGGGACATCAACTACAACAACCTGTTTTTTGACCCGGACACCGGCGACGTGCTGATCTGCGACAACGACAACGTGGCCCCGAAGGATATGCCGGGGCTGGTCAAGGGCTTCCCCGGCTTCATGGCCCCGGAGATCGTCCGCGGCGAGGCCATACCCTCCCGGCATACCGACCAGTACTCCCTGGCGGTGCTGCTGTTCCACCTGTTTATGATCGCCCATCCTCTGCTGGGCCAGCAGGAGGCCAACATCAAGTGCTGGGACGTGCCCGCCCAGAAAAAGCTCTACGGCACGAACCCGGTGTTCATCTACGACCCCAACAACGACAGCAACCGCCCGGTGCCCGGCATCCACGACAACGCCATTATCTACTGGGCGCTGTACCCCCAGGAGCTGAAGGATCTGTTCATCGAGTCCTTCACCACCGGCCTGTCCTCCCCCAACAAGCGGGTGACGGAGAAGCGCTGGATGGACGCGGCGGCCAATATGATGAGCGGCATCTGCCCCTGCCCCCGGTGCGGCGCGGAGGTGCTCTACGATGACGCAAAGGCCGCCGGAGCCCACACCTGCTGGAACTGCCGCAGTGCGGTGCCGATGCCCGGCGTTCTGGAAACCGGCAAGCACCGGGTGCTGCTGCGCCCCGGCGCGAAGCTCCCGGCCCACCAGGTTTACGGAAATTGTGATATGGACACCGTCGTGGGCAGCGTCATCCAGAACCCCAACAACCCCAACATCCTGGGCATCCGCAACGAGGGGAAGGACAACTGGACCTACATCAAACCCGACGGCACCCAGATTCCCGTGGCGCCGGGAAGAACCGCAGCCGCCGCCCGGGGCGCGAAAATTGACTTTGGCCGCAATACCGGCACCTTCAAATAACCGCCCTCGCGAAGCGGGAAATTGGCGTTTGTCGCTGCGTGTCAATGTTTCCTGTCATTGTCATGAAAAAAGCTGTCATTGCGAACCAGTGCGCACACTGGTGTGGCAATCCCCCGGTTAGAGGGGAAATGTACCGAAAAGCACCCAAAAACCGGGGGCGTTGCGGTATTTTGGGGTAATCGATACCCGGTTCCATTCAACCGGGGGATTGCCACACCAGGAAAGCGGACTTACTTCGCAATGACAGGTAATTGCAACGCACCCTTTCAAACGCCAATTTACCCAACCGCTGAAACAGCCCGGGAGGCATACTCCCGAAAATTATACCGATCAGGAGGAAAAAAAAGATGGAAATGAAACTGAAAATGCCCGGCGGCGAGATGGCCAACCGGCCTCTGCACTTTTTCTGGGCGGTGGACTGCTCCGGCTCCATGGCCGGCAGCAAAATCGACGCGGTCAACCACGCCATTCAGGAGTGCATCCAGCCCATGAAGGACGAGGCCCTGAACAACCCCAACGCCCAGCTGTATGTCCGCACCCTGAAGTTCTCCACCGGGGCGTCCTGGGTCACGGCGGAGCCCGTCCGCATTGAGGACTTTGCCTGGGAGGACCTGGAGGCCGACGGCATCACCGATATGGGCAAGGCCTTTGAAATGATCGCCGCCCAGCTGGAGATGCCCCCCATGCCCGCCCGGGCTCTGCCCCCGGTAATCGTGCTGCTGTCCGACGGAATGCCCACCGACGACTGGAAGCGGCCTCTGGAGAAGCTGCTGAAAATGCCCTGGGGCAAGAAGGCCGTCAAGGTCGCCATTGCCATCGGCAAGGACACGGACAGAACCGTTCTGGAGGCCTTCACCGGCAATCCGGAAGCGGTGCTGGACGCGGGCAACCCGGAGATTCTGACCCATTTCATCAAGTGGGCCTCCACCATCGCCAGCGTCGTTTCCAACCCCTCCACCCAGGCGCAGCAGATTCAGCCCGGGGAGGAGGCCACCATCCCGGCGGAGGAGGAGCCTGCCGTTCTGCCCAACAACATCCCCCTGCCGGACGTGGACGACCTGGACGTGGCGGATGTCTGGTAAGCGCCGGGTCTTGCGCCTATGATACGAAATATCCTGGGAGAGTCCATTCAGGGCTACTCCCATATCCGTGGGAACACGGAATGTCAGGACAGCTGCAAGCAGCTGGAGCTGGAGGACGGCGCGGTGATCCTGTCCGTGGCGGACGGCCACGGAAGCAAAGCCTGCCCCTTCAGCAAAACCGGCTCGGAAATTGCCGTCAACGTGTTCTGCGACATGATGGCGGGGCTCTATAACGGCTATCGGAGCGAGCCGGAGCGGCTCCCGTCCTATCTGAATCAGGAGGGAAGCCTGAAATTCGCCCAGGTGGTGGAGCGGGCGTGGAAAGCCTCCGTGCAGGAAACCCATCTGGCCATGAAGCGGGAAACGCCCCTGACCGCCGACGGCCGGGAGGACCCCGGCGCCCTGTACCGCATGTACGGCACCACGCTGCTGGGGCTGCTGATCGCCCCCGCCTTCGTGTTCGCCTTCCAGATCGGGGACGGCGACATCATCTATGTGGACGCCCAGGGCCCCCAGCCGGTGGTCATGGGGGACAAGCTGCTGGGGGTGGAATCCCACTCCCTGTGCTCCGCGGACGCGTGGAAAAGGGCGGTTTCCTCCGTACATTTGAGAAGCTGGGATCAGGCGCTGCCCTGCCTGTTCCTGCTTTCCACGGACGGATTTGCCAACAGCTTTGTCAGCGACGCGGAATTTGAGAAAACCTGCGTTCAGTATTACGATATGCTGAACACCTACGGCGCCGCCGCGGTGGCGGAGAATCTGAAGGCCTGGCTGTCGGAAACCAGCCGCCTGGGCTGCGGGGACGACACCACGCTGCTGATGGCGTACTTTGGGGACGACACCCCAAAGACCGTGCCCCCGGAGCCGGAGGAGCCCGCTGCGGAGGCCGCGCCGGAGGAACCGGAACCCCTCTTAAAGGCCGCGGATGAATTGTCGGATCAGGAGGAATGAACCATGAAAGCGACTGTTATTTTGCAGAAATGCCCCCACTCAAAGAAGCTCTTCGGCATCCGCACCGAGGAGCTGGAGGATGGGGAGTGGTACCGGACCTGGGCCTTTCCCATCGACGAGCGCCGGGCCAACCGGGAGGGCTACCAGAATACCCATATTCAGAGCCTGCTGCCCGCGCTGGAGGGCTACCCCGGCTGTCCCTACTGCGGGAGCCAGCGGCTGTTCTACGACCCGAATTGCGGGAAGATCAGCTGCTATGCCGGTGAGGAGCGGTTTACCTGTCCCTGGTGCGGGGGAACCTACGACGTTGGGAGCTTGACCGAAAAGCTGAACCTCCAGGGCGGCGACCTGTAACCCCAACCGGGCAGGCAAATTGGTGTTTGTCGCTTCGCCTCAAAGTTTCCTGTCATTGCGAGCCAGTGCGCACACTGGCGTGGCAATCCCCCGGTTGAATGGCCCCAGGTAACGATTACCACCAAAAACCGAAACAATCCCTGTTTTCCGGGTGCTTGTCGATACATTTCCCCTCTAACCGGGGGATTGCCACACCACTTAAGCGCACTGGTTCGCAATGACAGGTAATTTGGGACGCATCCCGACAAACACCAATTTGCTGATATTCCAAAATGTCCCGAAGGGACTCCCGGGCTTTCAGCTGCCTGCAAAAAAAGCACGCTTGCGCGTGCTTTTTTTATCCCGCTTCCTTGCGTTCGTTCTTCTGGGCCTCCAGGACGTCGGAGACGGAGATGGGACGCAGGACGCTGTAGTCGTTGTAGCGGGTATCGTTGGTGGAGGCCACGAAAACCAGGTAGATTTCCGGCTCCTCGCCCTGGTATTGGCCCACCTTGGCAGCCACGTCCGTGGCGCTGACGTTCTCCAGGTAGATTCGGCTGCGGCCCTCCGGCAGGGGGAAGGAGGCGCTGCTTGAGGCGAAGGACAAGGTGAAGGTATCCGAGCCGCACATGGTCATGAGCTTCTTGGCAGCGTCCTGGATGGCCGCGTCCCGGTCGCCGTTAAAGAGGATCTTGTCCGTGTTGGGGAAGCAGAAATCGGTGAGCACCACCTCCCGGAATCCCAGAGCCTTCAGCTCCAGCACCACCGAGGCCACCCAGTTCAGGGCGGCGGAGTCCGTGGGGTTGAGCCAGTAGCAGCCGCCGGAGTCCGCCCACAGGCCCTTCCGGTTGGTCATGTACAGGCCGTTGGGCACGTGGTTGAGGCCGTAGTTGTAGTCCCGGAAGGCCGAGACCCGGGCGATGGTGTAGAAGCCCCGCTGCTGCATCATCTGAATCATCTCGTCCACCGAGGCCACGCTGACGGATTGGGAGGAAATGGCGTCGGACAGGTGGGAGCTGTAGTAGAAGGAGCCGTAGCCCCCCTTCAGGTCGATCATCACGGGGGTGCCCGCGGGAAGGGCCTCCAGGTCCTCCCAGACCCCGGCGATGTCCGTGGTCAGGGCGTTCTGGTCCACATAGTAGCCGTCCAGCTGGGTCAGGGCGTTGCCCAGCTCAATGGAGTTGGCGCCCTCGTTGAAGTAGATGGATACGTTCTGGTTGCTCACCGGGGGCATGGCCACCTCGCCGGTCAGGTCGTTGGAGTTGAAGCTCATGTCCAGCACGGCCCCGTCCTGGGTGTAGACCACATAGCGCTCCATATAGACCACAAAACAGAACCAGAAAACCACCAGCACCATGAGGATTGCCAGGCACACGGTCCCCACCCGGTTGATGGTCCGGCGGGTACGGTAGGGTATGTTCATAGAATGCTCCTTTATATCAGGTTCGGAAAGACTTCGTCACTTAGTGGACAGTTGACAGTGGAAAGTGGACAGTTGTGGTATCCCCTTCGGGGATGAAATTATAATATTGATGTTAGAAAACGCCACACTTCATGTAGAAATGGATGGATATCTGAGATAATTATTTTCAATCGTCCCGAAGGGACTCCCTAACTGTCAACTGTCAACTGACCACTGTCAACTGCCCGCAAGGCGGGCATGGAGGCTGCGCCATTCGCCTTCGGCGTGGGTCTCCAGGACGCGGATGCCGGATTGCTCCAGGGCGGCGGTCACATCCCGCAGGCGGGTGTCCAGGATGCCGGAGCACAGCAGCTCCGCACCGCCCTGAAGGAACCCGGGCAGCACCGGGGCAAGGCGGATAATCACGTCCGCCACAATGTTCACCAGAACCAGGTCATATTCGCTGCGGTGAAGCCTCGCCATCAGCCCGGCATCCTGGGTCACGTCCCCGGTGAGGGCGGTGAATTCCGGGGCGGCGAAGCCGTTGTAACCCGCGTTCTCCCGGGCGGCGTCCTCGGCCTTGGGGTCGATGTCCACGCCCACGGCGGAGGCGGCCCCCAGGCGCAGGGCGGTGATGGAGAGGATGCCGCTGCCGCTGCCCAAATCCAGGCACCGGAAGCCGGGCTTTACCAGCTGCTCCATAAATTCCATCACCATCCGGGTGGAGGGGTGGGCCCCGGTGCCGAAGGTCAGGCCCGGGTCCAGGATCACCGGGATTCTGCCGGGGTACTCCGCCCCCAGCCAGTAAGGCAGCACCACCAGGCGCTCCCCCACCTCCTGGGGCGGGTAGTTGTCCTTCCAGCTCTCGGACCAGTCCGTATCGGGAAGGGCCTGAACAGTCATGGTGAGGCCAAGCTCCCGGAGGGCGTCCTTCAGCCGCGCCATGCCGCCCTCGTCCGTGTCCTCCAGGTACAGCTTGATCTGGGACAGGCCCTGGAGACGGCGCTGCAGCTCCTCGTCAATATAGTCCCAGCAGGAGCGGTTTTCCTCCAGGAAGGCCTCGAACTCCCCCTGATCCTCCAGGACCAGGTCGGAAAAGCCCCGGGCCGTCAGGGCCGTGGCCGCGTTATTCAAATCCCCCTGGGGGGTGGGAACGGTGATTTCCAGCCAGGACATGGGTAACCTCCTAAGATATCTGCCCCGCCGGAAGCGGGGATATTGGGATTCCGCGGCGGGTCGCCGGGTCAACCCGGCAGTCCGGCAAATTGGTGTTTGTGAATGTGCGCCCCATATTACCTGTCATTGCGAGACCAGTGCGAACACTGGTCGTGGCAATCCCCCGGTCCAAAGGAACCAGGTAACGATTACCACCAAAAATCGCAGCGACTCCCACTTTTCCGGGAACTATTCGGTACATTTCCCCTCTATCCGGGGGATTGCCACACCAGTGTGCGCACTGGTTCGCAATGACAGCATTTTTCGGCGCGGCAAACCCCAATTTGCCGGTTTGCGCTCCGAAACCGGAGGGCAATTCCCGTTTTTTCGGGGCGGGGGGTGTGTCATCCCCCATTGTACCGCATGAAGGGAAAAATAACAACCGGGAAAGTGTGAAATTTTTGTATCCCACTTCCTATTTTCGGGAAAGTGGTATATAATACCCTTTACGATGTATTGGTTTGCCCTTCCAACCCAGCAGAGCGGAAAATTGGTGCTTGTCGCACTGGCGCGGCAGCGCCCAATCGCTTCCCCCGGGGGTGGTGCTCCGCGCAGCGAATCAGAATACAATAATTGCCGGTGGCAATTACACCTTAATTCATAGCTGTCGCCCGAATCGGCACTTCGGAACCGATTCGGGTGACTGATGAGGAACGGCGAAATCCGAAATTATCAGTGCAGTGCGTAAAAAAGCACCGTATTGGGACACGGTTTATTCTTTTGGGCTGCATATGTTAACGCAGATGTCGCCGTTCCTCATCCACCGCTTCGCGGTCCCCCTTCCCCCCGGGGGAAGGTATTTTCGCGGACCTTCAGACTTACAAGCACCAGTTTATTCTCCCAATGATTTTCCGCGCCGGCGGGCGCGAAAGGAGTTTGGCTATGATCGAAACCATCACGCTTTCACCCGGGGTGACGCTGCGGTGCTGCCGGGATGCCCGGTTCAAACAGGGGGCCTTCAGCGTTCAGCTGGTCACCCCCATGGCGGAAGCCACCGCGGCGAAGAATGCCCTGCTTCCGGCGGTGCTGCTGCGGGGCACTGCCCGGTGTCCGGACCTGCGGGCCGTCACCCGGGAGCTGGACGACCTGTACGGAGCCAGCCTCTCCCCGCTGGTGCGGCGCATCGGGGACTACCAGACCACGGGGCTGTACTGCGGCTTCATGGACGACCGGTTCGCCCTGCCCGGGGACCGGGTGCTTGCCCGGATCGCGGACTTCACCCGGGAGGTGCTGCTGGATTCTCCCCTCCGGGAGGGGGGCTTCCTGCCGGAATATGTGGAGGGGGAAAAGGTGAACCTGATCTCCACCATTGAATCCGAGCGCAACGACAAGCGCTCCTACGCCATGTCCCGGCTGCTGGAGACCATGTGCCGGGGGGACTCCTTCGGCATCCCCAGGCTGGGCAGAACGGAGCAGGTGGAGGCCATCTCGCCTCAGGCCCTCCGTACCCATTATGAAACCATCCTCCGGGAAAGCCCCCTGGAAATCTTCTATGTTGGCTCCGCCCCGGCGGAGGAAGCGGCGGAGCATTTCCAAAGGATGCTTGCCGGACTTGCCGGAGACCGGAAGCCCCTGCCGCCCCAGACGGGCCTGACCCTGGGGGAGGGCAGCGACACCGTGGAGACCATGGACGTTGCCCAGGGGAACCTGTGCATGGGCTTTTCCACCCCCATCACCAACCGGGACCGGGCATTTCCCGCCATGCAGCTGCTGAATACCCTCTACGGCGGAGGGATGACCAGCAAGCTGTTCCAGAACGTCCGGGAAAAGCAGTCCCTGTGCTACAGCGTCAGCTCCGGCTACTACGCCGCCAAGGGGGTTATGACGGTCTACGCGGGCATCGAAGCGGAGACGGAGCACGCCGCCCGGGAGGAAATTCTCCGCCAGCTGGAGGCCTGCCGGGCCGGGGACATCACAGAAGGCGAGCTCACCGCCGCCCGGGAGGCGCTGGTGTCCTCCCTCCGGGCCGTCCACGACAGCCCCGGGGCCATCGAGAGCTACTACGCCACCGGGGCCCTCAGCGGCCTGGGCCTGACCCCGGAGGCATATATGGATGCCCTGAACCAGGTGACCCTTTCCGATGTGACTGCCGCGGCGAACACGCTGAAGCTCCACACCACCTTCTTTCTCAGGGGGGAATGCCAATGAACATTTTCCATTATCCGGAGCTGGACGAAACCGTGTACCGGGAGACCCTGGAATGCGGGTTAACCCTCTGCGTGGTGCCCCGGAAGGGCTTTACCAAGAAGCTGTGCTACCTGGTCACGGACTACGGCTCCGTCCACGACCGGTTCACGCTGGAAGGGCAGATGTACAGCATCCCCGCCGGCTCCGCCCACTACCTGGAGCACAAGCTCTTCGATATGCCGGGAGGGCGGGACATCTCCGCGGAATTCGCCGGGCTGGGGGCCATGGTGAACGCCTTTACCAGCTACGACATGACCGCCTACTATTTTACCTGCACGGAGCATTTTGAGGATTGCCTGCGGCTGCTGCTGGACTTTGTGTACACCCCCTATTTTACGGAGGAGAGCGTTCAGAAGGAGCGGGGCATCATCGACCAGGAGATCGGTATGAACCTGGACAGCCCGGACACGGTGGTGTTCGAGGAGCTGACCAAATGCCTCTACCGGACCCATCCCATCCGCAATCCCATCCTGGGCACCCGGGAGAGCATCCGGGAGATCACCCCGGACACATTGCACCGGATTCACCGGGCCTTCTACACCCCCGGGAACATGATGCTCTGCGTCCTGGGGGACGTGGAGCCGGAGACCGTGGCGGCGCTGGCCCGGCAGCGGCTGGGGACCGAAAAACGGCCCACGGCGGAAAAAATCGGGCCGGAGGAACGGGAGCTTACCGTTTCCCGGAAGCTCACCCGCAGGAATATGGAGGCGGCCATGCCCACCTTCTGCATGGCCTTCAAGGCAGCGCCCTTCGGCAGCGGGGAAGCCGCCATCCGCCGGGAGCTGGCCGCCGAGCTGGCGGCGGAGGCCCTCTTCGGGGAGTCCTCGGAGCTGTATCTGCGGCTGTATGACGAGGGGCTCATCGATTCCTCCTTCGGCGGGGGCTTCGAGACCCTGGACGGCTGCGCCATGCTGCTGTGCTCCGGGGACAGCCGGGACCCGGAGGCCGTGGCCCGGGCGGTGCTGGAGCAGGCGGGAAAGCTCCTGAAAGAGGGCATCCGGCAGGAGGACTTCCTGCGGATGAAGCGGGGCAGCCTGGGCCGCCGGATCCGGGGGCTGGACAGCTTCGACAGCACCTGCTACCGGCTCTGCGCCTACCATTTTTCCGATTTTGACTATTTCCGCTTCCCGGAGGTGTTCCGGGAGATCACCCCGGAGGAGACCCTGGCGCTGCTGCGGGAAACCTGCACCGAAGAAAACTGGGCCATCAGCATCATTGAGCCCATTCATCAGGAGGAAAACCCATGAGCTACACCTATTATTCCACCATCAGCTTCCCCTCCCTGGGGCTGGAGCTGAATCCCCCCCGGTCCATCAGCCTGGGGCCCCTGACCGTCTACCTCTACGGCATCGTCATCGCCCTGGGGCTGGCCGCCGCCGTGCTCTACGCCTGCAGGCGCAGCCGGGAATTCGGCCTGAAGCAGGACGACCTGCTGGACGGAGTGCTGTGGATCACCCCCTTCTCCATTGTCTGCGCCCGCATCTACTACTGCGCCTTTACCTGGAACGAGTACCGGGACAATCCCATCTCGGTGCTGTACATCTGGAACGGAGGCCTGGCCATCTACGGCGCGGTGCTGGGGGCCATCCTGGGGGTCATCGTGTTCTGCCGTGTCAAGAAGGTGAAGCTGGGGGCGGTGCTGGACATCGTGGCCCTGGGCTTCCTCATCGGCCAGAGCGCGGGCCGCTGGGGGAACTTCTTCAACCGGGAGGCCTTCGGCGCGGCCACGGAGAGCTTCTTCCGCATGGGCCTGTACAACACCCTCACCGGGGTGACGGAATACTATCATCCCACCTTCCTGTATGAATCGGTGTGGAACCTTGCGGGGCTGGTGCTGCTCCACTGCCTCTCCAAGAAGCGGCGCTATGACGGCCAGATCGCCCTGGGCTACGCCGCCTGGTACGGCCTGGGCCGGACCTTCATCGAGGGCCTGCGGATGGACAGCCTGTACTGGGGCCCCTTCCGGGTGAGCCAGGTGCTGGCAGCGGTCAGCTGCGTGGCCGCCGCGGTGGTGCTGACCTGGCAGGCCTTCCGGCCCCACGATCCGGAGGCCATGCAGGTGGCCCGGATGCTGGCCCAGGAGGCAAAGGACAAGGAAGCCCCCGAAACCGAGGCCCCGGAAGCCGAAGCCTCGGAAGCGGAAGCCCCGGAAACCGAAGCCTCGGAAGCCGAAGCTATGGAAGCGGAAGTCCCGGAACCCGAAGCCAAAAACGAAGCCGCGGACATCTGACCAGTGCCCGCCGCGGGCGGATTTTCTGTTGAAATCCCGGATTGCCTGTGGTATATTATGCTTAATATTGTGCTTACCGGGTTAGTTTGACGCACTGAAAAAGAAGCTGTCATTGCGAACCAGGCCGCAGCCTCCTACGCGCTAAGAGCCGCCTTCGGCGGTTGCGCTCTGGACGCGCCTTCGGGCGCAGTGGTGTGGCAATCCCCCAACAATTCAGGACGGTTCGTTAGGGCGTTTGTCCGTTTTCAGTACATTTCCCCTCTATCCGGGGGATTGCCACGACCAGTGTGCGCACTGGTCTCGCAATGACAGCGTTTACTCTGCAAACACCAATCGACCGGTTTGCGTATTCCGTATTTTTTTGCCGGAGGCTCCGCCTTTCCGGCAGGATTCTGCGTGGTGCGCGGGTTCCGCCGTACCCTCACGGTGGCGGCTTCTGCGTCCCCACGAAAGGAGTGTACCCATACCCATGGCAACCATCAAAGAAGTCGCTGCGAAAGCCGGTGTTTCCGTCACCACGGTCTCCCGGGCGCTGAACAACCGGGGGTACCTTGGCAAGGAAACCCGGGAACGGATTCAGGCCGCCATGGCTGAGCTGAACTATCACCCCAACGAGGTTGCCCGTTCCCTTACCAACCGGAAAACCAATATCATTGGCGTCCTGGTGCCCGCACTGAAAAGCGCCTATTTCGCGGAGGTGGCGGCGGAGCTGGCAAATGCCATCACCAGCCGGGGCTACAAAATGATGCTCTACACCGCCAAAAATACCGGCGACCAAGCGCTGGAATACATCTCCATGCTGAAGGCCAGCCAGGTGGACGGCATTATTCTCTGCCTCCGGGTCCGATCCGTGAGCACTGTCCTGCCCGACGAGCTTCCCGTGGTCACCATGGAGCGTCAGAAGGTCGGCAGGCATCCCACCATCCTCTGCGACAACGAAATGGGCGGCAGGCTGGCGGCCCGGGAGCTGCTGGACGCGGGCTGCAGGAAGCCCATGATGATCGGCTGCTTCCACGGCCATGATGTCCCCGCCTACAAGCGTGCGCTGGGCTATCAGCAGGAGATGAATGAAGCCGGGGTGGAGCTTCGCTACATGGAGGCCTGTGCGGCGAATCTGGGGCCGAAGTTCGCCCTCCTGGCGGAGGCTGTGGTGCGCCAGCACCCGGATGTGGACGGCTTTTTCTGCAGTGATGACAATCTGGCATGCAGCCTGATCTCCGCTCTGCACCGGGCCGGGAAGCGGGTGCCGGAGGATGTGAAGGTGGTTGGCTTCAACAGCAATTTCCTGGCCGCGATGCTCTCCCCCTCCCTGACCAGCGTCCGCCAGAACATACCCGAGATGTGCCGGGCAGCCGTGGACTGCCTGATCCGCCGGATCAACGGGGAAACGGACATGGAGGACAGGATCATTCCCGTCACCCTGGACCGCCGGGAAAGCACCCAGCGTTCCCCGGAGGATCCCGCCGGAGAATGAATCCTCACCGGGCTCCCACGGCAGTCAGATAAATTGGTGTTTGTAGGGATGCGTCCCAAATCACCTGTCATTGCGAGACCAGTGCGCACACTGGTCGTGGCAATCCCCCGGCCCCATGGAGCCAGGGAACGATTACCGCCAAAAACCGCAACAATCCCCTTTTTCTGGGTGCTTGTCGATACATTTCCCCTCTAACCGGGGGATTGCCACACCAGTGTGCGCACTGGTTCGCAATGACAGCATTTATTATAGAACCACTTATAGAACCACCCAAAAATGACCGCCCTGCCGTTGGCAGGGCGGTATGTGTTTTTGGGGGGCTGTTTACCATTCAAATTCCAGGCCGTCCCAGGCTACGGTGCATTTGTTCGGCAGCCCGGTTTCGTCCCACATGGCCTGGAGCCTGTTGTGATGGGCCCTGTGGAGGTGGTTGATGTGGGTCAGGTAAACCCGGCTGTCATCCCCCAGGGTGCCCATCTCCCGCAGGGTGCGGATGGTGGCCAGCGCCGTGGTGAAGGACAGGTGGGTGGGGTCCGGCATGGCGTCCTCCCCGTCCCCGTTGGTGCACTCGCTGACCAGCACGTCGATTTTCCGGCCCCGGAGATACTCCAGGGTCTCCGGCTCGTACTTTCCGGTGTCGCAGCCGTAGTACAGGCTCTTCCCGTCGGGCATGGTGATGAGGTAATTGGCGCTCTGGTCATCCATATTGCCGAAGTGGTGGCCCTTCAGGGGGGTCACCTGCTTGCCGCCGATGTCGTAGGTCTCAAAGAAATTCAGCCGGTGGCATTTCAGAATGCCCCTTTCCTCCAGCCTCGGCAGCTTTCCCTTCATGAAAACCGGATTCCGGCGCAGCTCCTCCACGATGTCAAAGCCCTTCTCCACGAAGTAGTAGTGGAGCGTGGGCACACTGCGGTGGGTGGCCATATCCCATACGCTCATCATCATGTAGCAGAAATGGTCCTCATGGGTGTGGGTGATCAGCACGTGCTCCAGTTCCTGCAGGTCCCCGAACCGGTTCGCCTGGGTATAGGCATCCGCCCCCAGGTCCACCAGCATATCCGGGCTGACCCGGAACATGGAACGGGTGCGCACGTCCCGGCCGCCGTGGGTCCGGGCGTATTGGCAGAGGTAGCAGCCGCAGAAGGGGTCGGGAATCCCCTCCGCCGCGCCGGTTCCGTAAAAAAGCGATCTGTTCACGGTTTTCTCCTTTGCGCCTACAGCGGGTAGATGATGCCGATGTCCCCGTACAGGAGCTTCCCAGCGGGGCCACGCTTGGTCTCTGTGACAAAGCCCCGCTCCCCGGCCAGCAGGCGGCGGACGCCCTCAGCAAACTGGTCAAGCACATGGGGGGCCACGGGCACGGAATGGTGGCCGGGCCAGATCACGTCAAATTCGGAGCGGAGGGCCTGGAGCCTGGCGATGCTCTCCCCGTAGACCTCCGCGCTGGTGCTGCCGGGAATGTTCAGCAGCACGTCCGCCCGGCAGCAGGTATCCCCGCCGAAGAGCCAGCGCCGGTCCGGGTCCAGCAGGCAGATACAGCCCGCGGAGTGGCCGGGGGTGTGGATGACCCGCAGAGACCTTCCGCCCAGGTCAAACACCTGGCCGTCGGTAATGGGCAGCAGTTCGGTTTTTTCGTTTTTCCACAGCTCCGCCAGCGCGTCGCCGCCGGAAAGCAGCCGCTGCCGGACGGAATCGTAGTAGGGAAGGTCCGCCTCGTGGAGCCAGGCCCGGGCAAACCAGGGGTTGCCCCCCACATGGTCGCCGTGGTAATGGGTGTTGATGACCTCCACCGGGAGCCGGGTCAGGGAACCCACCACGGACGGCAGGTCAATCCGGCCGTAGCCTGTATCGATGAGGTACGCCCGCTGGGTGCCCTCCACCAGGTACATATAGGCATCGCAGGGCTGGGAAATCTCCTCGATGCGCCAGGTGTGCGCATCCAGGGGAATGATTCGGTAATTCATTTTGTCACCTCCAGAGTTGTGTCGGTTTCTTCGGGAATGTATTTCTGAAAAACCCGGTTCAGCATCATCCAGTTGAGCCAGCAGATTCCGGATACGCCGATGGCGATCCAGAAAAGGAAGGTTCGGATAAAGAACTCAGGGGCCTTCAGGAAAAGAAGGACGGGAATCGCGTTGAGAAACGCCACGGAGATGCTGACGGAGGGGTTGGAAAAGGCGATGAGCGCCGCGTTTTTCGCGGTCTGGAACACGGTGTTGGAAAACTTGGCCTGCAGGGGGAACACCACCCCGCTGACCAGGGCAAAGAGCACCGTGGGAATCCAGCAGATCAGCTTCACCGCCCCGGACAGGCCGTCGGCCACGATGGCCGCCACCCGGAAGTCCGCCGCCAGCAGCGCCACCGCCGCCAGCTTGACAAGCATCAGCAGGGTGGACTGCCGGAACTCCTGCCGGAAGGCCCGGAAGAAGAAGGAGAACAGCTCCACCGTTTCCTCCCCCGCCTCCATATCGGTTCGCAGCGCCGCCACCGTGCGGTACATACTCACCGTGGCAGCACCGATGGTGACCACAGGCAGGCAGCATATGGCCCAGAGGATATTCAGCTGCACCAGCAGGAAAAACCTGCGCAGCCCCACCATAAAGGGGGAATCGTGCCGGAATACTTCCTTCATCGCGTTACCTCACGCTTTCCTCACGGATGGTCCTGGGAAAGACCACCAGCGTGAAAATCAGACAGATCGCGGCGGTCAGCACCGCGGAAACACCGAACAGGGGACGGATTCCCACCAGGTCCGCCAGGAAGCCGCCCAGGTAGGACGATACCATCAGGTTCGCCACGTTCTGCACCGTGGCTGACAGGGTCTGGGCGGAGGTTTTCAGCTGGGGCCGGACGATCCGCACCAGAATCAGGGAGTAGGTGACGCCCTCCATCACGCTGAAGCAGCTCATACACCGGGCCAGCATCAGCATCCCCACCGAGCTTGCCAGGAAGCACAGCAGGTTTCGCAGGGCGGTGAGGCCGCACAGCAGCATCAGCAGCCTCCGGTAGCCCATGCCGTCCAGCCACCGGTCCGTCAGGAACAGGAAGGGTACCTCCGCCATGGCGGCCACGGCGATGCAGACGCTGTAAAGCTGGGCGGAGCCGTGCATATCGTCCGTAAAGTAGATGGAGAAGAAGCCGTTGCTGATGCCCGTGGCCACGCCGATGAGCGTCTGAAAGGCAATGAGCACCATGACGGTGCGGTCCTTCAGAAGCGCGGTGGGGGGAATCCGCGCAAGGCCGGAATTCCGGCTGTTTCCTCCCTGCACATCCGGAATCCCCGCCAGGAAGCACAGCGACAGCAGGCAGGCCGCCGGAAAGATCAGGAAGATGGTATCCACCGTTTTCCCGGTGACGGAGCCGATGACCAGCATCATCAGCGAGTAGCTCAGCGCGCCCAGCATCCGCAGGGGGCCGAAGGGCCTTCCCTCCTGCTGGCAGTATTCCACGGAGACGGAGGTGTTCAGCGTCATCGCGAAGCTGAAGAAAATGTGGTAGAGGGTGTAAAACAGGAAAATCCACCCGGCGGAGGTGCCGAAATACATCACCGGGAAGGCGGCTGCCGCGGCGGCGATCACCAGCGCCAGAAGCCGTTTCTTGGAGCTGGAGGCATCGGCAAGTCCCCCCAGCAGGGGCTGGAACACCAGGGCGACGAGGCCCGCGGTGCCCGTGATCAGGCCGATCCTGGTTTTGGAGAGGCCGATGCCGTACAGATATATCTGCACATACTGCCCCGTGGTCTGGGTGGTGAAAAAGAGGAAGAAGAACACCGCCAGATGGGCGTAGGGCGACAGCCTTGGGCGGCTGCGCAGAGAGATTCTGGTCATATGTCTGCCGGTCAGTCCGGATATGCCCCCATTCTCTCAAGATGCTCCCGGATCAGTGCGTCCAGCTTCCCCGTGCCGTGGCAGGGGGTGATCTCGTCGCCCAGCTCCAGATAGCCCAGGTCGTCGTCACTGGCGGGCCAGTAGGGAAGCCCCTTCCCGTTGGGGTCGCCGGTTTTGATAAAGTTCGCCCAGTAGTCGCACATGATCCGGCCCAGACGGAAGTCCGTCTCCTGCCAGGGTCTTACCGGGGGCACCCCCTCCCGCAGGGAGTTGAAGGTGTACCACAGCTCGCTGGAGTGCCAGCTCATCTGCAGCTCCGGGTCCCGCATGGTGCCCCGGTCCTCCGGCCGGTCCGGGGGTACCCGGGAGAACAGGTACGAGAAGGTCTTTTTGTCCGGGGCGGTCCTTGCGCGAACCTGGCCGAACCGGAGGTTAATGGACATTCCGCCCATCCTCTGGGTGTGATTCAGGCCCAGGGACGCCAGGCGGCGGGTCTCCCGGTCCACATTGGAATCGTCCACCTTCACCAAGTTTTCAAAATCGTACTTGTCATAGAGGTCCCCCAGAAGCTCCCGGGCATAGGCATAGAAGTCTTTGGCGCTGCGGAAGCCGTAGACGCCGCCCAGCTCGTTGGAATTGATGTGGGACTCTCCCAGGTTGGAGCCGGCCAGGTAGTCATACTGCCAGCCCTTTTCCCGGATGGTATCGGCCAGCTGCTTGTGGGGCACGATGTATCCGTCATAGATCAGGGGGCCGGGGGTCCGGGTGCGCTTGCTGGAAACCGGGATCAGCCGGCGGCTGTCGATTTTCCGAAGCTCCTCCACGCTCAGCGTGGGGTCGATGCCCAGCTCCCGCAGGAAGTCCATGCAGATTTGCTCCGCCTCCTCCCGCTCCAGGAATTCCACCTTCCACTTCAGGGCGCTCTGGTTGATGATGCGCCGGACATGGCCCTGGGCAATGGGGGCGTAGGCCAGCATGGTGGATTTGGTGGTGCCCGCGGACTGGCCGCCCAGGGTGATGTTGCGGCAGTCCCCGCCGAAGGCCTCAATATTGGCGATGATCCACTCCAGGGCTTTCATATCGTCCAGGAGAATGTAGTTTCCGCTGTGGCCGTCCTGCTCCGCGTCCAGCTGGGGCAGGGCCAGGTAGCCGAACATGGAAAGCCGCTGGGCCACGGAGACCACCACGATGCCCCTGGCAGCCAGCTCCAGGGGGTCGAACTCCACCTCATAGGTGTAGCCGTGATCCGAGCCGCCGCCGTGGAACCAGACGTACACCGGCAGCCTTTCCTCCCCGGACCTGGCCGGGGTGGTCACGTTCAGGTACAGGCAGTCCTCGCTCTGGGGCGGGTTGCCCATAAAATAGAAGTCGGACCCCCAGGGCTCCGCGTCCAGATGGCCGTCCGTGGGCTGCACGCACACGGGGGCATAGCTGTCGCAGACACGCACCCCGGACCAGGGCTCCGGGTCCACCGGGGGCTTCCAGCGCAGGTCTCCCACGGGGGGCTTGGCGAAGGGGATTCCCCGGAACATGGTAATTCCTTCATACTTTCCGGACATTTCCACACCCTGCACAAGACCGCAGGCAGTCCGAACCATACCAATCGTTTCCATTGTATCCTCCAAATTTCTCGGGAACTTCTGAGCGAACCGTCCGCCGGGAGCATCCCCGGCGGGCAGGGAAATGGGTGTTTGGCGGGCAAAGCCCGAATTGACAATTGACAATTGAAAATTGACAATTATTGTGTTGTAAACGGGACAATAGTGCAAATAATTCTAAATCCATCCCGAAGGGATTCCTTAATTGTCAATTGTTAATTGTCAATTGTCAATTCTAAACACCAATCCGTCTCCCTGCGGACTTTTTCAGGGGTTCCCGGATTCCGTTTCCCAGATGCTGCCCAGCTTGTGGACCGTCAGATCAAAGGAAAAATCCGATTCCACCCAGATGGGCTTCAGCGCCGTTTCGAAGGGGTCCAGCTCCTGGCATACCGCCGTGTTCAGCAGGCCGCCCCGGGCATAGATTTCCACGGACAGCCTGTCGGTGACGAACCGCAGCTCCAGCTGTTTCAGGTCCTTCCCGATTTCAAAGGCGCTGGTGGGCAGCAGCAGATACCCCGTATTGGGGTCATAGACCACCAGCACCCCCCGGACGGACACGGCAAAGACCCGGCCCGGATGGATGTCCGCCGTCAGACGGATGTCCATGCACTCCGAAAAGATGTCCCTGGGCAGCCGCTCGAACTCCTCGATGCCCCGGTTATGCACTTCAAAGGTGGATTCATACATATTCTCAATCTCCCTGGCCGGCAGGACCCGCAGCCTGGGGCCCTCCGGCGTCGTCACCAGATACAGTTCATTGGGAACGCTGACGCAGGACAGGAAGGGGGTATCCTTTGTCCTGGGCCGCAGCCAGGCCTGCTGGATCACCCGGTCCTCCGGGGCGCCGAAATAGGTCTGGGCGGCGTAGCCTCCCGTGGACCTGGCGCTGCGCCAGTCCGCCCGGTGAATCCGGTGGCTGGGGCCGGGGATGACCTCTGTCTCGGCGATAAATTTCCCCGTTTCGTCCATATGGCCCACGATGTAGTTGTCCGTGCAGCCCCAGAACACCCACTTGTAAGTGTCCGGGCGGCCGTCCAGCCGCATCCGGAACAGGTCCGGGCACTCGGCGCTGCCGGGCACCTCCAGAATCTGGGACTGGGTCCAGTCCAGCAGATTCCGGGAGGTCATCAGCAGATACCGGTCGCTGTCCAGGTAAATCGCCATGATCCACCTTCCCGCCTCCTCACACCAGACCACCTTGGGGTCCCGGTTGGCGAAGGACAGATTGGGCACCAGGGGATTTCCCGGGTATTTTTCAAAGGTTTTCCCGCCGTCGGTGCTGCAGGCCATGCCGATCTGGAAGGGTTTTCCCCGGCTCCACCGGGATTTTCCTCCCGCCATGGTGTAAAACAGCAGAATGGGCGCGTCCTCCCCCCGGCCCAGGCCGGAGTGGTTTTCGTAGTCCACAACGCCGCTGCCGGAGTAGATGCGGCCCTCCGGTCCGGGCAGGATGGCGTAGGGCAGCTCCTTCCAGTGGTACAGGTCCCGGCTGACGGCATGGAGCCAGTGGGTGTTGCATGGGGTATAGCCGAAGGGATTCAGCTGGGAAAAGTAGTGGTACTCCCCCCTGTAGTAAAACAGCCCGTTGGGGTCGTTCAGAAAGCCGTGGGCCGGGGAGAAATGGCAGAGGGGGCGCTTGGGCTCACTGTACACCGGAATCCGGTCGGCAAAGCTGTCCGACAGCTTCAGCAGCTCGATGAGCTCCTCCTGTCCCCCGGTGAGCCGCACCGTCAGCTCCGTGTGGGGCGGGTACTTCTCCAGGTAAATGGGGCTCCAGGATCGGGGCTCCGGGTCCAGGGTCAGCTCATACTCCTCCGTCAGCTCCCCATCCCGGAAAATCTGGAGAAACTGGATTCCCGCGGTGGACACGAAGTTGAACCGCTGCTTCCCCACAGGCACCAGCAGGTATTTTTTGTCCGCTGTAATGATGCGTTCCGTCATGGGCTTACCCCTTCACGCCGCCGACCACAATGCCCTTGACAAAGGACTTCTGGACCAGGGGATAGGCGATCATCACCGGGATCAGGGCGATGACCGCGATGGCCATACGGATGCCCACGCTGGGCAGCTGGCTCAGGTCCAGGTTCACGCCCTCCAGCTGGGCGGAGGTTTTCAGGAACTGGATGTTGTTGAGCATATTGGTCAGCACGTTCTGGATGCTGTACAGGTCCGTCCGCTTCACCAGGTAGTACAGGCCGTTGGTCCAGTTGTTCCAGTAGGCCAGGCCGGACATCAGGCCCACGGTGCCCAATATGGGGGTGGAGATGGGCAGCACCACACGAATCAGGGTCTGCATATCCGAGGCGCCGTCCAGCTTGGCCGCCTCCACCAGGGAGTCGGGGATGTTGGTCCGGAAATAGTTGCGCACCAGAATCACATTAAAGGGACTCAGCAGCAGATTGGGCACAATCAGCGCCCAGATGGTGTCCCGGATGTGGAAAATCTGGGTGTACATAATGTAGGTGGGCACCAGGCCGCCGTTGAACAGCATGGTGAAGAACACCAGAAACGCGATGACGTTCCGGCACTTCAGCTCCGGCCGGGAGATGGGGTAGGCCAGCATCACCGTCAGCACCATGTTGGTCAGGGTGCCCACCGCGGTGACGAATATGGTCACGCCGTAGGCCCGGAAAATGGTGGAGGCGGAGCGGAAGATGTAGCGGAAGGAATACAGGCTCAGCTTCTTGGGGAAGAAGGAATAGCCGTTCTTGATCAGTTCCTGCTCATCGGTGATGGAAGCCATGAACAGCAGCACGATGGGCATCAGGGCGAGAATCGTCATGATGACCAGCACGATATGGGGAATGATCTTGGACGCTTTGCTTGTGGTAATCATTGTTCCGTCCTCCTCTCAGAATACCGCGCTGTCGCTGTCCACTTTTCTGGTAATGGCGTTGGCGGCATAGACCAGGATAAAGCCCAGCACAGACTGGAGGAAGCAGGCAGCCGAGGAACGGCCGATGTCGTTGAGCTCCAGCAGGCCGCGGTAGACGTAGGTATCCAGGGTGTTGGTGGCGTTGAACAGCAGGCCGTTGTTCATGGGCACCTGGTAGAACAGGCCGAAGTCCGAGTAGAACATTCTGCCCAGGTTCATGATGGTCAGGGTGATGATGGTGGTTTTCAGGCAGGGCAGGGTGATGAAACGAATCTGCTGCCAGGTGGAGGCCCCGTCCAGCACCGCCGCCTCGTAATAGGACGAATCGATTCCTACCAGTGTAGCATAATACATGATGGTTGTATAGCCCACGGTTCGCCAAAGCTGGATAAATACCAGGATAAAGGGCCAGTATTTCGGCTTGGAATACCAGCTCACCGGATCAAGACCCAGGGGCTTGAGAATGGCGTTGTTCAAAAAGCCGCTGTCCTTGCTCAGAAACGCGAAAGCCAGGTAGGCAATCACCGCGGTGGAGAGGATATGGGGCAGCAGGATGCTGGTCTGGTAGACCCGCAGCACCCCCCGCTTCTTGATCTCTCCCAGCAAAATGGCCGTGGCCACGGACAGGATCGTCCCCAGCACGATAAAGGCCAGGTTGTACAAAATGGTATTGCGGAAAATAACGTACGCGTCCTTGGTTTTGAACAGGTAGGTAAAGTTGTCGAAGCCCACCCAGGGACTTTTCCAGATGCCTATGGTGTAGTTGACCTTCTTGAACGCGATGGCGATGCCGAACATGGGGAGATAGTTGTTGATCAGAAGATACAGCAGGCCCGGAACCATAAACAGAATCAGGGCCCAGTGCTTCTGGAATTCGTTTTTCTTTTTTACCTGCAGAGATTTATGGGGAGCGCCCATAGCACACCTTCTTTCAAAAATGCGGAATGCACAAGGGGGTGCCGGCCCCCCGGAGGGAATCTGCCGGCACCCGATTGGGGAATCCTTATTTGCCCAGGAAGGCGTCCAGCTGCGCCTGCTTCTCGGCAACGATCTTCTCGATGCCGGCGGCCTTCATCTCATCCTGCAGGGTCTTGATCATCTCGGGATAATCGTCCACAGCGTCGGAGAACAGGGCCTTGTAGTACTGGTTGTACACGTTGGTGCAGGCCGCGATCTCATCGGTGATGTTGCTGGTGTCCAGCTTGAAGCCAAAGGCATTGGATTTCAGCGCGTTGGTGTTGGACGCGATCATCTGATCGTAGTAGTCCGCGGGATAGTTGAAGGGGATGGACAGGGTGGAGTTCAGGTTGGCCCAGGAGTAGCCGATGCACCAGCCCACGTTGGAGGCGTCCACGCCGTCGGCATAGGTGGCGGAGCCATCCTCCAGGACCTGATAGTGCACGCCCTCAATGCCGTTGATCATCAGGTTCACGACTTCGGGATCGGTAGCCATCAGCGCCAGCATACCCACAGCCTCCTCGGGGCTCTTGGTGGCGGGGTTGACGCAGAACACGGTGGTGGGGGTCTTGCAGAAAGCGTTCTCATAGATGCTCAGGCAGGCCATCTCCTCACCGAAGTTGTCGGACTGCCAGATGCCGTTCATCTCGGCGGAGAAGTGGGAGGCGAAGCAGCCCAGGCAGCGGCGGGCGGGGATCAGGTCAATGGGGGCCTCGGTGACGTTCAGCACGTCGGTCATGTAGTAGCCGGACTTGTTCCACAGCTCCACGTGCTCCGTGATCTCCAGGAACTCGGGGGACTCGAAGTAGTTGACCACAGTGGAGGACTGGCCGTAGTCGTTCAGCACGCCCAGGTAGTAGCTGGAGGTGCCCATCTGATCCACGCGGGTATCGGCAAAGACGCAGGTGCCGTTGTTGGGTCCGATGATGGGAATGTCGGGATAGGCGGCATGGACCTTCTCAAACAGGTCATCCAGGCCGTCCAGGGAGATCTGGTCGCCGTTCTTGTAGCCGAATTCCGCGGCGATGGAGGCGGGCAGGGAGAAGGTAGCGGTGGAAGCCATGTCCAGCAGACGGGGAACACCGTAGCAGCGGTCATTCTGATAGCTGCACTTGAACACGTCCGCGCCGATCTTCTCGGTGATGCTGTCCACATAGGGCGTGATCAGGTCGGTGATGTCCAGAGCCTGGCCCAGGCCGATGGTGGTGGCGATGTCGCGGACGTAGAAGATGTCGATGGAGTCATCGCCGGCGGCCAGCAGCATATTCAGCTGCTGAGTCTGGTTGGCATACTCCATCATGATGAGCTCCACGTTGGCGCCGATCTTTTCCCGGGTGATGGCGCTGAGGGCTTCCTCAACCATGGCCACATCCTTGGGCACGTTCAGGCAGGACATCATGACTTTGATGGTGGGATACTCCTTGTCGGGGGTCTCTCCGCCCGAAGTGCTGGAGCCGCCGGCGGCCGCGGTGGTGGACGTGGTGTCGCCGGAGCCGCAGGCTGCCAGGGATACCAGCAGGACAACCGCCAGGACACAGGCCAGGATACGTTTCAGACTGCTTTTCATAACATATTCTCTCCTTTTTTATATTTGTAAAACGCTCACAGGCGTTTTGACAACGAACCGGTGTCCCCGTCCCGCCGCATACACGGCAGGTCGGGAAATTGGTATTTGTAGAGTAAACGCTGTCATTGCGAGACCAGTGCGCACACTGGTCGTGGCAATCCCCCGGTCAGAGGGGAAATGTACAGGAAACGGACAAACGCCCTAACGAACCGTCCTGAATTGTTGGGGGATTGCCACACCAGCGTGCGCGCTGGTTCGCAATGACAGTTCTTTTTTCGTGCGCCAAGCACCAACTTGCAGGATTCCTCCGAAGCCCAAAACGGCTTTTCCTGCCGCAAAGGAAGCCTCCCGGAGGTATTCCCCATACGGAAAGCAAACGAGGAACAGGCATATCCCATTTTGTGGGCAGCATGACAGAAGGCAGAATTATTCCGTCTTATTCTCCCGTTAATCCCAACTAATTTTCTAAATTTCGGAACTTTTTATGTGTGGAACCGGTTAGCATATTTTCGCCGAAAAAACAGAGAAGCGCGGACGCGTGTCTCTTTCCGTTTGGTCATTTTTTCAACTCATCCCGATTTTCTCAGGGTTCTTCTGCGTTTTTCCTACAGTTTATTCTTCCGGATTTGGAATTTGTGGAAACGGTTGCACATCTCTTATGCACAGCCTACCACGGAGCGCCCGCTTTGTCAAGAGGGCCGCGCCGGATTCTCTTTTTTTCACAATCCGGTCTTTCCCGGTTTGTATATACTGTCCATTATCCGCTTGGCTCCGCCCGGCAAATTGCAATTCAGGCTGTCGGCTGACACAGCGGTCAGGATAATTGGAATCATGCTTATCAGGCTTCCTCAGCAGCGCGACAAATTGGCGTTTGTCGTTCTTTGCTGTCATTGCGAGCCAGTGCGCACACTGGCGTGGCAATCCCCCGGTTGAATGGAATCAGGCAACGATTACCACCAAGAACCGTAACAATCCCCGCTTTTTCGGATGTTTATCGGTACATTTTCCCCTCTAAGTAAGGGGATTGCCACGACCACTTAAGCGGACTGGTCTCGCAATGACAGGAAACTTTGACACGCAGCAACAAACACCAATTTTTCGGTTTGCTGACTCAGGCCGGCAAGCAAAATCAGCCCATGAAAACAGGACTGTCATTTTGAACCAAGCCGTGTGCCGGTTCGAAAATGGCAGTCCTGTTGTTTTTCCGATTACAATTTCCGGGCATCCGGCGAAACCCCAGCGGCGATTTCCGAAGCGGCCCGGGGCACTCAGGAATTGTCCTTCTCCCACTGGTAGCAGAAGTAGTGCCCGCCGATTTTTCCCCAGACCAGGCTGTTCACGGGGTAGGTAGCGAAGTGCATCACATTCTCGGGCAGGATGTAGGGGCCCTCCAGGGCGTCCTCAATGGCGTCGTACTGGGTCTGGTTGGGGGTGGCCTCGTCCAGGAATTCCACCGAGGGGAACTGGTTGTCCGAGTAAATGATGCCCCTGACGGTGTCGGGGAAATCCGGGGATGCCAGTCGGTTGAGCACCACCTCGGCAATGGCCTGCTGGCCCTCCCGGGGTTCGCCCCTGGCCTCCACCCAGATGATCTTGGCCAGCAGGGTCTCGTCCTCCCGGGTCAGGGTTATCTCCGGGTAGCGGGGCTCCACGTCGGGTTTTTCCTCCACATACACGAAGGGCTCCTCCGGCATGGCGCTGACGTCGTAAATCCATCCCCCGCTGTAGCCGCAGACAATGTCCCCGTCCTTGAACCCGTTTTCAAAGCCGTCCTTGAGGTACCAGTTGTCGTAGTTGGGGGCGTAGGGGTCGTTTACCAGGATTCTCCCGTCCTCGTTCACCCCCGCCAGCACAATGAAGTGCTGGGTATCGGTGAACGGGGACTTACTCCCCATCAGGACGATGGCAAGCTTTCCCTCCCGCACGGCGCGGATGGCCTCGTGGACGTTTAACGCCCGCTTCCAGGGCAGCTGCAGCATATCGGAGGCATATTCCAGCCGCTGAATATTGTTATCCCCGTGGCCGCCGAAATAATCCGCCAGCTCATCGGGCAGATATTCATGACCGGTCATATAGGACGCCACCATGGCCAGGGAGGTGATCCCGCAGCCGCTGCTGGCGATGGTGCCGTAGCCGTAGCGGTTGTTGGGGTAATCCGTCTGAAAGTACAGCGGCACCTGCTCATAGACCACACGGGCCTCCGTTTCGGGCTGGGTCGGCTCCGTCTCGGTGGGCTCCGGCTCCGCAGCGGGGGGGGCGGAGGTCTCCGGGGCAGGCGGGGACGTTTCCACGGTCTGGACCTGGGCGGGAGGCTCCTCCCCGGCGCTCCGGCTTCCGGTCAGAATCCGGGCGGCCAGGAAGCCGTTCAGCCCCAGAAGGAGCGCGAACGCCAGGGCCAACGCCGCCATCAGGCTATATTTGTTTTTCTCTATCCATTCACGCATCTGACTTTTTCTCTGTGGAAGCGCCTGCGCCAACCCGGGCCGGATCAGCGCAGGCGCCGTATTCTGTCGGAAACCTCCCGGCCGGAGCCCCTCCATAGGAAGCCCCCTGACCGGGCAGTGAGATAAATTGGCGTTTTTAATTGACAATTGACAATTAACAATTGATAATTAAGGAATCCCTTCGGGATGAAAGATGAAAATGAAATAATTGCACTCGTAAACACACATTTATGTTTCAAATTCGTCCCATAGGGAAACAATAATTGTCAATTTTCAATTGTCAATTGTCAATTCGGCGTAGCCGTTCAAACACCAACTTCTTCCGTTGGGGCGGCGGGGCTTAGGGGTTGTTGGGGAATTGTCTCGCCCTCAGACTGGCCGCCATATCCGCGGAGTAGTACCCGTTGGCCCCGGCCTCCACGGTGGACTGGATGCGCAGCAGCTGGTTCTGGATGCGCTCCAGCTGGGCGGAGGCGCTGCTGAGCCGGGCGCCGATGTTGTACCGGGACCGGATGCTCTGCTCCAGCCGGTGGTTCACGGAGTCCACCGCGGACTTGACCCCGGAAACATCCGTCCGGGCCTGGGCGATCCGGCTGCTCTGGGCCAGGACCGCCTCAATATTCATCTTGATCATTCCCATGAGACCTCCCTCCGCTTCATCTCGGGGTTCCGCACTGGGGGCACACCCTGTCGGAGGCGTTCAGACGGGCGGCGCAGTTCCGGCAGAACGCCACGGAGTTCTGTCCGCCCCGAACCGGGCGCCTGTGGGCGCTGCCGGAGCCTCCGCCGTTTCTCAGAATGCAAATCTGGAGAATCAGAATGACGATCAGCAGTACCAGCACCACCGCCAGTCCCGCGTAGATCGCGATAAATTCAGGATACATAACGTTTTCCTTTCTGTCCCGGGGCGCCTGGGCGCCCCGGGAACGCTGCAAAGGTTTATGCTTCCTCCTCGTCCTTCCGCTTCCTGCGCAGCAGGAGCAGCAGCCACCAGATCAGCAGGCCCAGAATCAGAGCCAGCAGCACCAGCGTGCCGACGAACAGCGGGGTATTGTTGTACCAGCGGACGAACAGGTTGGTGGTCACCAGGAAGTCGCTGACATATACCTCCTGCTCATTGCCCGCGGAGTCCACCGCCACAATCCGGACGGTCTGCTTGCTGTTGCGCATGGGAATCAGGAAGGTATAGCTGTCGCCCTCCGTCTGGAAGGGGACCTCCTCGTCGTTCAGGTAAATCTTTACCTCGCCCAGCAGCAGGTTGTCCTTGACCTCCACGGTGACGGTTCTGGATTCCACGGCGTACTGTCTGCCGCTCTCGAAGTCAATGGGGGTGACAATGGGCTTGGTCTTGTCGATACCGAAGGAAATCTGGGCCTCCTTGGTGTCGTCGATGTTCTCGTTGACATTGCCCGCGGCGTCCTGGGTGTAGATGTAGAGGCTGTAGGTTCCGTCATCCTGGAACAGATTGCCGTTGATGGTATAGACGTACTGGTGCCAGCTTCCCTCGCTGCCCAGGCTCTTCACCAGGAAGTCCTCCCCCAGAACCAGGTCCACGGGCGTTCCGTTTTTGGTGAGGGTTACGCGCAGCTTGTTGAAGTCGATGGCGTCCACGTTGGTCTCCGTGATCACCAGGCTCCGGCCCTCCTGGTTGAACTTGCCCAGCAGGTCCTTGATCTGGCTCAGGTCAAACACGGAGCCGAACCGGTTGCAGGAGAAGCGGATGGTCTCGGTGGTGGTGTTCCCGGCCAGGTCCACGGCCTTGACGTAGAGGGTGTACACATCGTCCACGGACTTGATATGCTCAAAATCCGCGTAGATGTACTGCTCGCCGTTGTGGATGGCCTCCTTCAGGGCCGCGTAGTCCACGGGGCCGTTGTTCACGCCGGTGAGGGTGAGCTCCACATGCTCCAGGTCCAGGTTGATGTCCGTGTAGGTGATGCTGGGCGCCACGGTGCCGTTGTTGGCGGACTTGTCCTCGATGTCCGCGATGACGATCTCCGGCATGGTCTTGTCCACATGGAACTCGTCCGCCTGGGTGCTGGCGGCGTGGCCCGCCAGGTCCTTATAGAAGGCCACAAAGTTCCGGTAACGGCCGTCGGTGGTGAAGGAGACGGTGGCCGTGTGGGTCAGGTAATCGTCGCTGTCCTTCCAGCCGCTGATGGTGGGGAACTCCATGCCCCGTCCGTCCAGAGAGGCCTCGCCGTCGATGGTGCCGCTTTCGTTGTTGAAGTTCCGCTCCACCACGGTGATGGTGGCAATACGGTCGGCATTGTAGTACTTTCCGTTGCGCACGTCGTTGTTGTCGAAGGTGATGGTGATGGAGGGGGAGATGCTGTCAATGACGAAGTTCTCCCCGCCTTTGGCCTGATGTCCCGCCAGGTCCGTCAGGGTAAAGTTCGCCTGGTAGGTGCCGCCCTCCTTCTTATCCTCGGTGCAGTCCCGCAGCTCGACAATGTAGTAGGTATCGGCGCTGTAGGGATATTCGGCATCCTGCCGGACACCGTCCGCATCATCCACATAGGGTCCGAATACCAGCAGCTGGTCCGCCAGGTCCCTGACATCCACTTTTTTCATACTCTTTGTCGGCAGGAGCTTGCTGACCAGGGCGGTGAGGGGGCCGTTCTCCTTCAGGAGGTTTTCCACGGCACCCAGATTCCGCTCGGTGATTTTGATCTGCAGCGTCCCGGCATCGTACATGGGATACTCCTCCGTCGACGCATAGCCCTCTGCCTGGAAGCCCACGAAATAGGGCGTGGTTCCAAGCTGCTTCTGGGCCTCACCCTCGGAGGGTTTTGTCGGATCGGGTTCCTCGGCCGCGGGCAGATGGGTGATCTCCAGCTTCGGCGGGGTGTTGTCGATGCTGAGCTTGACGGGATTCTCGTTCAGGTCAGCCGTGGTGTTGTTCGCCATATCCTTCATGGTCACCACGACGGAAAGGCTGTTGCCTTCCTCGCTGATCACGAGGGTTGTCTCCAGGCCCGTAATGAGGTTGCTCTCCTTTGTCACCGTCCATGCAATGCCGTTTCCGTCCGTGTAAACGAGGGAGCCATCGGGCATCTTCTGGATATAGGGGTTGATTTTCTCGTAATCGAAAGAGCCTCCCATCCGTTCTGTCCCGTCGGGGAGCTTCACGGAGTAGGTCACCGACCGGATGCCGTTGAAGGTATCCGACACGGTCACCTTTACCTCCACCGGCTGCTCCGCCGCGATTGGGGTGCCGTCCGGATTCAGCTTCAGGTTTCCGCTCTCGTCATACTCGTAGACCACTCCGGCGTACAGGGGAACATCCGTCTCGTCCTTTCGCTCCGTTTCGGGCAGCTCCACCGTGACATGGGGCAGCTTGTCGTGCTGCGCCTGGGTTTCCGTGGTGGTGAGCGCCTCAGGATGGGCATTCTTCTCGTTGTCCGTATCCTTGTTGGAGTTGCCGGCATTGTCCACCGCGTAGGCGTAAATCTGGCCCTTGAACCCGGCATCCACGGTAAACTCCGCATACCAGCGGCCATCCGGAGTTTTTCCGTCAGGGGCTTTGCTGGCATCCAGGCAGGTCACCTTTACGCCGTCCACAGTCTCCGCGTCAACCTTGATTCCATAGAAGCCAATGCTGGCCACGTCGGAACCGGTGTCGCTGGCGTACACGCGGATGGTTGCCGCGTCATTGAAAAAGTAGCCGTATTCCGTGGCAACAACCGTTGCGGGCTCCTGATTATCTATTTGTCCAATGTCGAACTTCACAATCTCCGGGGCGGTGATATCAATGGAGAACTTCAGCCTGGGTTCGCTATCGCTGGCAACAGGAAGGCCGTTGCCCTCGTTGTCCTGCGCATAGACTGTGAAATCATATTCGAAATTCTTCTTGACCACAATCGCGTTGACCTTGATGGTCAGCTTCACCTCGACCACCTTTCCGGCAGTAAGTTGACTGGTGTATTCCGTGGTTCCTTCGTAGCGGTAGGCTTTTTCCGCTATGGGGAAGTCAATTTCATTGCCGTTTTCCAACTTGTAGGTAACCATCAGGAACTCCGGGTCGATATTGATACCGGAGCCTTCATCGGTAATGGTAACGCAGAAAGTGACATCATCCGCAACAGAGCACCATTTCTTTTCAGGAAGTCCTGTAAACTCTACCACAGGCGGGGTATTTTCAAAGGTCAGAAGGAAATTCTCCTCCACTTCCTCCGCGTTCTTTACCGTCATCACCTTGGTCGACGCATTCTGCCGTTCGGACTTATCCACAGCAGTCACGCTGATGGACAGTGCTCCTGTCTCAAGCTCCATCACCTGCTGCGGCGTGATTGTCGCGGAATAACGCTTCGTAGCTTTGTCATATTCCATTCCAATCTCGAATTTGCCGATTTTCAGAGTCACGCTCTGGATTCCGCTTCCATCCTCACCGTCTTCATTTTTCGGGTCCTGTACGTTCGCGCTGACGGAAAACTCCGCCGTGGGGTAATTCACGGCATCAAAGGTTCTGTAGCCATCCACCCGAATATCGGTGATTTCGGGAGCCTGTTCATCCGTATCCACAAAAACTTCTGTAAAGCCGGATACGTTTCCGAGGTTGTCAATTGCCCAGAAGTAGTAGGTTCTGAATCTTCTCTCGAATGTGTAGGTATACCGGTTTGGATTCGTTGCATCCTTGACGGCTTCTGTTGTTAATTTTCGGATTGCATCGATGTCCGTTAAGTTATTCTTACTCCAAACAACTCTATTGATTCCGGAGCCTTCATCCCGGGCAAATACTTCCCATGTTTTTGAAAGGTACTCGACTCGTTTCGGTTCCGAGATGCTGGGGGACTTCGTATCCACGATGGTCTCAACGCTGTAGGTCACCTTGGTAATGGTGGTTCCCTCCAGGAGGTACAGGGCCTTCACGGTTTTGTCCCCGGTCAGCTCCAGCTTGGGGCTGAAGGGGCCGTTGGGGCTGGCGGAAACGGACACGCCGCTGGTTGCGGGGGCCAGCGTGACCTTTCCACCGGCTCCCAGATAATAGATGTTGGTGGAATCCGGGTGGTAGGTTTTCCCACTGGTGGTGAGGGTCACGGCGGCTTCGGGGTTCTCTACTTCGTTGATGTCCGCGTATGCCACTTCCACGGTCTGATTCTCCCGCACCTGCTTGAGCAGATAGGTGGGCTTATCGCCGGAATAGCTCACGGCGGAGGTGACGTCCTTGCCATTGACGGTGAGCGAGGACAGGTACTTCCCCTCCGGGGGCGTGATGGTCAGCGCGGCGTTCCAGTTATAGTTGACCGGGTTCGGTCCTTCGACGGTGCCGTCGCCGGGAAGGGTGATCTGAAACTGATTGAGCCGTTTTTCCAGCTCAAATTTGCGCAGGACCCCCTCGTCCAGGGTGAAGGACCCGCTGGAGTAAGCATGGTCATTGTCATCGAACCTCTCCGCCTCTCCGCCGTCCACGGACACGGCGCTGACGCGGTAATTCTTCGCGGGTGTATAGGTCACTGTCACCTGGGTCTTTCCATCCGGGTCATCCGGGTCCGTGGCGGTTTCCACCTTCAGGCCGGGGAATTTCCAGAGGCCGATGGGTTGGTCTTGGGGCTCCCCATCCTCGTCCGCCTCATAGACGGCGCCCTTGTCGTCCACCCAGAAGGTGATCAGCTCGCCCTCCTCGTAGAAGTCCACGGTCACGGTCTGTTCGGCAACCACATCGGTCAACTCGAATTCATAGTAGCATACGCCCGAGGCCGCGTCCACTGCGGTTCCGTTGACCCGCACCTGGTAGATGACATACTTCTCCGGGTCCGCCGAAACGGTAATCTTCGCGCTGCCGCCGTAGGGCACCTCCCGGGGCTCCACGTCCACGCTGCTGTTTTCCCCGCCGCCGTTGATTACGGTGGTGATGGGGATGGTCTTTTTCTCCAGCTTCAGCTTATTGTCCCCGGAGAAAAGAATCTTCTCCGCCGGGACCGGGGTGAAGGACTTGTAGGGGGCGCTGTCCGCCACGGTCAGGCTGGCCACCAGCTCTCTGTACACATCCGTGAAGGAGAAGGTGCCGTCCGCCCCCGTAGTGGCGGTTTTCGTGGTCGTGTCCGTCATGACCAGCTTCACGGCGGCACCGCTGACCGCCGTACCGCCGCAGGTGACCGTACCGGAAACGGTGACTGTGGTATAGGGGGTCAGGGTCAGGGTCAGGCCGTCGGCGGCGGTCTTTTCGTCGCAGGTAAACTCCACGGAGGCGGGGGCATAGCCTGTCAGAGCGGCGGTCACCTGATAGTCCTTCCCCTGGGTCAGGCCCTTCAATACCGCCGCGCCGGTGTCATCGGTGGCAACGGCGCTGCCGCCGGCCAGGGTGACGCTGACCCCGGACAGGGGGGCTTTCTCCCCGTCGGTGACCGTGACCGTCACGTCCAGCAGGGGGGCGCTTTTGGTCAGGCGAACCTCCACCGGGCTGTCGGCTGCGCAGATGAAGGTTTTGGTCCCGGCCTCATAGCCCTCCGCCGTGACGGAGAGCTGGTATTCCTCCCCCACGGTAAGGGCGGTCAATACGGCCGTTCCGTCCGCCCCCGTGAGTTCGGGGGTCCCGTCGGGGACGCTTACGGAGGCCCCGGCAACAGGGGCGTCATCCTCGGCGGAGAGCACCGTAACCACCACATCCGTGACCTCCCCCTCAGCCAATACGCTGACGGGGCAGACGCTCAGCACCATGAGAACCGCCAGCAGAGCCGCCAGCACTCTGGAAACATTCTTACGATTCATGTTCTTCTCTCCTTTATTCCAATCCGTTTTCTTCGATCCGCTCTTCGGTATGGACAACCAGACAGCTTCTGGTCACGCTGAACTTCACCGGCTGCACCGGCTCCTCCCCGGCCAGGAGGGTCGTGCCGCTGCCGGACTCCTCCAGGAGGGTTGTGCCGCCGCGGGACTCCTCCAGAATCGCCGTACCGCCGCGGGCTTCCTCCAGGAGGGTTGTGCCGCCGGACTTCTCCGGAATCGCCGTGCCGCTGCCGGATTCCTCCAGAATCGCCGTGCCGCCGGACTTCTCCGGAATCGCCGTGCCCTTCGGCAGCTCCTCCGTCAGCATCTGGGTTCCTGGCTTCCTGACTTCCGGCGTCTGCGGCAGGATATCCGTCCGGGAGTACTCCACCCGGGGGTCAAAGCTGCCGTACTGCTCCTCCACCTCCTGGGGGAGCCGGTCCGTCCGGCTGTGGAGCACCCGCTTGTCCGGCTGGGTTCCGCCTGTGGCTGCCAGTCCCGCGGTGCCCCGACGGCCCCTGCCGGTCTGTCTGCCGGGTCCGGCGGTGGAGGCGCCCTGCCTGGGCCCCTGGGTTTTCCGGGCGGTTTTGTCGGTCTTTCCCGTCCGGGGAGGCTTTGCCCGGACGCTCCGGCGGCCCGTTCCGGCGTTCCGGTTCTCCCGCATGGATTTTATCTCCTTCGCCACGGTCCTGCCGGTCAGGTCTCCGATGACATCCAGAATGTCCAGCCGGAAATACAGGACAACTGTTACGACGAGGCCGATCAGCGCCGCGAAATACCCCGCCAGCGAGATCATATACCATGTATCCGCACTCATTGCGACACCTGCTCTCTGAACGCGTTGGCGATTGCCTCTTCGGCGGCCTTAAACCGCGAAACAACGCTTGTTTTGATCTGCTCCGTGGTGTCGGAGCTGGTTTCCAGGGCCTTCACGGCCTCCTCCACCGTCCCCAGCAGCTGGGTCATGGCGTACTGCTCGATGCCGTCGGATTTGAACTTCCGGGCATAGGTCTCGATGGAGTACACCGCCAGCTTGTACACCTCCAGCTTGATCATCTCGCTCTCGTCCTCGTCCATATGCTCGATCTGGGCCGAGATGCTGTCCCAATAGGGGGCGTAGGTGCCCTTGTCGGAGGCCTCCGCCACGTTCAGGGTGATATCCCGGTTGAACCGGCCGATGTCCGCGTAGTTGGAGGCCAGGAACCGGAAGCTGTCCTCCTCGGTGCCGTAGCTCACCGCGTCCTCAAACCACTGGATGGCGCTTTTGATCCGGGTGATCTGGTTGTCCGCGTCCGGCGTCCGGCCGTAGTCGTAGTAGTACCAGTAGAGCTTGCCCACCTCGTAGGAGAGTCTGGCGTAGTCGGGCTGGGCTTTCAGGAGGGTCATGTTGGTGTTGATTTTGTTTTTCAGCGTCTCTTCCTCCTGCACGGTGTAGCAGGCGTCCTCCTTCATGGCGTCGATCATGCCCAGATAGGCCTCCATGGACCCGGGGCTGATGTCGATGGCCGTGGCGTAGAAGCCGATGCGCTCCTGGGAGGAGGAGGCGTTCCGGGCCCACTGGAGGTTCTGCTCATAGTCCAGACGGTTGGTCCGGCCGCGCATCACGGTGCCGGTGATGCCCACGATCAGGCACAGCACCGTGGCGATGGCGAAGGTGAGGAAGGTTTTCAGCTTCTTTTTCTGCTGCTTGCGGTAGCCCGCGCCGATCTCGCCGATGTGCTCCAGGTCGTAGAGGAGCTCCACGCAGGATTGGTAGCGGTTGGCGGGGTCGTGCTGGACGCATTTCTGAATGATGGTTTCGATGCCCTCGGACAGCTTGGGGTCGATCTGCCGCACGGGCTTCAGTTCCGTGGAGGCCAGGCAGGGGTCCCTGCCGGTGACCAGCTGGAACAGAGTCACGCCCAGGCTGTAGATATCGGACCGGGCGTCGGTCTTTCCGCCGAACTGCTCCGGCGGGGCGTAGCCCCGGGTGCCCAGGCTGGTGGTGTCCTTCAGGTTGTGCTCCTTGTACTCCCGGGCGATGCCGAAGTCGATGACCCGGAGCTTCCCCTCGGGGGTCAGCATCACGTTGGCCGGCTTCATGTCCCGGTAGATGATGGGCGGGGTCCGGGTGTGCAGGTAGTCAAAGGCCTCGCACAGCTGCTTGCCCCATTCCACCACCAGCTCCTCCGGCTGGGCGCCGTCGGCCTCCAGCAGAGCCTCCAGGGTCTCGCCTTCCACAAAGTCCTCGATGATGTAGATGACGTTGCCGTTATCAATAATGTCCACGATCCGCACGATTGCCGGGTTGTCCAGCTGCTTGATCATGTTCGCCTCGGCAATGGCGCTCTGGACCACGATCTCGTTGTTGCGGTCCTTGGCTTTCTTTTCGATCTCCTTGACAGCCCAGGACTTGTTCAGCCGCTTGTCCATGGCCAGATAGACCTTGGACATGCCGCCCTCGCCGATGAGCTTCAGAATTTCATATTTATCGTCAATAACCTGTCCGAATACGGCCAAGCTGTCCGCCTCCCTTACATTGTCCTGATGAGCATGGCGGAAATGTTATCCGTTTCGCCGCAGGCGATGTTTTTCTCCACCAGGGACACGATATTGCGTTTCATCACCACTTCGTTGGTGTTCCCCTCCGGGTTGAAGGCCTCGCCGATCTCCCGCCGGGTGATCTCGTGGCGGAAGCCGTCGGAGCAGAGCAGGTAGCTCTCCCCGGCCAGGGCGCTGCCGTGGATGAATACGGGCTGCACATATTTGGAGGCGCCCACGCACTGCAGCAGCACGTTGCCCCTGGGGTCCACCCGGGCCTGCTCCCGGGTGATCCGGCCCAGCCGCAGCTCCCGCTGGACCAGGGTCTGGTCCTCCGTCAGCAGGGCGGCTCCCTCCCCGCTGATCCGGTATATCCGGGTGTCGCCCACATGGCAGATGATATAGGAATTGTCCGGCAGAAACACAATGGCCGTCACGGTGGTGCCCAGCTGGATGTGGCTGCGGCTGCCGTAGGCCAGAATCCGGGCGCTGCACCGCTTCACCAGCTCGTCCAGGCTGTCGCAGATCGCCGTCCGGTACCCGGGCCCTGCCAGCAGGTAGGGAAGCTCCGCCTCAAACCAGTCCGACAGCGCCTCCGCCATGGTTTTGCTGGCCAGCTCGCCCTTTTCCAGGCCGCCCATTCCGTCGCAGACCGCTGCCAGAAGAACGGTACCCTGGGGGGTGTAGGCCTCCTTTACGCACATGCTGTCCTGGTTGGAGGCCTTCTCCGGGCCGATGTCGGTGTGCATCGCGATTTTATACTCCATGGGGCTTCCCTCCGGTCACTCCGTAATGAATTGGAACCGCTCGTTGGCCAGCCGCAGCCGGGTGCCGGAGAAGATCTCCTGCTCCTGCCGTGCGGGAAGCACCGTTCCATCCACATAGGTTTTGTTGGTGGAATCCAGGTCCACCGCGTAGAATCGTCCGCCCCGGCAGCGCAGCTCCAGATGGGGCTCGCTGACATAGCGGTTGGGCACCACATAATCGCCGGATTCCCTTCCCAGCCGGAAGGGGAACCGGTCCAGGGGGATCTTCTCCCCGCTGGGCTCCCGGACCAGCCAGGCCCGGGAGGTCTCCTCCTGATCGTAGAGGGAGAGCACCGTGGTCTGCTTCCTGCCGGAGCTCTTCCGTTCAGGCTCCTGAGCCTGTCTTTCCGGCGTGGTGACCGGCTTCTCTGGAGGAGGGGGCGGGTTTTCCGGTGTCTGCGCGTCGCCCATATCCTGAAACATATCGTAGACCTGAAGCCTGGCCCGGTTGGTGCTGCCCGTAAGGCCCCGCAGCTTGAAGCCGCAGTTGCACAGCACCGTGTCCGCGGGAAGCACCGCGTGGCACCGGGGGCACTCCACCGTGCCGTCGTCCTGCTGGCCGTTCACGGTCCTCAGGAGCCTTTTGGCATACTCCTCCAGATCAAAGGCGGAGAAATTGATGCCGCTGTTCAGAATGGTGATGTACTCCGTGATGTAGCCGCAGTCCTCCTCCTCGTCAAAGGCCCCGTGCTGGATGATGGCGCGCAGCATCTGCTGGAGGCTGCCCCCGTTTTCGAAGGGCTGCAGGGGAACGTAGGCGAAGAAAAGCCGCTGGGTGGAGGGGTTGATATAGATTTTGTCCATATCGTAGAGGATCAGCTGGGGATTGAAATGCTTCTCGTTGACGGACCGGAGGTTCTCCAGAATGTTGTCCAGCACCCTGGCAAAGACCTCCCGGTTCATGGGAATCCGCAGGAATTCCAGGAAGGGGATAAAGCCCGTGATGTCATACTCCAGGTTGTAGATAAGCCCCTTCTTCCGGGCGTCCAGGTGCAGAAGCCCCGTCACCTCGTCGGAGTTGATGGCGTTGAATTCCCACTCGCTGAGCTGCTGTCCCTTGAGGCCCTTCACCAGCAGCAGCCGCATTCCTCTGCGTTTGGCAATCTTGCATTTGTTCATGGTTTTCATTGTTCCGGCTCACCCCAGCGCCAGGCGGCAGCGGTCGCATTCCTGCTGGGCCTGCTCCAGCCGCCGGTCAATTTCCGCCAGCTGCTCGTTCAGCTGGGCCATGGTTTTTAAGGAGCGGGTGTTTTGCATCCGCAGGACGATCTCATTGCGCTCCCGGGTGATGGCGTCCAGATTCTCACAGGCCGCGTTGTAGGCGCTGCGGGCCTGGGCCTGCTGGCGCTGCCGGGCGGCTCTCTCCGCCGCAGCCCGGGCCGCGGCTTCCTCCTCCCGCTGGATGTCTGCAGCCGCCTTGCGGATATCCGCGGCCAGATTGTTCAGGGTTCCCAGCAGCCTGTCCAGCTCGGCGATCTCAGCGTCCACACTCTGAAGGATCAGCCCCACCTCCTGGCTCTGCCAGTTTCCCTGGAGCTCCGAACGGTAGGAAGAGAGCGCGCCCCTGGCATTCCTGAGCTGCTGCATCTTCCCCTCGATCTGAGCCGCCTGATAATTCGCCTGCGTCACATTGACCGCCATTTTCTCCACCTCCGGGATTAGTCGTAAATTCTGTCCAATGCTTTGACAGCGGGGATAAAGTCTTTGTCAAACTGCGCTTTTTCTTCTTCCAGCATGGAGTAATACCTTCCCGCGGAATAATCGATAACTTCCGTAACGTCATTGGGTTTGTGCTGTACCTGCATGATCTCAAACCCGCATACGAGAAGCACCAGCTCCAGGTTATCGGGGTTCTTGATGTAAACCGTAGCCCTGCGGTCATCCTCCGCGTCGGTATGCCGCTCGATGGCGGCTACGGTTTCCCCCTGGGGCGTTTTCACAAAATAGTAGTGCGAGGGGCCCTCCGCCAGTCCCACCCGGAAGCAGAGGAAGGTCTGTCCGTGATACTGATACACATTAAAAATCAGGTTTTTTTTGAACAGGAATTTCTTTTGGCATACCGCCGCTTCCGTATAGGTCCGCATAACCGGTTCGTCCCGGCAGAGAACCTCATATCCATAGTTTTTCTTCCACTTTGACAGAGGATACCGGAATGGAAACTCGGACCCCTCCATTGTAACGATCTTTTTCGGGTAGATAAAAACGTTTCCGTTATGCTTCAGTGCCAGAGTAGCCCCAGGCTGCTTGTTCGTACCCACCGCGATCTCCCGGCCCTGAAGGTCCTGCACACTGTGGCGGAACCGGGTGACGCCGGGGTCGCATATCTCCATATATACCTTCAGAATCATAGGGCAGTCTCTTCTCCCGGGACCCGCATAGACAACCCAACAAAGCCCTGCGGCGCGTCATCCGCCACGGTTACCGCGCAGAAGGCCGTAAACTTGCCGTCGGATGTACTGATGGTAATCTGAACCGTTCCGGCGGTTTCTCCGGCATATACCCGGCCCGCCGCAATGTCCACAGACGCGATGGAAGCGTTCTCCGTTTTCGCAACAAGGTCATTGATGGTATATCCCTTGGGCAGTCCCGTAACCCTGAGCTCCGCGGACTGATTCTTATCCAGGAATATTCTGATATTGGACAGCATAATGGCATCCGACGTCAGAATCGGATCGCTCTCCTGGGTCTCCTCCGTGGTTTCCGTAGTTCCCTCTGTGGTTTCTTCGGTTTCCCCTTCCTCTGTGTCCCAGGGCTTGAATTTGTAGTGACATTCCTGATTGACTCCCAGCATTGTAAGCAACGATTGCCCAAAGCTTTCGGCTGCCAGCGCGTCCGACAGACTGTTCGGGATGTCAATATGTCCATGGAGCAGTATCTTATCCTTGTTAAACAGAGAGAAGGACGCACTCTTGCTCAGAGGCGTTATTTCTCCGGAAATCGTCACAATGGGATAAAGCCCCCACTCGATACAGGCTCTGCTCAATATATTGACGGTTGCGCCAGCCTGGAAGCCCTTCCAGGTTCCGCCCTCCGATTCCGCCACCGCCAGGATATCCTCTGCCGTTGTCTGATAGAGTAGATTCTCCATCTCATTGGCATCGCTTGCTGACATCACGGTATCCGAAGAGTAGAGCAAATGCCACTCCTCATCCAGAAGGTGAGCAGTGTATTTGAACTGCGCGCCTACACCGGCTTCGATCATGACGTTGCCGATCTGGGTTTTAAAAACACGAATCTCGAGGCCCGCTCCGATGGTGAGCTCAAAGTTCCCTTCCGCAACCATGGACGCACCGGGTCTCGTGCTGCTGACGCAGCGGATGTTCCCGTTTTTATACTCAATTCCCTGCGTTCCACCCATGGACAGGGTAATTTCCAACGCGCCGGAGGCCGTCACCTTGCCCTTCATGAAGAAGTCCACACCGGCTGCCTTTGTTCCGGCAATGGTGATCCTGCAAATGTAGATGCTCTTATTGCTGTATTTTGTCTCGTATACCTGCTTCTTCAAATTGCCGATGGCATTGGCATATCCGCTGATGACTGTGCTCAGGTGTGTCCGTTTCTGCTGTCCGGGCTCCAGCTGCGTCCCCACCTTGTTCACCTCGGCGTATTTGATTCCGCCGGTAAGGGAGGAATCGTAATTCAGCGCCAGGAAGGCATGATCCAGCTTACCCCACTTAAAGTCAACGTCTTTTGTCAGCAGAACATTGTCCAGGGCAGCCGTGACATAGGTCGTCTCCACCATATCCCTGTATTTGCTGTCCTTTGTTGTCTTATGGGACAGCGTCAGCGAAACACCGTGGGACTGGAAAACCAGCTTAGCCTCGTATCCGTTAACCTCAAAGGTGATCGGCTTACCGACCACGGAATCAAACAATCCCACATTGGAGGCCTGAATGTCTCCTCCCGTCCGGTTATCCAGCGTGGTAACATGCACACCGGAAAAATCGTCGCCGGAGGCACTTGTCTGGGAGGCTCCTCCCTGAGGCGCCAGGTAAATTGGATTCCCCGCGCCGTCATAAATCGCGGTAATGTCGGAGAAATCAATCATTTCCGTGTCCACAATGCGCATGGACTCGATTTGGTCGGAAATCTCCTGCTCAGTTACGGTGGGGTCATTGGTAATAACCGCCACTCCATCCACAATCTCCACCGATTCGACCTTGTTAAGGGAGCTCTGGGAAACACCCTTTACAGAGGGAAGGGCATAGTAATCCCCCGGCTTCAGGCCCTGGGCGTAGGAAGCGTCCATAGTAACCGTGTTGCCGTCCTCAATGTACTGGAAATCCTCCTCATTGAGGAAGCTGACAACATCCTCCCCCAGGGAAATATCTTCAATGGATTCCGTGTAGGTATGGTCCGCCCACATCTGCGCAGCTTTGTCCAGCAGAGGAATCGCCTCGGTCATCTGGATATTTCGTTTCATCCAATAGGTCCGGATTTCCGGATCAAAATTGGAGATGGCAAACTGAATCTTCTCTTCCTCCGTGGCATCCGCGTCCAGAAAGTTGCCCGCGTTGACAAGGGTCACAAGTACGTCCCGCCAGGTGACCGCCGTTGAGGACGAAACCGTTTCACTTGGCTCCAGAATATCCCATTCCGCAGCCAGCTGGAAGGCGCCGAAGTAGGTATCCTCCGCTCCGACACGGGCAAAATACGGCTGATCCGAGGTGAATTCGCTCATTCCGAAGGACTGCGCAATGAGAGAAAGCCAGGAGCCCATTTGCAGCGGCGTAATGGACGAGCAGCCGGAAAGGGGCGCACACATGGAAAACAGGGTTGCCAAAACCAGAATAACAGCCAAAAACTTTTTCATATGCCATATCCTCTCTTCTGTATATTTCCGGAAATGCCTTGGACGGCGGTTTTTAAGGAACCTCTGAACAAACCGTTCCCGCCAATTTGTTCAGAGCTTCCCTAAAAAGGGGAGCTTTCCGACGGGGCCCCGCCGCCTGCCGGACATTTATCCCAGGGATAAATGTCCGGCTGTCTGGAACGCCGCAGATGCCGCGGCTGTGTTTTTGTGAATTGACCCGAAACCGTATTCGGATCATCGGTTTCCATCCGCATGGGCAAATTGGTGTTTGACGCACAGTGCCGAATATTTCAAAAATGCTGTCATCCCGAGCCCGGCGCAGCCGTGTCGAGGGATCTGGGCATTTCAATAGCTTTTGTAGTCAATTAAGTGCCAAGATCCATCGACTACGCTGCGCTTCGCTCAGGATGACAAGATTTTCTGTTGATTGGGTTTGCCCGCGAAACAACAATTTACGCGGCTGCCGGTAAAACCGTTAAGTACATTATTTGAACTGATTTGCGTAATTCTGCGCGGTGGCTTCTGTGGTCTCATAGGACTGGGCCGTGGTGTCCAGGAATGCGGCGTAGGAATCTACAACTCTCTTGTACTCATCAAAACGGGGCTGAAGAGCGTTCATCGCCGCACGGATATCTGTGCCCGCAGCGCTCTGCCAGGTGGTATCCAGCGCATTCATTTTGGACTTGATCGTTTCCAGCTTTGTATCCATGTTCTCGCTGATAGTGCGGATTTCCTTTGCAGTATCTATCAGGTCTTGGGTTGATACTTTAATTTCGCCTGCCATTTTTTCCGTTCTCCTTTCTTATGCTTTCTTTTAGCTGATCAGGCCGCGGGCCTGCTTGATGACGGCCTCCTGGGTTTCGCGGTAAGACTTGGCGGTTGCTCTCAGATAGTCAACATACTGATTCATCCGCATGTACATATTCTCCAGATCATCCTTGAAGCCGTCAATCTGATTGACAAAGGCCACATTGTCCGCACCGCTCCAGGTCGATGCCAAACCACTGGTTTTTGTGTACAGCGTGTTATACTGAGTCCTGTACTCACCCGCCAGATTCTCGATTTCTTTCGCGGTGGACTCCAGCAGTTCAGGAGTCACCATGATTCTTTGTGCCATTTTTTATCCTCCTTATAATTGTTTTTCGTGTTAGTTTAAAAGATTGGACCTAGCTATCATAGTGCATAAATTCCTGCTGTATGAAGTGGTAGTTCTAGCGTTATTTGGTATGAATTTCCGT
>SFHI01000041.1 GCA_004555705.1 Clostridiales bacterium | reverse complement strand
CGGAAAGCAATACCTTCCCCCGGGGGGAAGGTGCCCCGAAGGGGCGGATGAGGAATGGCGAAACCTGAAATTTTCCGCAGCGGTAGGAATTACGGTACAACATTTGGACGAATTTCGATAAATTGGGACAATTTGATAGTCTACAGCGGTCGCCGTTCCTCATCCACCGCTGCGCGGTCCCCCTTCCCCCCGGGGGAAGGTATTTTCCTGTCATCATCCCTACAAACACCAATTTGGCAAAGGCTTACTCGCTCAGGATTTCTCCCAGCAGGCCGTCCTGGTGGAGGGCGGTGATACGCACATTTCTTACCTGGTTGTGCAAATCCCTTCCCTCGGCCCAGACGCGGATATAGTTTTTCGCGTGGCCGGTGCTAAGGCCGCCTTCCTCTTCCTCAAACAGCACCTCCTGGACACTGCCCACAAGGCCCTCCCGGAAGGAACGGTTCATCTCCCGGGCAACCGCGATGGCCGCGCGGCTCCGCTCCTCCTTCACGGCGTTGCCCAGCTGCCCGGGCATATCCGCCGCGGGGGTTCCCGGGCGGCGGGAGTAGGGGAAGATGTGCATCTCGGCAAAGGCGCATTTTTGGATGAATTCCAGGCTCTGCCGGAACTCCTCCCCGGTCTCCCCGGGGAAGGCCACGATCATGTCCGTGGTGACGGCGCAGCCGGGGAAGTATTTCCGCAGCAGCTCCAGACTTTCCAGGTACCGGGCGGTATCGTACTTGCGCCGCATCCTTTGCAGCACCGTGTCGCAGCCGGACTGCATGGACAGATGGAACTGGGGGCAGAGGTTGGGGTGCCCCGCCAGCGCGGCGCAGAATTCCTCGGTGACGATTCTCGGCTCCAGGGACCCTAAGCGAATCCGGAGAGAGGGCACCGCGTCGCAGATGGCCTCGATCAGCACCCGCACCGGGGGCTTCCCGGGCAGGTCCCGGCCCCAGCCCGCGATTTCGATGCCGGTGACCACAATCTCCCGGTAGCCCCGCGCTTCCAGCTCCCGGGCCTGCTCCACCGCCTTGTCCAGAGGCTCCGACCGGATGGGGCCCCGGGTGTAGGGGATGATGCAGTAGGAGCAGAAGTTCACGCAGCCGTCCTGGACCTTCAGCATGGCCCGGGTCCGCTCCTCCAGACCTCCCGCGGGGAGCACCTCGTACTCCCGCCGGGAAAGGGCGTTGTCCAGCAGTTCCATTGGGCTGTCGGAAAATCCGGGGGATTGCCACGTCGCTTCGCTCCTCGCAATGACAGCCTTTTTTTGGACTGCTTCCAGCATTTTTTCAATGAATTCCTCCCGCTTCGCGCTGCCGCCGATAACGTCCACTCCCAGCGTCCTTACCGCCTCCGGGGCGTGCTGGGTGTAGCAGCCGCAGACCCCGATGACGGCCTCCGGATTCTCCCGGCGGCACCGGCGGATCACGGCCCGGTTTTTCTTGTCCGCCACGGCGGTAACGGAGCAGGTGTTGATGATGTAGCCATCGCAGGGACTCTCAAAGGAGCCGACCTCGTGGCCGCGCTCGGTGAGAAAGCGCTCCATGGCCTGGGTTTCGAACTGGTTGGTCTTGCAGCCCAGGGTATAAAAGCCAAATTTCATTGTGAATTCCACCAATAAATCATGTTATGTTTTGTGTTAATCGTCAAATCCGCCCAATTGCATTTCCGGCAAAAGGAGGGTATAATAGGCACCGTTGGAGTCGATCCGAGATTGTTCTCCTTTTTTATATTAAGAGTAAAGAAAGAATAATCAGCGTATCACAGACTTTTTCGGAGGCGACTTATGGAGTTTCAGGTTCGGCTGACCTGCGTTCAGGATGTGTTGGATTTTGTCACCCTGGCCACGTCCCGGCCCTTCCCCATCAGCGTGGGGGACCGGCACCACCGGGTCAACGGCAAGAGCTTCATGGAGATGTTCTGCCTGGACTACAGCGCCCCCATCACCGCCTGTTTGGACTGCACCCGGGAGGAATTCGAAGCCTTCCGCGCCGATGCCGCCCGATTTGAGGTGAAGGGCAGATAAATATTGGCAAGTACCGGCCGCGCCGGTATGAATGCACCGCTCCGGGAATACCTGGGGCGGGTTTTTTTATCCGCAGACAGCGGAGTGACAAATTGGTGTTTGAAAAATAAAGCTGTCATTGCGAGCCAGTGCGCACACTGGCGTGGCAATCCCCCGGTTGAAAGGGGCCAGGTAACGATTACCACCAAAAATCGCGGCGACTCCCATTCTTCCGGGTGCTTTTCGGTACATTTTCCCTCTAACCGGGGAATTGCCACACCAGTCTGCGGACTGGTTCGCAATGACAGGAAATTTGAAACACACCCTTACAAACACCAATTTATCGTATCGATGACAACTGTCAATTAACCCCGGCAATGCAGCGGATGACTTCGCCGGCCAGGATCAGGCCGGCGGCGCCGGGGACAAAGGAGATGCTGCCGGGAATCTGGCGCTTGCCCAATCGCTCCGCCTCCTCCCGGCCCCCCTGGGGGGTCAGGGCCTCCTCCGGGGAGTAAACCACCTTCAGGTGCTTGATGCCCCGCTTGCCCAGCTCCCGGCGCATGACCCGGGCCAGGGGGTCCATGCTGGTTTTGGCCAGGTCCTCCACCCGGAAAAGCGAGGGATCCAGCTTGTTGCCGGTACCCATGGAGCTGATGATGGGTGTTCCCGCCTGCACGGCCCGCTGAATCAGCAGCAGCTTGGCGCTGACCGTATCAATGGCGTCCACGATATAGTCGTATTCCCCCAGGTCAAAGGAATCCGCCGTTTCCGCGTTATAGAAAAGCTCCCAGGTTTTCACCGCGATTCCGGGATTGATGTCCAGCACCCGGCGCCGGGCGGCTTCGGTTTTGGGAAGCCCAAGGGTGGAGCGGAGGGCCAGAAGCTGCCGGTTCAGGTTGCTTTCGCCAATGGTATCGCTGTCCACCAGGTCCAGGGCGCCGATGCCGCCCCGGGCCAGGGCCTCCACCACGTAGCCCCCCACGCCGCCCAGGCCGAACACGGCCACCCGGGCGCGCCGGAGCTTTTCCAGAGCCTCAGGCCCCAGGAGCATTTCCGTTCTGGAAGATTCCGCGCCCATGGCCTTCAGTCCTCAAAGGTCAGCACATCCTTGTACCGCTCCCGGAAGATGGCGTAGACCGCGTTCAGCAGCGCCTCGTCCTCCAGGGCCAGGTAATTCTCGGTTTCCTCGTCCACCGGCTCCACCTGGAGGATCACCACCTGACCGGACTCCTCCCCGGTGGGGGTGAGAATCAGATACTCCGCGCCCTGATACTCCACGCTGTCCAGATACTCGAATTCCGTTTCCTCCCCGTTTTCATCGGTGAGGGTGAGGATGTTGTCCTCCTCCTGCTGGATTTCCTGCTCCATATCCATAGGGAATACCTCCATGCTGATAAATTCTGCGATGCCATTTCGGAAAGACAAATTGGTGTTTGAACGGCTTCGCCAAATTGACAATTGACAATTGAAAATTGACAATTATTGTGTCCCAACAAGACAATTTAAAAATAAAGCAGCCTGTTTTCGGCCTGTTTTAATTTAAATTCATCCCGAAGGGATTCCTTAATTGTCAATTGTCAATTGTTAATTGTCAATTATAAACACCAATTTGCCGTTCTGTTCGATGGCGCTGTATCGGAAGAAGTATACCGCAATTCCGGGGAAAAAGCAACCGGAAACCTTGAAAATGGAATCCAATCGTGATAGACTTAGTATATTGATTTGATTTTCCCCGAAAGAGGTGGATATTATGTCCCGATTTGTCCTGCTGCGCCGGGTGTTGTGCCTGGCATTGGCGCTTCTGATGCTCACCGGCTGCTCCGGCGTCCTTCCCACCGTGAAGGAAGCTCCCACCGCAGCCCCGGAGACCCAGACAGCTCCCACCGAAACGGAGCCCGCTCCCACCACGCCTCCCGACGGGAACCCGGGAGACGTAACCTGCAAGGGCAGCTACACCGGTACGGTGAAGGCCTCCAACCTGGTGGCCACCGCCGGGGAGGAGGCCCTGACGAACGGTCTGCTCCAGGCTCTCTACGAGCTGGAGGCCGCCACCTGGAAGCAGAGCGGCAGCCAGCCCGGTCCGGACTGGAGCCAGAGTCTGGATACCCAGGTCTGCCCCCTGGACACCGATGCCGTCACCTGGCAGCAGTATTTCCTGGGCCGGGCCCTGGCCAGCTGGCATTCCTATGTGGTCCTGGTGCGCGACAGCGAGACCGCCCAAATGCCCCTGGACCCGGAGTACAAGCCCTACGCCGGGAACTATGAAAAGTACATGACCGATACCATGCCCTGCATGCCCTATCTGTATGGCCGGGACCCCAGCTACAAGGTCAACTCCCTGCACCAGGCCTTCATTGACGCGCTGCCCGAGACCCTTGCCGGGGCTTCGGAGGAGCTGCTTGCCGCGGCGGAGCTGGCAAACTACGCCTACGGCTATTTCACCTTCCGCCACTTCTTCACGGAGATTTCCGACGAGGAGCTGCAGCAGCGGGCAGGGGACTATGCCTCGGAGCAGGGCTATACCGTGACCTTCCGGCACATTCTGGTATCCGACAGGGAAACCGCGGATTCCCTGCTGGAGGAGTTCGCCGCCGGCAGGAAGGTGGACGAGCCCCGGTTCGCGGTGCTGGCCAACGCCAACTCCCTGGACGAGGGCACCCGCCTGGACGGCGGGCTCTATGACCATATCGCCCCGGGGCAGATGGCTCCGGAGCTGGACGCCTGGCTCTTTGACGAAGCCCGGGTTCCCGGGGATACCGCCGTGGTGAAAACCGACCTGGGCTATCACGCGGTCTACTTCTCCGGCCGGGAGGACAATGCCGTGACCACGGCCCGCCAGGTGCTCTGGCTGGAGAAGGACGGGGAGCTGGTCCGCTCCCTCCGGGAGGCCATGCCCATGCAGGTGAGCTACAGCGCCATCACCCTGGCGCAGCCCAATACCGATATCGGCTACGCTCAGGCCCTGTACCCGGACATCGCCCATGAGCAGCTTCCCGATGTCCCACTGTACATCCAGCAGGACTATACCGAGGCCATGTACGGAGCCTTCCCCCTGATTTCCTGGGGCTGCGGAATCACGACCCTGGCCATGTTTGCCAGCTATATGGCCGATGAATACCTGACGCCACCGGCCCTGGCGGCCCGCTACGGCTCCTACTGCTACAGGAGCGGAACCGACGCGATGCTGATTACCGATGCGGCTCCGGAGCTGGGCTATTATGTGGAGGATATGGTCTACGACTGGCATGATGCCCAGAAGGGTATGGAGGAGGGCCACATGGTCATCTGCCTCCAGCACAAGGGCTATTTCACCCGGGGCGGCCACTACCTGGTGCTGAGGAGCATCAACGAGGACGGCACCGTGAGCATACGGGACTCCAACCTCTATAACTACGGCAAGCTCATGCCCCATAAGACCGACAGCTTCACCTGGAACCAGATTTCTGGAAGCGGCGTGCAGTATTGGGTGTTCCAGAACAAGATTACCCGGATTCCCGCCTGCAGCCGCTGCGGCGAGGAGGCCGCGCCCCAGGGCCTGCTGACGGACTACACCTGCCCCAGATGCACCAGCGCCCTGACCCGCCGGGGGGACTTCCTGGAGCTGTGCCCGGAGTTCTGAACCTCCCGCAGGGCGGGATGGAAACCTGCTCACCGGCCTGACACAGGAACCGATAAATTGTTGTTTTGAATTGACAATTGACAATTAAGGAATCCCTTCGGGATGGATCTACCCTTTTGGGTTTTGGACGGATCTTTTGTCCCAACAATGCGTTTTGAAAAGTCCGCAATACACCAAGTATTCCGGCCTTTCCAAAACTTTTGCTGGGACAAAATCTCTCGCCCAAAACACCAAAAAGTAGTTTTTAGAGGTCGCCAGGTGTTTGACGATTCCTGCACGCACTGCGTCAACACTGTAGGGGCGGCTATTAGCCGCCCGCCAGGTTTCATCAACGAAAGTGCTTACGTTTATCGGAAACGCGCGGAAACTTGAACGTTTTCGGGCGGCTAATAGCCGCCCCTACGGTAGGAACGTGATGCGTTTCAAAACTGCAAACACCAATTTGCCGGGCTGCTGGGAGGGAGAGCATCGGCAGCACGCATCTGCACCGGGAACCCCCGGGAGGGCGGCGCAGTACACAATGGAGGGAAAAAGAAATATGCTTGGACTGATCACCTATCTGGCCCTGGAGCTGATGAGCGGCGCGCTGTGGGGCCTGATCCCCCTGCTGGTGGGCAAATCCACCGGAAAAATCGAACTGGGCAAGCTGGGAATGCTGTGCAGCATCCTGGCGAACCTGATCTGCATGGGTGTTGTGGCTGCCGTCGGCTTCCTCATTGCCATTCTGGTGCGAAGCGAGGATATCCGGCCCCTGTTCCGCAGCTCCGCCCCTGCGTACCAGCCTCCGGTGCAGCAGCCCCCGCGTGTGATGGTGGGTCAGGGGGTGGCAGGCCTGAGCCTCAGCTGCATCGCCGGCCCCCTGGTGGGCCAGATTTACCCCATCGGGCAGGGCGGCCTGACCATCGGCCGTGGCCCCGGCTGCGGCGTGCACCTGCCGGAGAACACCCCGGGCATCAGCTGGGAGCACTGCGCCATCCGCTTCCAGCAGGGCGTGCCGGTGCTCATCGACCTGAACTCCAGCTACGGCACCTTCCAGGGCGACGGCACCAAGCTGCCGCCCCAGTACCCCGTCCAGCTGGCCCCCGGCAGCCGGTTCTACCTGGGCACCCCCTCCTGCCTGTTCCAGGTGATCGCCCGATAAGCACCTGCCGGCATCCATTCGGAGAAAATACGGAACGCCCTGACGCGGCAATGGGGCAAATTGGCGTTTGTAGAGATGCGTCCCAGATTACCTGTCATTGCGAGCCAGTGCGCACACTGGCGTGGCAATCCCCCGGTCTGGAGGAACCAGGTAACGATTACCACCAAAAATCGCATCGATTCCCACTCTTCCGGGAGCTATTCGGTACATTCCCCCCTCTAACCGGGGGATTGCCACGACCAGTCTGCGGACTGGTCTCGCAATGACAGGATACTTTGACACGCAGCGCCAAACACCAATTTGCCGGCATTGGCGCTTTCTTTCGGCAACCGACCACAATCCACCGTCAGCGAGAGAGGAGGAATCCGGCATGGAATACTGTCCCCACTGTATGCGCCCCACCCAGGGGGCGGTATGCTCCCATTGCGGCGGGGTGCTGGACTTCCGCAACGGGCCCGGGCTGCTGCCGGTGGGTACGATTCTCCGGGGCGCGAAGCCCTACCAGATCGGCGCGGTCATCGGCCGGGGCGGCTTCGGCGTCACCTACATCGCCATGGACCTCTCCTGCGGGCGGAGGGTGGCGGTGAAGGAATACTTCCCCGCCCAGGCGGCCCGGCGGAACGAAAGCGGCATTCTGGAGCCTGCCACCGGCTCCCTGGAGCTGTATGAGGGGGGCAGGCGCAGCTTCCTGAAGGAGGCCCAGATGCTCTCTTCCCTGCGGGGGATGCCTTCGGTGGTGCAGGGCCTGGAGTATATGGAGAGCGGAGGCACCGCGTACCTGGTGATGGAGTACCTGGACGGCACCCCCCTCTTCCGGATCGTGGAGCGGCGGGGCCGGATTCCCGCCCAGGAGCTGATGCCAAGGCTCAAGCCCCTGATGGCGGACATCGGCAAGCTCCACGCCCGGGGCGTGGTGCACCGGGACATCAGCCCCGACAACATCATGTGGATGACCGACGGGACCTGGAAGCTGCTGGATTTCGGCTGCGCCCGTTCCACCCAGGACAACAAGACCATGACCGTGGCCATCAAGAAGGGCTTTGCCCCCCTGGAGCAGTACGAGACCCGCCGCCAGGGCCCCTGCACCGATGTCTATGCCCTGGCCGCCACGGTGTACTACTGCCTCACCGGGGTGATCCCCCCGGACGCGCCCACAAGACTGATGTCGGGGACAACCCCGGCCTCTCCCATCAGCCTGGGAGCGGCGCTGACGGCGCAGCAGGAGAAGGCTCTGCTGTGGGGCATGGAGCTGAAGATTGAGAACCGCCCGGCGAATATGGATGCTTTCAGCAGAGCTCTGTTTCCGGGGGACGACTGCGGGGAGCTGCCGAAGCCTTCCCAGGGCCCCCGGACGCAGCCGTGCCCGGAGCCCCAGCCCCTGCTGAATACCATCCTGTCCGGCATTTCCGCCCTGCCGGGAAACGTCCTGGCCCTCTGCGTCGGGGCGGGGGCCCTGGCCTTCCTGCTGGGGGCGCTGGCCCTGGTTGTGCTGGTCGCCGGTTTCTGAGCAGAATCACTAATTATATTAAAAATAATTGTTTAGAATCCCCAATTGCCCCGGGCTTGAAAGTATGGTAGTATGTATGTATCCGGGTGAATTGCGTCTACTCCACATAATAGGCGCCGTTCACTAAAATAAAGGAGGATAAACATCCGTTGACTCGCGGTGCGGCAGTGTGGAGACCTGTCGTAATGCGTTCGCTGTTTTACCCGGCGTCCGCGAGGGCATACATTGAGGATTCAGTATGCCTGGAGTCGTAAAAGTATGGCAAGCTTAACCCTGAAGAATATCAAGAAAGTCTACCCCTTCAACGGCGACGATGCCAAGCAGAAAAAGAAGAAGAAAAAGGGAGACGAGCCCGAGAAGAAGAACAACCTTCAGATCACCGATGAGGGCGTTGTGGCTGTCCAGGAGTTCAACCTGGAGATCGCCGACAAGGAATTCATCGTTCTGGTTGGTCCCTCCGGCTGCGGCAAGTCCACCACCCTGCGTATGATCGCCGGCCTGGAAGAGATTTCCGGCGGTGAGCTGTACATCGGCGACCGTCTGGTCAACGACGTGGCCCCCAAGGATCGGGATATCGCCATGGTCTTCCAGAACTACGCCCTGTACCCCCACATGACCGTCTACGACAACATGGCCTTTGCTCTGAAGCTGCGCCATACCCCCAAGGACGAGATCGACAAGAAGGTTAAGGAAGCCGCTGAGATTCTGGACATCACCCAGTACCTGGGCCGTAAGCCCAAGGCTCTGTCCGGCGGTCAGCGTCAGCGTGTGGCCATCGGCCGCGCCATCGTGCGTGCTCCTCAGGTCATGCTGATGGACGAGCCCCTCTCCAACCTGGACGCCAAGCTGCGTAACCAGATGCGTGCTGAGATCATCAAGCTGCGCGAGCGGATCAACACCACCTTTATTTACGTTACCCACGACCAGACCGAGGCCATGACCCTGGGCGACCGCATCGTCATCATGAAGGACGGCTTCATCCAGCAGATCGGCACTCCTCAGGAAGTGTTCAACCATCCCTACAACCTGTTCGTCGCCGGCTTCATCGGCACTCCTCAGATGAACCTGTTCGATGCCAAGCTGGTGAAGAACAATGGCAAGTACGCTGTTCAGCTGGCCAACATCACCGTGGAGCTGTCCGACGAGAAGCAGGCCAAGCTCGCTGCCAACGGCGTGGAGCCTCAGGACATCGTTCTGGGCGTCCGTCCCGAGCACATCGAGCTGGCTGCCGAGGGTGTCGACGCCAAGGTCGACGTGTCCGAGATGATGGGCTCCTCCGTGCACCTGCACGTCACCGCCATGGGCCGGGACGTGGTGCTGGTGGTTTCCACCATGAACATGACCGGCGCCGAGGTTTCCACCCTCACCGGCGGTGCCAACGTGAAGTTCAACTTCGCGGGCCATGTGTGCCATGTGTTCAACAAGGAGACCGGCATCAACCTGGAAGCCTGATTGCAAGTATAAAGACCCGCCTGTACCAACCGGTACAGGCGGGTTTTTCAGCGGAAAGACCTTTTTGAATGGCTGCATATCAACAGCATCGGGCTTAAGGAAGTTGACAGTGGACAGTTGACAGTGGACAGTTAAGGAGTCCCTTCGGGACAATTTGAAATAGATTCGGGTATCGTTACATTTCTATGTGAAATGTGGACGTTTTCCAGTATCAGCATTTCAATTTTATCCCGAAGGGATACCATAACTGTCCACTTTCCACTGTCAACTGTCCACTGAATTACAATTTACCTGTGTGTTCCCTGGAAGAACACGGCCAGCATCCCCGGGCCTACGTGGGAGCCGGTGAAGGGCTCGTGGGGGCAGATGATCAGCTCCTTGGGCTTCCGGATGGCGGTCAGGGCATCTGCCAGGGCCTGGGCGTCCTCGGGGCAGTCCCCGTGGGAGATGGCGAGAAGCTCCACCTCTCCCTGGGGCAGGTGCTTTTCGTACTGCTCCGCCAGGGCGGCAATGGCCTTTTTCCGGCCCCGGACCTTGCTCAGGGCGGTGATATGTCCGGTGGGGTCCCCCCAGAGGATGGGCTTGATGTTCAGCACGGTGCCGATGGCCGCGGTGGCGCCGCTGACCCGGCCGGTGCGCTTCAGGAAGTTCAGGTCGTCCACGGTGAAGAACTGGAGGGTGTGCATGACCTCTTCATCAAGGATTTCCCCGGCCTCTGTGGCGGACTTGCCCTCCACGCGGAGCCGAGCGGCCCGGATGGCCAGCAGCCCTGTTCCGAAGCCCGCGCCCAGGGAGTCCACCACCCGGACGGTGCGCCCGGGAAACTGGGCCATCAGCTCCTCCCCGGCGATGCGGGCGGCCTGGATGGTGCCGCTGATGCCCGAGGACATGCCCACATACACCACGTCCAGCCCCTGCTCCAGCACACTGCGGAAGGTGGTTTCGAACAGGTGGGAATTTAAGAGCGTGGTTTTCATCTGGGCCCCGGCGCGCAGCCTGTCATAGTAAGCGTGGCTGTCGAAGGCCTCAATGTCCCCCTCGTACTGCCGGTGCTCGCCGTCCATGCAAAAGCTGCAGGGCAGTACCCGGATGTCATATTCCTTCAGAATCCGTCCGGGCAGATTGGAAGCGCCCTCTGTGTAAACCGCGAATGCCATTTGCTGTTCCTCCTGTTCCCCGGCTGGCGGGGTGTATCTTTATTTGCTTGGCCGTGGCCAATGTTCTGCCTCCATTATACCTGCTGAAACGGGTTCCGTAAAGAGAATTTGGCCCAAAGCGCCCAATCCGTCCCCTCCGGACCGGGAAATTCTACCCTCTGTCGAACTCTACCGCCGGTAGAATTCCGTTTCTCCGCCTCCGGCGGCAGAAAAATCCGCCCAAACCCGGAAGGATTTTCCCTCCTCTCTTGAAAATCCGCCCCCGGAGGAATATAATAGGCGCAGTTGAAACAGAATTGCAGCGAGCTAAATAATTGACAATTGACAATTAAGGAATCCCTTCGGGATGGAAAATAAAATATTGTGCTTATCGGCCTGCCCCTTCACCAATATGCCGGACTGCTGAGTTAACCCGATAAGCACATAAAATGTTTATGGTCAGAAATAAGACGTAATCTTTCAAAACCGTCCCGAAGGGACACGATAATTGTCAACTGTCAATTGTCAATTGTCAATTCGGCGAAGCCGTGCAAACACCAATCTGTCCTTCCGATACGTTTAAGGGGGCGCGTTCCATGAAAAAGAGGGCGAGGAAACGGTTCCTCAGCAAATATGACGGAAAAAAATACGGCTGGTTTCTGATGTGCCGGGACTTTGTGCTGATGCTGGTGGGGGTGTCGCTGCTGTTCAGCCTGCTGGTGGGGGTGTCCCGGGTGGACGGGGTGTCCATGGACCCCACCCTCCGCGACGGCCAGGTGGTATTTTTTACCCGGGTGAACCTGGGCTACAGCCGGGGGGACGTGGTCTATGCCCGGATGCCCTCGGGGGAGAATTATGTCAAGCGCATTGTCGCCCTGGAGGGGGACGTGGTGGATTTGCGGGACGGGGTGCTGTATGTGAACGGCGTCCCCGAGGAGAACCCCCACGCCCGGGGCACCACCCTGCCCCAGACGGGGATCGTGGAATACCCCTATACCGTGGGGGAGGATATGGCCTTCCTGGTGGGGGACAACCGGGAGGGGAGCGTGGATTCCCGGACCTTTGGGAGCCTGCTCCTCAGCAGTATCCGGGGCAAGCTGATTGGAATTGGAGGATAATACCATGCTGACCAATGTATTTACCGTTGTGATGATCCCCTTTTTGGGGACGGTGGTGGGCTCCGCCTTTGTGTTTTTCCTGAAGGACGAAATGAACCGCTCCTTGCAGCGGGCCCTCACGGGCTTTGCCGCCGGCGTGATGGTGGCGGCCTCGGTGTGGAGCCTGATCATTCCTGCCATGGAGATGGCGGAGGATATGGGAAGGCTGGCTTTCCTTCCCGCCTTCGTGGGCGTGTGGCTGGGCTTTGCTTTTTTGCTGGCCCTGGACCGGTGGATTCCCCACCTGCATTTAAACAGCGACTGCCCCGAGGGCAAGCCCTGCGGCCTGGGCAAGAGCACCATGCTGGTGCTGGCGGTGGCGCTGCACAATCTGCCCGAGGGCATGGCTGTGGGCGTGGTGGCCGCGGGCTGGCTCACCGGGAACAGCGGCATCGGGGCCGCGGCGGCCACGGCGCTGTCCCTGGGCATCGCCCTGCAGAACCTGCCCGAGGGGGCCATTATCTCCATGCCCCTCAAGTCCGCCGGGCTTTCCCGGGGCCGGGCCTTTTTCTACGGGGCGGCCTCCGGCATCGTGGAGCCTCTGGGCGCCCTGCTGACCATCGCCCTGGCGGGGCTGGTGGTGCCGCTGCTGCCCTACTTCCTGGGCTTCGCGGCAGGGGCCATGCTGTACGTAGTGGTGGAGGAGCTGATCCCGGAGATGTCCGAGGGGGAGCACTCCCACATCGGCACCATCTCCTTCGCCCTGGGCTTTACCCTGATGATGATGCTGGACGTGGCACTGGGGTAGATTCGGCAGACAGTTCAGAAGTCGCCAGAGCGGCAAATTGGTGTTTGTCGCTTCGCCTCAAAGTTTCCTGTCATTGCGAACCAGTGTGCGCACTGGTCTCGCAATGACAGGTAATTCGGGACGCACACCTACAAACACCAATTTCCCTCTTTCCTCACTTCCAAGAAAAATGCCCCCTCGGGTGAGGGGGCAATTGTTATCTCTTTTTGGAGCGGAAGTCGCCGTTGGAATCGAAGAGGAAGAAAACCGTACCGTTGATGGCAAGATTCGCAAGCAGCGCCAGGGCGGCCTCCCAGATCAGGCACTTCACCGCCCGCCAGACCATGGCTTCCACGGCCATGCCCCGGAAGGACATCATCATAAAGACCATGACCGCCGTGAGTACCAGTCCCAGCACCCCCAGCACGATGCCGCTGAACTTCTGGGTGAACCGCCAGGCCTGGACGCTGCCCATGCCGAAGTAGCACCTGTAGCCCAGGTAGTGGTTGGCCTCCTTGGGGGCCAGGAACAGGTAGGTAAGGCCCAGCAGGAGCAGCAGCACGGGGCCGATCATCACCGCGATCCGGCAGACCAGCTCGATCTTGCCGAACACGGTGTCAAGCTCCGGCAGCAGCGCCGCCGGATCAAAGCCGTCCATCAGCTCCTTGATGGAGTCAATACTGAGGGCGGGGGTGGTTTCTGTGTTCATTATTTTTCCTCCAGGAACTTGCTGATTTCCCGCATGAAGCTCTCCGCGTCCTGGAACCGGTGGTAGATGGAGGCGAAGCGGATATAGGCCACCTCATCCAGGGGCTTTAAGCGCTCCATGACCATTTCGCCCAGCTTGTCCGTGGATATTTCCCGCTCCAGGGTGTTCTGGATGGTCTGTTCGATCTCGGTGGTGATCCGGTCCAGGTCGGTCACGTCCACCTTCCGCTTGTCAAAGGCGCGGATCATGGAATTGAGTATTTTGTTGCGGTCAAAGCTCTGCCGGGAGCCGTTGCGCTTGACCACGATGATGGGCAGGGTCTCCACCACCTCGTAGGTGGTAAATCTGCGCAGGCACCGGGTACACTCCCTGCGCCGGCGGATGCTGATGCCGTCCTCAGAGTGCCGGGAATCCACGACCTTGCTGTCCTGATCACCGCAAAACGGGCATTTCATGGCATTGCTGCCCCCTTTTTGTATACTATTCCCTGATTATAGCAGAAATTGCGGAAAGTGTCCAGTGTTTTTTCCCTTGCAAACCGGCGATGATTGGGGTAAAGTAAGGGGGAAACAAATGGACAATTCAGCAGCCCGACAAATTGGTGTTTGTAGATTTCCGAACACGCTGCGTTGCTGCCGTAGGGGCGGCTATTAGCCGCCCGAAACGTTCGACGTTTGAGCGTTTCCGGTAAACGGGGGTGCTGTCAATACCGTAAGGTTGCGGGCGGATAATATCCGCCCCTACGATGAGGAATCATCAAACACCAATTTGACGCTTTCCCGTGAACGGATCGAAGGCTGCGGAACAAAGGAGATTTTATGAAAACAAGGCATTGGTATTGGATTTGGGGCGCGCTGTTTATTGTGTGCGCGGCATTGGGCTTTATCCGCCAGGAGCAGCCCGGCTGGTGGTATACGGCGGTGAGCCTGCTGTTTTTCCTGCCCCCGGCGGCCATTCTGCTGCGGGCCCGGAAGGAGGGGGACACCCGGAACATCAAACTAATGCGGTATCTCTCCGGTGCGTCCCTGGGGATCACCGCTCTGGGGCTGATCCTGAATTTTCTGTCCGTCCGCTGGGGAGAGATGGCGGGGGACATCCTGCACAGCGTCCTGGTGGTGGTCTCCACCCCCATGGTGGCAAGCGGCTACTGGGCCCTGAGCCTGTTCCTTTGGGCCAGCCTCTGGATCGCCGCGGGAAAAGGAAAACGGGTGGACGGCTGAGGCATCCCCCGGAGCGCAGGGAAAAAACAAATTGGTGTTTGACGATTCCTCATCGTAGGGGCGGATATTATCCGCCCGCAACCTTTCGGCTACAAAAGCACCCCGTTTTATCGAAAAAACTCAAAAGTAAAATCGTTTCGGGCGGCTAATAGCCGCCCCTACGGTAGATACGCAGCGTGTTTGAAAGCGCGCGTTTCAAATTACCTGTCATTGCGAACCAGTGCGCACACTGGTCTCGCAATGACAGGCAATATGGGGCGCACATTCACAAACACCAATTTGTCAGTCTGCTGAGTGATCCCGATAAATACATAACAAGAAGCACCGGGGCATGGGCCCCGGTGCTTTGCTGTGCGGAGGTGCTCCGGCGAAAAACGCCGCGGGATTTGCTGGGCGTTAGTTCATCGGCATGGGCTCGGAGGTCAGAACCGTGATTCGGGTGAAATAGGGGTTAAACGAGAAGCCCCAATCCCATTCCAGGGAATGACACAGGCAGGCGTAGGCATCGAAGGAGAACGGTTCCGAAAATTGAAGGGTGATTTCGGTATCCCCCTCCGTGGGTGTTTGCATATTCAGGTCAAAGACGCATGCAAGCGTCCAGTTTCCATTCAAATCCCGAAGATACAGTCCCCACTGGTCAAGGTTGCCGGAGGTTCGGTCGGTGACGGACAGATGCAGGGTCAAAGACGCGCAGTCAACAACGGGCTTGTCCATCAGCAGGGCTGTTCCTCCGGCATCCAGGACGCCATTGTTGCGGGTATAGGAAACGTGAATGTCCGACCAGGCGCTGGAAAGCTCCTGCTGCGGCAGCTCCTTCTCCCATCTGAGCAGATTGCCGTGCGTGCTTTCGAAATCGTATCGCAGACCATCAATTGTTTGTGTGCCGGTAAGCATTACACCATAGGGTGAGAAACAGTAGGTGTGCCCATCAATTCTCTGCCATCCGGTGGCTCTGGTGCCGTCACTGAAGAAGTAGTATCCGCTGCCGGATATGCGCTGCCAGCCGGTAGCCATGGTTCCGCTCGGTAAAAAGTAATAGCTCCTGCCGTCAACAGTTCGCCATCCGGTGACTGGGGTTCCGTTCTCATCGAGATAATAGTAATTCCCTTCATCCTGAAGCCAGGAATTCTTCAGCTTGACACCCGCGCAGAGGTAGGAGGAATAATTCCCGTCCTTCACATACCAGCCCCTGTGGCCGAACACAAGCACTGCCACAAGCACAACCAACAGCGCCGCCGCGATGGCGACGGTTTTTTTGTTCAGCTTCTGCTTGGGGGCGGGGGCCGGTTCGGAGCCGGAGGCCTGCCCGGGTTCGGGTTCCTGCTTCGGCTCCTGAGCGTGCTGCTGAACAGGCTCCTGCCTGGGTTTGGGTACCTGCTTCGGCTGCTGAGCAGGCTGCTGAACAGACTCCTGCCTGGGTTCGGGCCGGGGTTCGGGTTCCTGCTTTGGTTCGGGCCGGGGAATAGTGACCTTGAAATCCGTGATCAGCTCTGTTTTCACCGCGTTTTCCGCCGGGGCAGGTTCGGGGGTGGCTTTGGACACGGCTGCCGGCACGGTTTCGGGCATGGCCTGGGGTGTGGCTGCCGGCGCGGTTTCGAGTGTGGTATCCGGCAGGGATTCTCCCTGGGGTTCCGTCTTGGATTGGGGAATGCGCGGGAGCTTCCGCGGGGGATCGTGCTTCAGCTCCGGCCCGCGCTTGGGCAAGGGCTTCGGCGCAGGCTGAGGCTCCGGCTTGCCGGGGGCGTACAGGGCCGCCATCAGCTCCTCTACGGACTGAATGCGGTTTTTGGCCCGGATGGCCATGCCCTGCTCCAGCACCTCGATCTGCCGCTGGGTGATGCCCTCCGCGCCGCTCCAGTCCAGGGGCATCTCCTCGATCATCCGGGTGAGAGCTTCCGTGGGAATGCGGCCTGTGACGCAGTAATAGATCGTGGCGCTGAGGGCGTACACATCCGTCCAGGGGCCCAGGCTGCCCCGACTCTGGTACTGCTCCATGGGGGCGAAGCCGTTTTTCAGAATGGCCTCGGTGGAGCGGGTCAGCTCCCCGTCCGCGTCGGGATTATCCACCTGCCGCACCGCGCCGAAGTCCATCAGCTTGGCCCCGTCCCGGGGGTGGAGCATGATGTTGTCCGGGGCGATATCCCGGTGGATCAGACCCGCCTTATGCACCAGGGACAGGGCCTCCATAACGGGCTTCAGAATCCGCAGGGTCTCGTCCATGGCGATCCTGCCGCCCCGTTTGCGGACGTATTTGGCCAGGTCGATGCCCTCAATGTACTGCATGACCATGTACGCCGTGTTGTTGGCCTGGAAAAAGTCAAAAATGGACACAATCTGAGGCACATCCCGGAATTTGGCCATGGACTTGGCCTCCCGCAGGAACCGCTCCCGGCTGGAGGCGTAGCCCGCTTCCAGGTGGGTGGTGTTGCAGGTCACGGCACTGGTGCGGCTGTGATCCCGGTTCACCGCGCTGGCCGGGAAGAATTCCTTGATGCACACCCGGATGTCCAGGTTCAGGTCCCAGCCCAGGTAGGTAATGCCGAAGCCCCCCTGGCCCAGCACCCGGCCCACCTGGTACTTTCCTGCCAGGATCGTGCCCACCGGCAGCTGGTGGGGTTCATTGTTCTGCTCTGCACCCCAGCCGCAGCGCGGGCATACCGCCTGCTCCGTCAGCTCCATACATCCGAAGCATCGCCTTTGCTCCATAGTGTTCCCTTCTCTCTTCTTATGAACTCCCGCTTCCCGGCCGGAAACAGGAAAACGGCAAATTGGTGTTGTTAATTGACAATTAACAATTGACAATGCGAATCAAGAGTTGAAACAGGCAAAAAACGGCAGAAAATGTGGTAAGCAGTAGAAAAAAAGGTGTCATTGCGAACCAGTCCGCAGACTGGTGTGGCAATCCCCCCGTCCTTCCGGGTGCTTATCGGCACCTTTCCCCTCTAACCGGGGGATTCCCACGC
>SFHI01000040.1 GCA_004555705.1 Clostridiales bacterium | reverse complement strand
TTTCTGAGCGTTTTCGATAAAACGCAGCACTTCCGTAGACGAAACGTGGCGGGCGGCTAATAGCCGCCCCTACAGTGTCATTCCGACAAACACCAATTTAGCGTCCTTTTTTGCTGACAGTTCCCATTGGAAATTTGTTGCGTCGTGGGGGAATCTGCGGTATACTGGTTGTATTATCACGGAAAAGGAGTGCAGGGAATGGAGAAGCGGCGGTGTCCCGGGTGCATGGAGCTTACGGAGGAAGCGGTGTGCCCGGTCTGCGGCTGGAGGTCGGAGCAGGGAAATGCGCCTCACCAGCTGCAGCCCGGTACGGTTCTACGGGGGCAGTACGTCATTGGAAAGGTTCTGGGCCAGGGTGGCTTCGGCATTACCTACCTGGGCTGGGACCGGGAGTCGGACAGGGCCATCGCCATTAAGGAGTTTTTCCCCAGCTCCATGGTCACCCGGGATGTGACCCACGGAACCGAGGTGCAGTTTTTCACCGCCAACAGCCAATCCCGGTACGACGCCAGCCGGGAACGGTTCCTCCGGGAGGCCAGAGCCCTGGCAAAGTTCTCCGAGGTACAGGAAATCGTGGGCATCTACAGCTGCTTTGAGGAGAACAACACCGCCTACATTGTCATGGAGTACATCAAGGGCTCCAACCTGGTGCGCTACACCCAAAACGCGGGAGGCCGGCTCAGCGCAGAGGAAACCCTGCGGATTCTCAGACCCATTATGGCCGCGCTGGACAAGGTGCATCAGGCGGGGATTGTCCACCGGGACATCAGCCCGGACAACATCGTCCTGGAGCCCATGGGCGGGGCAAAGCTCTTGGACTTCGGCGCGGCCCGGGTCGTGGAAAACCCCGACGCGGACAAGGATATGGACCGCTCCACCGAGGCCATTGTGAAGCAGGGCTTCGCGCCCCCGGAGCAGTACCGCAGCCGGGGCAGCATCGGCCCTTGGTCGGACGAGTATGCCCTGTGCGCCACAATCTACTACTGCCTCACCGGACGGATTCCGCCGGACGCGGTGTCCCGTTCCGTGGGAGAGGAGCAGCTGGACTGGAGCGGAGTCCCCGGCCTGACCAAGGGTCAGCGGGCCGCCCTGGAAAAGGGCATGGCCGTCTCCGCCAAAAACCGCTACCCCAGCGTGGGGGAGCTGTCGAAGGCTTTGTTCCCGGAGACGCCGGAGCCCAGGCCCATCCCGCAGCCGGAAAAGCCCAGGCCGGCCCCCAAGCCGGAAAAGCCCAAGCCCTCCGGGCACCTGAAATGGGCTGCCGCGGCGGGGTTCGTGGTGGCCGCGGTGGCGGGAATCCTCCTTCTGACCGGACGGGGAAAAACACCCCTCCCCTCCGGCGGGGAAAGCACCCCCGCCGCCATGTCGGCCTCCGTGACGGAGCCGGAGCGCGTTCCAAGTATGGAGCCGGCGATCACTCCAGGCACGGAGCCGGAGAGTATTGCCCGGACGGAGAATACAGTCTCCCCGGAGGAGCCGTCAGGGGTAGTGCTGAAGCTGAAGAAAACCGATATCACCTTCACGAGAATCGGTGTTACCTGCCAGCTGGAGCTGGACTGTGACCTGAAACCGGAGGATGTGACCTGGCTTTCCTTGAATCCCGAGGTGGCCACCTGTGATAACGGACTGATCACGGCGTTTGGTTACGGCACGACACAGATTGTGGCGCAATACGGAGGTCAGGAAGCTGTCTGCATTGTAAGGTGTAAAAGCGAGTAAATCTCCCGCAGTGAGTCAAAAAGACAGTGCGAAAGGTCAGAACCTTCTGCACTGTCTTTTTGTGCGTCCAGCGGGCGCAGGAATTTCTACCGCAGAGGCGGCCCGGTTCAAACGTCAGCCGGCGATTCAGGCAATCGGCTTTTGCAATCCAAGCGACAAATTGTTGTTTGCCGATTTGTTATCGTAGGGGCGGATATTATCCGCCCGTAGCCTTTTATCTACGAAAGCACTCCGTTCTAACGGAAATGCTCAAAATACGGAACGTTTCGGGCGGCTAATAGCCGCCCCTACGGTAGCAATGTGATGTGTTTGAAATCTTCAAACATCAATTTTCCTTTCTGCCAAAACGCCGTTTCCCCGCGTCCCGGGTTTGGGACGCGGGTGGCTTATTATTTGGGGATGGTGATGGTCAGGACGATCTGGCTGTCGGTCTCCCGGCGCTCGGAAACCGCACCGATGCCGGAGAGCTGGATTTTCGCCAGGGATTGGGTCAGAGCGTTGAGAAAGGCCGACACATTTGCCTTGGCCTCCCTCTCCCGGGGCTGGGCCAGCAGGCTCTCCACATAGCTTTCCGTCCGGGCCACGCTCATGCCCTGCCGGGAAATCTCGGCGATGGCCTGCAGCTTTGTCTCCTCGTCCGGCAGCTTCAGCAGAGCCCGGGCATGGCGCTCCGTCAGCTCCGCCTGGCGCAGTGCCTCCAGAACCGGCTCCGAGTGCCGCAGCAGCCGCAGCTTGTTGGCCACGGTGCTCTGGCTCTTGCCCAGAAGTCTCGCGGTCTGCTCCTGGCTCATGCCGAATTGCCCCATGAGCCGGGATATCCCCTGGGCCTCCTCCACAAAGTCCAAATCCTGCCGCTGGAGATTCTCGATCATGGCCGTCATGCCGGATTCCCGGTCATCCATCTGCATCAGGATACAGGGCACATCCGTCAGCCCCGCCATCTGGGCCGCCCGGAGCCGCCGCTCCCCGCAGATCAGTTCGTAGCCCCCCTGGACACGCCGGACGGACAGGGGCTGGAGGATTCCGTGGCGCAGAATGGATTCGGACAGCTCTTTCAGTGCTTCCTCCCGGAATACCCTCCGGGGCTGGGCCGGATTTGGGCGGATGGAGCGGACGGGAAGAAACACGACCCGCCCGGTCTCCATATAGGTTTTCAGCTTCTGGCATTGCATTGCCCTTCCTCCCTTGGTGCGATGTAGATTAATTGTACGGCTGGCAAAAAGGGAAAACCAGCGAATCCGGCGGGGAAGCGCGCCAAAGTATCCGACACCATTCCCCCCAAACGCGCCCCACTCTTTCCCGGCAAGCAGACAAATTGTTGTTTGAAGATTTCAAACACATCACATTGCTACCGTAGAGGCGGCTATTAGCCGCCCGAAACGTTCCGTATTTTGAGCATTTCCGTTAGAACGGAGTGCTTTTGTAGATAAAAGGCTACAGGCGGATAATATCCGCCCCTACGATAACAAATCGGCAAACAACAATTTATCTTCCTTTCATTCGGCATTCCGGAGGCGCGGGACGCAACCGGGGGTTGTGCCGGATAGAATACGGGGTGCTTTCCTTTTTCCTTTTTTCTGCTATACTGATTGTACGGTACCGAAAATGGATAAGGAAGGATATTGATGGAAATCGGAAAGAAAATCAAGGCACTGCGGATGGCCAAGGGGGTCACCCAGGAAGCCCTGGCGGAGGTGCTCATGGTCAGCCCCCAAGCGGTGAGCAAGTGGGAATGCGAACAGGCAACCCCGGACATCCAGCTGCTGCCGGAGATCGCGGTGTATTTCGGCGTGACGGTGGACGACCTGTTCTGCCTGACGGACAATCGGGAATTTGACCGGATTCAGAATATGCTCTGGGACTCCCGGTTCATTTCCCAGGCGGAGTCCGACCGGGCGGAGCGCTGGATCATGGCGAAAATCCGGGAGAACTACCGCCCCGCGGACTGCTACACTCTGCTGGCGGACCTGTATAACCATCGGGCCGCGGGGCTGCGGGAGCAGGCAGAGGGCTTTGCCAAGAGCGCGCTGGAGGCAGACCCCAACCACAGGGGCGCCCACCGGGAGCTGAATGCCGCCATGGGCGGCCGCATCCCGGACTGGAATGCGCGCAATCACCACCGGCTCATCGCCTGGTATCAGGACTTCCTGGACGCCCATCCCGATGTATGGCCCGCCTACCTCTGGCTGCTGGACAACCTGATGGATGACCGCCGATTCCAGGAGGCCGAGGAATACCTGCGCCGCTTCCAACAGGTGGACCACAGCTTCCGGGGGCCCCTTTACCGGGGGCTGCTGGCCTGGCACCGGGGCGAACGGGAAGAGGCCCATGACGTCTGGCAGGGGATGCTCCGGGACTTCGGCGGGGATTGGATGGCCTGGTTTTCCATGGGCGATGTATACGCCGCGGAGGAGCGCTACGACGAGGCCCTTGCCATGTACGAAAAGGCTCTGGCGGCTGCGCCCGTTCCCCGCTATGTGGACAGCCCCATCTCCATGGCCCATGTGAAGGAAATCCTGGGCGACCGGGAGGGCGCCATCGCGGCCTATCAGAGGGCCATCGACATTCTTGCCGGGGACTGGGCCACCCGGACAGGGGAGACAGTGGACTCCCTGAACCGGGAGATTCTACGGCTGAAAAGGAAATAGGACGAACAAATCCCCTCCGGATTCCGGAGGGGATTCGCTTGTCAGCGGAAATCCTATTCAGACGAAAAGGGTTGGTTCTGTAAGACCATAAATTGTTGTTTACAGTTTTCAAACACCTTACGTTGCTGCCGTAGTTGAGCATTTCCGATAGAACGGAGTGCTTTTGTAGACGAAAGGTTACGGGCGGATAATATCCGCCCCTACGGTGATATTGCTGTAAACAACAATTTATCTGTCTGCTGTTTTAACAGCCTATGGTCTGAATTGTTGTTTGATTGGCCTTGCCGAATTGGAAATTCGCCGCAGAGGCGGGAGCGGACTTAGTGGAGTGCTTTCTTCCGCTCTTTGGAGAATTTCGCCACGCCCTTGCTCCACTCCCGCTTGCGCCGCAGCATTTCCTCCCGATCCACGGATTCTTCTTTCAGCTTCCGATAGCTCTCCCAGCGGGCAATATCCAGTTCGCCGCTGTCGATGGCGGCTTTTACGGCGCAGCCGGGTTCCGCGATGTGCCTGCAATCCCGAAAACGGCACTTTCCGACAAACCGTTCCACGTCCGCAAAGGCTTCTCCCAGGCCCTCGGACACATCCCACATACCCAGTTCCCGCATACCGGGGGTGTCTATGATCATCACTCCGCTTTTCAAGCGGATAAGCTGGCGGTGCGTGGTGGTATGGCGGCCCTTGCTGTCATCCTCCCGGATGCCGTTCACCGTCATGATGTCCTCGCCTGCCAATACATTGACCAGGCTGGACTTGCCTACGCCGGAAGAACCCAGAAAAACCACGGTTTTCCCCGGCTGAAGGTACGCGTTCAGCCGTTCCAGGCCGTAGCCGGTATGGGCGCTGACCACATGGACATTCACCCCGGCGGCCACCCGTTCCACCGCGGAAAGGTATTCCCAGTAATCCTCCGCCAGATCCGCCTTGGTCAGCAGAATCACGGGGGTTGCTCCGGATTGCCACGCGATGGTCAGATAACGCTCCAGCCGCTTGGGATTGAAGTCCATGTTCAGGGATTGCATAAGGAACACATAGTCGAAGTTCGCGGCCACTGCCTGATCCCGCGGCACCGGCCCCGGCTCCCGGCGGGAGAAAAAAGTTCTCCGTGGCAGTGTGGCGAGAATCTGGCTGTCGCCGTTGGGGATGTAGTGGATCATCACAAAATCCCCGGTGGTCGGGAATTCCGCACAGCCGCTGTAATACGCTTTGGTTTTCAGGCGGGCGTGGGTGATGCCATAGTCACAGACGATTTCATACCGTTCCTTGTGAACGGCGGTGACCCGGGCAGGGATTCCCGGAAGGTTTTCTGTATTCGGCACATAGCCGTAATCGCTGATAGTCAAGTTTCATTTCCTCCAAATTCAGTTTTTGCGGATAAACGGGCATTTTCATCATAAACATCCTCCTTTCTTACCTGCGCTGACTGAAAATGGGCGCAAAAAACCGCGGCAAAGCAGCCTCCGTTCATGGCTGCACTCCGCGGCTACCACATATACGAAAGGTTACTTAAAAAGCGGCGCACGAAAACAGGAGGCTCATGCCCCCGCTTCTATCCGCGCCCATATTCCGTTAGCCGGTGGCGACCTCGCGAACAATCATATTTTTAAGCTCCTTTCCCGCCTGCTGCTGCAGGCACCTTCTCCACCATAATAGCACTTCGGAATCACCCTGTCAATTGGAAATCCTACTCCCGAAAAAATCCCCAACCGCCGAAGCGATTGGGGATTGAATGGCATCCACCACAGGGACAGCCAGCCTGCTTCCGGAAAACAGCGTGCGTTCAGGTTTCGGACAGCGAACGAGAACGAACCTTTTCGGAGGACAGTATACTGCCGATCTCTGCAGCGCCTCAAAATTTACCAGCCTTTTCTCAGATATCCGGCGGTAGACCAGGCAGTAAGCCCACCGGCAACATAAGGAGAAGCCACAGCCGCTGCCGGGCAGATACCGCAAAACATTCCAAAGCCAAAAGCCACACCGGCAGAAACAGCCAGCCGAAGCGTACCCCGAATGGCACCGCCGCCGGCAACGTCGTCCAATTGACCTTCGGACAATTCATCTGCGGCTCCGGAGTCCTTGAATTTCATAATTTCACTCAGGCCATCCGCAAAGATTTCGTCCACATCTTCCAAGGATACAGGAAAGCCATTTTCATTAAGAACCTTTTTCGCAGAAGGCGCGTCCTCTGCAGAAACAAGAGCTTTGCAGAAATCCTCGTTATCGGTTGCCATGGCAAAAATCTGCTGAGCGAGCACTTCTTTTGTATGTTTTTCCATAATGATTCCTCCATTCATTTCTCAGCTTGCGCCGTCATTTATGTATACACCTGATTTTTGCGAACGTTACATAAAATGTGTAAAAATTTGAGTTCGATGAGAAACATATGAGATTTGCATCTTGTGAGAAAATGGAATTTGAATCTCCGCTTAAGGCAATAGGTGCTCTGCGTATCCGCTGCCAAACATAAGCCTCTCTCCCGTACATAGAAATCGTGCCGAAGCTTTCACTCCGACACGACTTCCAATTATTAGTGTTTTGTCTCTACCCCAACTATTGACATAGAGCCTGGATATACAGGTTTATCCGAATGTCCGCCCCTTTGTGAACCCTGCGCTTGGTGCTAAGGGCATACATATGCGCTTTCGCATCCTTACAGGTCATGGTGAAGGTTCCAAACTTTCGGTGATTCCTTAATTCCCGTCCTTGATCGCGGCCTGGGCGGCGGCGAGGCGAGCGATGGGGACGCGGAAGGGGCTGCAGGACACGTAGTCCAGGCCGATCTTGTGGCAGAACTCCACGCTCATGGGGTCGCCGCCGTGCTCGCCGCAGATGCCGTAGTGCAGGCTGCGGCCGGTGCTCTTGGCCTTGGAGACGGCCATCTCCATCAGCATGCCCACGCCGGTCTGATCCAGCTTGGCGAAGGGATCGTTCTCGTAGATCTTGGAGTCGTAGTAGGCGTTCAGGAACTTGCCCGCGTCGTCACGGCTGAAGCCGAAGGTCATCTGGGTCAGGTCGTTGGTGCCGAAGCAGAAGAACTCGGCCTCCTTGGCGATCTCATCGGCGGTCAGGCAGGCACGGGGAATCTCGATCATGGTGCCGACCTCGTACTTGAGCTCCACGCCGGCAGCGGCGATCTCGGCGTCGGCGGTCTTGACCACCACGTCCTTGACGTACTTCAGCTCCTTCACGTCGCCCACCAGGGGGATCATGATCTCGGGAACCATGTTCCAGTCGGGATGGTTCTTCTTGGTGTTGATGGCGGCGCGGATCACGGCCTTGGTCTGCATGGCGGCGATTTCGGGATAGGTGACACTGAGGCGGCAGCCACGGTGGCCCATCATGGGGTTGAACTCATGCAGGGAGGAGATGATGTCCTTGATCTGCTGCACGGTCTTGCCCTGGGTGGCGGCCAGGAGCTCGATTTCCTCCTCGGTGGTGGGCACAAACTCGTGCAGGGGGGGATCCAGGAAGCGGATGCAGACGGGAGCACCCTCCATGGCCTCGTACAGGCCCTCGAAGTCGGCCTGCTGCATGGGCATGATCTTGGCGAGAGCCTCTTCCCGCTCCTCCACGGTGTCGGAGCAGATCATCTCCCGGAAGGCGCCGATGCGGCCGTCCTCGAAGAACATATGCTCGGTACGGCACAGGCCGATGCCTTCCGCGCCCAGTTGACGGGCCTTTCTGGCATCTCTGGGGGAGTCGGCATTGGTGCGGACCTTCAGGCGGCGGTAGCGGTCAGCCCAGGCCATGATCCGGCCGAACTCTCCGGCGATCTCGGCTTCCTTGGTGGGGATGATGCCATCGTAAATGTTGCCGGTGGAGCCGTCCAGGCTCAGCCAGTCGCCCTCACGGTAGGTCTTGCCGGCGAGAACGAACTTCTTGTTCTCCTCGTCCATGGCAATCTCGGTGCAGCCGGACACGCAGCAGCGGCCCATGCCACGGGCAACCACGGCAGCGTGGGAGGTCATGCCGCCACGGACGGTCAGGATGCCCTGAGCGGCCATCATGCCCTCGATGTCCTCGGGAGAGGTCTCCAGACGAACCAGAACCACCTTTTCACCCCGGGCGGCCCATTCCTTGGCGTCCTCGGCGGTGAATACGATCTTGCCGCAGGCGGCTCCGGGAGAAGCGGCCAGGGCCTTGGCCACGGGGGAAGCGGCCTTCAGCGCGGCGGTGTCGAACTGGGGATGCAGCAGGGTGTCCAGGGTCCGGGGCTCGATCATGGCCACGGCCTTCTTCTCATCGATCATGCCCTCGTCCACCAGGTCGCAGGCGATCTTCAGCGCGGCGGGAGCGGTACGCTTGCCGTTACGGGTCTGCAGCATGTAGAGCTTGCCGTTCTCCACGGTGAACTCCATGTCCTGCATATCCCGGTAGTGATTCTCCAGGATGGAGCAGACGCTCTCGAACTGGGCAAAGGCCTCGGGGAACTTCTCGGCCATTTCGGAGATGGGCATGGGGGTCCGGACACCGGCCACCACGTCCTCGCCCTGGGCGTTGGTCAGGAACTCGCCGAACAGCTTCTTCTCGCCGGTGGCGGGGTTACGGGTAAAGGCAACGCCGGTGCCGCAGTCGTCGCCCATGTTGCCGAAGGCCATGGACTGCACGTTGACGGCAGTGCCCCAGGAGTAGGGAATGTCGTTTTCACGACGGTAGACATTGGCGCGGGGGTTGTCCCAGGAACGGAACACGGCCTTGATGGCGCCCATGAGCTGCTCCTTGGGATCGGAGGGGAAGTCCACGCCCAGCTTGGCGCGGTACTCCGCCTTGAACTGGCCGGCCAGCTCCTTCAGGTCGTCGGCGTTCAGCTCCACGTCCTGCTTCACGCCCTTGCGCTCCTTCATGGCGTCGATGAGGGCCTCGAAGTACTTCTTGCCCACCTCCATGACCACATCGGAGTACATCTGGATAAAGCGGCGGTAGCAGTCCCAGGCCCAGCGGGGATTGCCGGACTTGGCGGACAGAACCTCCACCACGTCCTCGTTCAGGCCCAGGTTCAAAATGGTGTCCATCATGCCGGGCATGGAGGCCCGGGCACCGGAACGGACGGAAACCAGCAGAGGATTCTCCTTGTCACCGAACTTCTTGCCGGTGATAGCCTCCAGTTTCTCCACATACTGCATGATCTCGGCCTGGATCTCGTCGTTGATCCGGCGGCCGTCCTCATAGTACTTGGTGCAGGCCTCGGTGGTGATGGTGAAGCCCTGGGGGACGGGCAGACCGATGTTGGTCATTTCGGCCAGGTTGGCACCCTTGCCGCCCAGCAGCTCCCGCATGGAGCCGTTTCCTTCGGTGAACAGATAGACGTACTTGTGAGACATTTGCATACCCCTTTCAATTTTTAGGCACCCCGAAGGGCCACTTTCCCCCCGGCGGTTGCCTGTTCAGACGTTCCAAATTCGCCTGATTTTTTGCATTTTCGCACTCTGGATGATAACGCCCATACAGTATAGCACGCGCATCGTAAAAAAGCAAATATAAATCCATATTTTGTAGAGATTTTACAAAATAACACCCGGTTTTTCTACACCTGAACAAGAAACGGATTCAGCGGCGCACAGAGTGTGCGCCGCTGAAAATATTCAGGCTGCGGGGGTGCATTCGCAGGACAGAACCTGACCGGTTTTCTTGTTTACAACAATGGTGGCATAGCCAACCGGCGTCATAACACCGTCCTCTGCCACGGCCTTGGCCTTGGACTTGGACATCCCCCGGATGGTCTCCAGGTCCTTGTCGTAGCCGGCCAGCGCGGTCTCGTCCACAGCGTAGACCGCCACGTTGTAGGTGATCTCGCTGCCCATGAACTTCTGGTAGGAGCTCTCCACCGTGGTGACCAGGGTGTTGCCGTCGTAGTCGTCCGTCTCCTCCAGCAGGATGTCCGTCATCCGGCAGTTGACCTCGTAGCGCTCCTCCGCGGTGTAGGAGGCGCTGAGGGAGGTGGTGTCATAGTAATAGCCCAGGTACCCCACCACGCAGCCGCTGCCGAACACAAACAGCAGCACCAGCATGGCGATCTGCTTTTTGCTGAATTTCAGGGCATGGTCGGGGGAGTAGGTCAGCCCCATCCGGTAGGTAATGGGCTGGATCACGGAGAGGAACAGGGTCAGCACCACGGACTCAATGGGGAACATGAACAGGTTTTTGAGAATGTGGGGCACGGTGAGCACATACAGCTTGCCGCCCATCATGATCTGGTAGTAGAGCATCATCAGGGGCGTCTGCAGCAGGATGTTCACGAACAGGCAGATGCAGAACCGGCTCAGCATCACCCGGGTGGGGGTGAGCTTCACCCGGTACAGAAACAAAGCGAAAATCAGGCTGCCCGCGATCTCCGTCAGCACGAAGGGGAGAAAATAGGTTTCTCCGGAGATCAGCACGCCCAGCAGGTCCGAGGCCACCGCGGCCACAATGGCCACCACCGGTCCGAACACCATGGCGCCCATGGCATTGGCGATGAAGGCGGTGTTGATCTTCAGGTTGGGAGCCAGGGGGATGTACACCAGCTTCAGCGCCACCCGAAGGGCAATCATCAGCGCCGCGAACACCAGCATTCTGGTGTCCTTCATCTCCATGGCCGCGTCGCGCCAGTAGGCCTTGGAAAAGGGGGTTTTGTAGAGGTTTCTGCTTTTTTGTACTTTGGTCATAATGTGACCCTCCTTCATAATAGAGCGACGACAGGCTGTCCGCCTCTCACGGGCTTCGGAAACGAAAAACTCCCCGCGGCAAAAGCCAGGGGAGCCATTTCGATCCGGAAACACCCGTGGGGAAAGCAGCCGTAACACAGCCGACCGTTCGCCCGACCGAGTATCGTTGCTACATAAAGGAGGGTGTCCTATATGCAACAGCGGGTGCGGTGACCCCATCGTGGAACGCGTCCTTCGTCCTCCGGGCAACTCCCCGTCCCGATGGCACTTAACGCAGGGTCTCCTACTCTGTTCGCCGTCTATTATACACATTTTCCCCAAAATGTAAATAGGTTCCGGAAGATTATTTTTGATCCGTCCGCCAACGCCGGCAGCGCGGTAAATTGTTGTTTACAGCACTAAAAAAGAAGCTGTCATTGCGAACCAGTCCGCAGACTGGTGTGGCAATCCCCCAACTATTCAGGGCGGTTCGTTAGGGCGTTTGTCTGTTTTTTGAAGATTCCGGAATATCCGGGGGATTGCCACGCCAGTGTGCGCACTGGCTCGCAATGACAGCGTTTTATTTGGCGCGCACACGTGAACAACAATTTATCACTCTGCCGGGATTTCCCGGCTGTACTTTGCCTCGATCTCCCGTTCCGTGTCCAGGAGCTCCCGGTTCCAGTTGTAGTCGGTCATTGCGCAGTTCCTGGCCGACAGACGCATCACCCGGCGGCTGGCGTCAAAGGTGTCCCATTGGGGCAGCCCCGCCCCGTTGGGGTCGCCGGTTCTGGCGAAATTGGCCCAGAATTTCCGCATGGTCAGGGACAGCTCCCAATCCTCCCCGGTGTAGGGCCGCCAGGAGCCGTCCAGGGTGCCGAACTGATACCGGTTGTCACAGGAATGAGGAACGCCCACATGGTCCTCCCCGGGCTGTTCCTGGTCAAATACATAGACATAGACCGGCTTTTTCCCGGTCCGGGGCCGGAGGGTTCCCAGGGCATAGACGGCGGAAAGCATATTGCTGCCGAAAATGCAGGGCTTTCCGTTGGCCCCCTCGTCCGCGGTGCAGCCCACGATCATGTCCACATCCCGGTGGGAGCCGTCGGCGAAGCATTCGTCCACATCCCGGGGCAGCACCCAGCCGTCCGCGTACAGGTTGAAGCCTCCCCGCATCCCCAGCTTGTCATTGGCCATCCGAAGCGCGTCGGCGGAAAGTGCGCGCATCTCGGCAATGGAACCGCAGCCCAGCTCCCGCATAAAGGCCTCGCCCTTCCGCTCCATATCCGCCCGGTGCCGCACGGACATCCGTCCGCCGATACCTCCCCCGGACTGGATGGAGGCATGGGCAATGTAGTCCTTCGCCAGAGGGGAACAGCACAGGGTCGCGGTAGCTCTCGCGCCTCCCGACTGTCCGAAGCAGGTGACGTTATAAGGGTCGCCGCCGAAGGCCGCGATGTTCTCCCGAATCCACTTCAGGGCGTGGAGCATATCCAGAATCCCGTAATTGCCGCTGGAATCATGGCCGCTCTCCCGGGCCAGCTCCGGGTGGGTGAAGAAGCCGAACACATTCAGCCGATAGGTAATGGTCACGAGAATGACCCCCTGGGCGCAGAGCTTGCTTCCGCAGTATTCGTAATCGGAGCCGTACCACTGCTGCAGCCCTCCGCCGTGAATGTACATCATCACGGGCAGCCGCTCCGAACCGGTGACTGCGGGGGTATAGACGTTGAGGTACAGGCAGTCCTCGCTCATTTTCGGAGGATAGGGAAAGCCCGGCATGTGGATGTAGGGGTGGCCGGAGTCATCGGTGATGTCATCGGTGGCCGTGTCCCACCGGTCATACTGCACGCAGGCGGGGCCGAAGGTATCGCACACCCGGACCCCCTCCCAGGGTTCCGGGTCCCGGGGCGGCCGCCAGCGCAGCTCCCCCACCGGGGGCGCGGCATAGGGAATTCCCCGGAACAATGTGCAGCCGTCCAGGGAAACACCGGACACGGCGCCGTATTTTGTTTGCACAGTTTGCAGCATAAAAATCCTCCTTGTGTTCCATTGTCTGAGTGAGAAATTGGTGTTTGAAAGTGTGCGTTACAAATTACCTGTCATTGCGAACCAGTCCGCAGACTGGTGTGGCAATCCCCCGGTTAGAGGGGAAATGTGCCGAAAAGCACCCAGAAAAACGAGGATTGTTGCTGTTTTTGGTGGTAATCGTTACCTGATTCCTTTCGACCGGGGGATTGCCACACCAGTGTGCGCACTGGCTCGCAATGACAGCGTATATTCGGCAAACAACAATTTGCCGCTCTGCATTCTGTCTGATCCTGTTTTATTGTAATGGAATTTTCTGTAAAAATCAATTCGAAATCTATTTTGTACTTTTTCTATTGTACTCTTCCGGATTTTGCGGTATCCTTATAGAGAAATTTACGGTCAGGTTTCCGGAAAGAAGTCTGCCGGTACTGAAGGAGGAGACAATCCATGAGTTATCAAGCGCAGAACCAAAGCTACCTCTCCCGCAGCATTGCCTTCCATGAGCAGCAGCCTCTGAGTATGGAGCGGGGCCTCAATCCGGCCTTTGATCCCGAAAAAATGATTCCCGGGGGCGCGGTGGTTCAGGAGGATCAGCGTGTGGCCCTTTCCTTCTACGCGCCCTCGGCCTCCTCCGTAACCGCCGCGGTGGGAATGGAGCTGCAGGTTCCCCTGGAAAAGCAGGCAAACGGCCTCTGGCTGGGGCAGACCGAGCCCCTGGGCCCGGGCTTCCGGCCGGTTTCCTTCTTCGTGGACGGGGTGGAGGTCCTGAACCCCATGGCTCCCCTGGGCTATGGAGCCTGCCGTCCCATGAACTGCGTGGACGTTCCCGACCCCCAGGTGCCGGAGGCGGACCTGACGGATATTCCCCACGGCACGGTGAGCCGGGAATACTACAAATCCCGGGTTACCGGCCGGTTTGAATCCTGTCTCGTCTATACCCCGGCGGAGTATTCGTGCTCCGGCAAGGCCTACCCGGTGCTGTACCTGCAGCACGGCCACGGCGAAAACGAAAACTGCTGGGTGTGGCAGGGAAAGGTGAATTTCATTCTGGACACCCTGATTCACGAAAAGAAGGCCGTCCCCATGATCGTGGTCATGAATGACGGCATGGTCACCCGTCCCGACCCCATCCGGGGAAGAGTGCTGGACGCCCCGGCGCTGGAGGAAATGCTGCTGCGCGACTGCATTCCCTTTGTGGAGTCCCGGTACCGGGTGCTCCCCGGCAAGGAAAACCGGGCCATGGCGGGTCTCTCCATGGGTTCCATGCAGACCAGCCTCATTACCCTGAAGCACCCGGAGCTGTTCGCCTACGCGGGGATTTTCTCCGGCTTTATGCACAACCTGATGCGAGTTCCCGAAGAGCGGGAGGTGCACCTGGACGCCCTGTCCCAGCCGGACTTCCGGCAGCGCTACCGGGTATTCTACCGGGCCATGGGCGAAACGGACCCCTTCCTGCAGCACTTCCTGGACGACGATGCCATGCTGGAAGCCCAGGGCCTCACCCAGGAGACCTGGCCGGCCTACACCCGCCGCATCCTCCCCGGCTCCCACGAATGGCGCTGCTGGCGCATCTGCATCAAGGAATTCGCCCAGCTGATTTTCCGCTGAAAAAAAGCAACCCCGCTCCCGAAAGCGCAGCGGCGTGACCCCCCCCGGTCACGCCGCTTTTTCACTCCTGTGGCATACAGACAAATTGGTGTTTGACGTTTCCTTATCGTAGGGGCGGATATTATCCGCCCGTAACCTTTCGTCTACAAAAGCACTCCGTTCTAACGGAAATGCTCAAAATACGGAACCTTTCGGGCGGCTAATAGCCGCCCCTACGGTAGTAACGTAAGGCATTTGAAAACTGTAAACGACAATTTATCGGTTTGCCGGTTTAAGCAGATAGCCACCCTAATTTTAAAGCTGCAGCCCGAAAAGTCAACATAAAGATACTGAATGCCGCATTTTCCATAGAAAAAGCAGCCACGCACCGTAGTGCATGACTGCAGTAAAAGCCTATTTTCTGGTGTTCAGCAGCAAGATGCCCATGCAGGCAAGACCATGGCTCAGCAGGATCAGTCCTGAAATGCGGTGCTGCCCTAAAATCCCAGCAGCGGAATCGCCATGATGTACGGATAGACGGAGGCGCCCGTCTGTCTCAGGATGTTTACCCGGAACCGCTTTTCCATGTCAAACCCGTTCTCCGTAAACCGGACGCGCTCATTTTCCGGCAGGCGAAGCAGCTCCGCCGTCAGGTCTCCCCCGGCGAAAATCTGCCAGCCCGCTTCGGAGGCCCTTACGCGGGTCCTGACGCTTTCCGTAACAATGACGAATTCCCCCAGCTTCACGATTTCATAGTACCCCCGTACGCTGCCGGATTCATCGGTCACGTCCCTGCGAGCGCCCGGGCAGAGCGTGATTCGCCTGTCGTAATTTCTGTGCCACAGCGCTTCCCCGAAGCCCGACAGCAGAATATCAGGCTTCGGCAGGACCGGACAGCTTGCTCTGAAAACCTCCGTCCCGCCTTTCCGGAAGGAGTACCCGAATACCCCCGTGGCGTTGTACCGAATTCCCACATATTGCTCTTCCATAACCATCACGTCTTTCCCGTACGATATTGCGCGGCCTTCGTCCCGCAAAACAGGCTCCTCCGGCCGCGGAAAGCAGATTCCCGGCTAAATTCCATCCCCATGGGGTGACCTGCACATGCGTCACAGCACCTACCAGTTTCCCGTCCTGAATGATGGGACTGCCGCTCACGAGTGATTGTCATTAGGGACAACATTTTTGGGTACAAAACAGCCATGTGCTTAACTCTCAAAAAAGCACACCGGTTCCTCTTTCTTCATAACGATAGGCGGCTGATTTTATCGCAAATTTAAGACCACTTTCTGCAGTCAGCAAAGGAATCATAGAAGCATCTGTAAGATGGTAATCCTCAGTCAAAGTATAAACCGGACGGCCGTTGGCTTCTGCGTAACATTGATAATTCGTCACACGAAGATAAATCTGATTCCCGCCTTTTACCACATCTCTCTTTGCAAGCGTCTTTTCAAAATCGAAAGCAACATCTTCTCTGTTTTCTGTTGTACTCAGATGCTTCAGTAGTTCTATATTTCCATCTGGACGACCGGGTGTAGGTTCGTAAATCCAAATCGGATCGGAATAATCATCAATCGCTTCACCACCGGGGTAAACAGAACGGTAAAATTGTTCGAATTTCCGGGCGTCCAGCCGTTTACCACGGACCACATCGCCGGGAATTGTGCGGACAAAACCACCTGCATTACCGGAAGGAAATCCATCATTTGTAATTTCCAGATAGCACTTCCCATCACCGAATCCGATACGAACCACGTCACCATGATCGCCAGGTTTGCCTAAAATGTTTACCCAGTTTTTAACCTGTTGAGTTTCAATCCTCGATTGTTTTTTATTATATTTCTTTGACATATGTATAA
>SFHI01000151.1 GCA_004555705.1 Clostridiales bacterium | reverse complement strand
GATGCCACCCAGACCATGGTCATCAACCTGGGCAACGGCACCAGCCAGGTGCAGGTCGTTTCCTGGTACGACAACGAGAACTCCTACGTTTCTCAGATGGTCCGTACCATCAAGCACTTCTCCACCCTGCTGTAATTTCCCCCAACATTGGACCGCCGCCCGAACCCGGGCGGCGGTTTTTTTGCAGGCACAGCCATGCCCGCTCCGACAATTAGGTGTTTGTCGGGATGCGTCCCAAACTACCTGTCATTGCGAACCAGTCCGCAGACTGGTGTGGCAATCCCCCGGTTAGAAGGGAAATGTATCGACAAGCACCCGGAAAACAGGGATTGTTTCGGTTTTTGGTGGTAATCGTTACCTGGGGCCATTCAACCAGGGGATTGCCACGCCAGTGTGCGCACTGGCTCGCAATGACAGGAAACTTTGAGGCGAAGCAACAAACACCAATTTGTCGTCTTTATTTTGTCCCGAAGGGACTCCTTAACTGTCCACTGTCCACTCTCATCCGGCCATGGCGACGCGTTTGAGGACGCGGACGAAGAGGTCGCCCCAGTTTACCCGCTCCACTGCCCCCTCCGCAACCAGCGGCAGCTCCGCCAGAACCCGGTCATTCGAGCGGATCGTCAGGGTTCCCAGCCGCGTGCCCCCTGCCACCGGGGCGGTGACGGGCCCCTCCAGGGACACCTCCTGGGTGATGCCGCTTTTGGCTCCCTTCTCCACCAGGATGGCGTTGTCCCCCCGGAGTACCGCGTTCACCCCGTCCGCCCTGCCCAGGCGCACGGCCACCCAGGTTTCTCCGGAAAGCTCCGGGGTGTACAGGGCGTAGTTGGCGAACCCATAGTCCAGCATCTGCTTGCAGGCGGCAAAGCGGACCGTGGAGCTTTCCGCCCCCATGACCACGGCTACCAATTCCATACCGTCCCGCTGGGCCGAGGCGGACAGACAGTACCCGGCCCCGGAGGTGAAGCCCGTTTTCAGCCCGGTGGCCCCGGAGTAAAAGCGTACCATTTTGTTGGTGTTGCTGAGGCCGAAGGCACCGCCCCGGATGGTGTCCATCCAGATGGTGGTGAATTTACGGATATCCGGGTGGTTTTTCAGCAGCTCCCGGGACATGATGGCGATATCCCCGGCGCTGGTGCGGTGCTGGGCTGCGTCCGGGGCGTCGTCCAGGCCGGTGCAGTTGACAAAATGGGTGTTCGTCATTCCCAGCTCCTGAGCCCGCCTGTTCATCTGCTCCACAAAGGCCCCCTCGGACCCCGCCAGGTGCTCCGCCATGGCGCAGGCGCAGTCGTTGGCGGAGGACACGGCGATGGATTTCAGCATATCCCGCACGGTCATGGTCTCCCCCACCTTCAGATAGACCTGGCTGCCCCCCTTGGCAGCCGCCGCCTCCGAAGCGGTGACCATGTCGTCCCAGGCGATTTTCCCGGAGTCAATGGCCTCCATAATCAGGAGCATCGTCATGACCTTGGTGACGGAGGCCGGGGCCAGGGGCTCCGACGAATTCTTTTCGTACAGCACCGTCCCGGTGGCCACGTCCATCAGGCAGGCGCTCTTTCCCCCCACCTCCAGCCCCGCCGCCCGGGCCGGGACGGCAAGCAGCAGCACCACCGCCAGCAACAGCGCAGCGCGTTTCATTTCCATTCCTCCCTTGCACGTTCTGCTCTACCCTATGCGGCCCGGTGGACAGGTATGCAGGTGGACGCTCCCATCAGGCAAATTGGTATTTGTCGCTTCGCCGGAAGTTGACAGTTGACAGTGGACAGTTGACAGTTATGGTATCCCCTTCGGGGATGAAATTGAAATATTGATGTTAGAAAACGCCACACTTCTTGTAGAAATGTAAGGATATCTGAGATAATTATTTTCAATCGTCCCGATGGGACTCCATAACTGTCAACTGTCCACTGTCAACTCTGGCTCTGCCCGCCAAACACCAATTCATCGTTCCCTTTTCCCTGAAAAAATTTCGTGTTAGTTTAAAAACTTGGACTTAGTCCGTTTTATTGGTCATATTCCACAGTATAATAGCACCATCAAAGAGAGATGGGGCAAAATACTATGG
>SFHI01000150.1 GCA_004555705.1 Clostridiales bacterium | reverse complement strand
GACAAGCTCGCCGCCCTCAAACTTTGCGCCTTCCTCGGTGTCAACGACGGTCAGGTCAGCGGAAGCGTACATGGGGATGTACAGGGGGCTCAGGGAAGCGTAGGTCAGCTCGTAGAAGTAGGGCAGGTAGTCTGCGCTGATGGTGATGCTGTAGGTGTAGTCATCGACCAGGTGAACACCGGCAAGAGCCTCAGCCTCGCCGGACTGGTACTCGGGGCCGCCGACGATCGTGTCGGGAACGACCTTTGCGCCGGCCTCAAGGGCTGCGGGAGAGAGCTGGATCAGTGCATAGGCAACGTAGTTGGCAGCGGTGATGGGCTCGCCGTTGCTGAACACCAGCGTCATTGACGATGTACTCGCCGCCCTGGTTGGTGGTGACGGTGGAGTAGTCGTTGATCAGGTCGCGGATCATCTTGTCGGTTGCGTTGTTGGTCCACCATGCGCCGGGGCCAATATCGCCGGAGACTTCCGTGGTGCAGCCGTAGATGAGACGGTTGGGACGGGTCTCAACAGGAGCTGCGGACTCCTCAGCAGGAGCTGCGGACTCAGCAGGGGCGGGAGCGGATTCGCCGCAGGCGCACAGTGCGAAGACCATTGCTACTGCAAGAAGCATTGCAAGAAACTTCTTCATTGTTTTTCCTCCTAAAATATTTATACATATCCTCATATTTTATGCGGACTGTATTTTTACTTATTATAATGAACCCCATGAATTTTGTCAATTACAAATCTTTATTTCCTTAAACATCTTTCATAAAATTTGCAGGTAATATTTGTGCTTAATTTACATTGAAAACTTTTTCTGTTTTTTCTCTGGCAAGAAAAAAATTTTTTCAACGAAAAATTGTTGACATCCGGTGGTCAGATATGATATTATCTCATGGCTGAACGGCCCGTGCGGGTGTAGTTCAATGGTAGAACACCAGCCTTCCAAGCTGGATACGTGGGTTCGATTCCCATCACCCGCTCCAGCTCTTTGCCGGCTGATATATGCGCCAATAGCTCAGCAGGATAGAGCAACTGCCTTCTAAGCAGTAGGTCGGGGGTTCGAATCCCTCTTGGCGTGCCAAATGAACATTTTTATGGTGGGATTAGCTCAGTTGGTAGAGCACCGGATTGTGGTTCCGGGTGTCGTGGGTTCGAGCCCCATATCCCACCCCATTTAAAGAGGCCGGCGGAGCCGGCCTTTTTCCGCAAAGTCTGTGCCCGACACTGGGATGTAGTGTAATGGTAACACACCGGACTTTGACTCCGATATAGTGGGTTCGAGTCCCGCCATCCCAGCCAACGCACTGTCCCCCCCTTGCTATAAAATTTCATCCACCGTGCCCCAGTAGCTCAGTAGGCAGAGCACCTGCCTTTTAAGCAGGGTGTCCGGGGTTCGAATCCCCGCTGGAGCACCAACAAAAGACTAAGCCATTTCGTCATCTGGCTTGGTCTTTTATTTGGCCTGTGTGGGATTCGAAGCTTTATCGAAAGCTCCGGTGGAGGCTTTCATTAGCCGCTCAGCCCGTAATGACAATCACGGCGTCGTCAGAGGGCGCGGGTGAGGACTCTGTTCCCTCGGCGGTGCCGCTGTCCGCGGACTGGTTCAGCCAGGGGTTGTTGGGATCCGGATCGGTGGGATCCCAGCCGCGGCAGCTCTCATTGTCTGAGATCAGCGGGGCGGAGGGCTTGCCCAGGGGGCCGGGATCCGGGTCGTTGTAAAACTGCACGGCGGTAATGAGCGAATAATTGTCATAGATCCACTTGGCGTCCTTCACCTGCAGGCGGATGCAGCCCATGGAGCAGGCGGTGCCCAGCTTGTCAAACTCCCAGTATTCCAGAGAGCCGGGGTCGCCGTAGACGGTGTAGGGCACCGAATGGAACAGGATATTTTCCGTGATCTGGGTGGTATACTGCCCGTAAACGTCGCCGAACAGATAGTGCCAGCGGTGCTGCTCGCCCAGGCTGTATACGCCGCTGGTGGGCGTGGCGGGGCCGGTGGAGCAGATCATGGCCTTGCAGGGGATGGAATAGTAGCCGTTTTCATCCAGCGTGTAGACGGTGACGGTGTTGGACTCCACGTTTACCGTTATGTAATAGGAGCTGCCCTCAATCTCCGCCGGGGGCGTGGGTTCCGGTGTGGGCGCCGGTGTGGGGCTCGGCGTAGGTTCCGGCGCAGACTCGGGCGTGGGTTCCGGCGTGGGGCTCGGCGTAGGTTCCGGCGCGGGGGTCTCCGCCGGTTCGGAGACCGGCGGAACCGTCTCCAAAGCGGAGGGGAATTCTCTGTATACTTCTCCGGCGGCAACAAACAGCAGGATCAGAAGCAGGATCAGCAGAAATTTTTTCATCTGTATTCTCCCGGGAAAAAACTTTGTCGAAAAACTTGTTTTTTTATGATATACTATTTTTTCGAAAAAAACAACCGTTCCGAACAGGAGATGGAAAAATGAAACTATTGCTTACCG
>SFHI01000039.1 GCA_004555705.1 Clostridiales bacterium | reverse complement strand
TTCATCAAGTGGCTGATTTTCCAAGAATGCCTGGACAATGTCACCGGGCTCGATTGCTCGAACAATTTTCTTTGTGGTTTCGGCAATAACGACTTTTCCTGTTTTAATGTCAGTTACATCACCAATAACACGAAGAGTAGGTGTTCCTCCTGTTTCAACGAATTTACCCTGTGAAAGATGGGAAGCAGGCAATGCTGAGAGATTATTTAGAAAGTGCCCGCTTTCGATTGACAAAGGCTGATAATCAAGAAATTCAGCTTTGGTGTGGCAATTGTAAGTCATGGGTTGCTTTGAGATTAGACTAAATATATGACAAAACCGCCAGTTTTCGTACTGAAAACTGGCGGTTTTGGTCCGGGCTGCGGGACTTGAACCCACGGTCTCTTGGTCCCAAACCAAGCGCGATACCAAACTTCGCTAAGCCCGGATATTCAGTTGGAGTTTTTGGGGATGTGGTCAAACATGTGGTTAAAGGCTATTTTAGACCAGCGCGGGGGAGAAGTCAAGAAGAAAAAGTGCTGGTGCCGCAACGGATTTTCGGGTTGGCTGATTTCACGGGTGCAAACCGTGCTCCGGCACCCAAAACGGGTGCGATACCAAACTATGCTGAGCTCGGGTGGGGATTGGGGGCGGTATGGGAACAAGGGGTATTTTAGACGATTATGCCGGAGAAGTCAAGAGAGAAACTGCGGAGAGTTACGTTTGATACTGGTTTGATTCTATGATGCAGGCGGCATGGGGAAGGCGAAGGTGCGTTCGGGATGGAGTAGGAGCTGGTTGCAGTCCGTGCAGTTGAGGAGATATAGGTGCTATTTGGCTATGGATACACAGATTAATTGTTGTTTAGAATTGACAATTGACAATTAACAATTAACAATTAAGGAATCCCTTCGGGATGATTTTAAAATATTTATGCTGAAAATACTGCGTTTTTATTTCAAGATCGTCCTGTAGGGACACAATAATTGTCAATTTTCAATTGTCAATTGTCAATTCGGCGAAGCCGCTAAACAACAATTTGTCTCACTGCTTGGGGTGTGGGAGGGGCTGAAAGGACTTCGCGGGGAAGGAGCAATGCGGTCCGGCAGGGTATGGGGGTCAGAGACGGGGAATCGTCAGGATTCCGGAGCAGAAGGAGATGGGGTCGAAGTGCGCGCCGGGGAACAGAGGCAGAATTTCATCGGCCACAAGGTAGAATTCTTCGTCATCCCATTCGTCCCCGCTGATTCTTCGGCAGGCCTCCAAATCACTTCGGGAGGAAAACGCCACATCCCCGATGAAGATTTTTCCGCCGGGGTCCAGGTGCTTTTGAAGCTGCGCGAGGAATGGCGTTTTCCGCGGGTCCGGCAGGTGGTGGATGGCGTAGGTACAGATAATGGCATCGAAGATTTCGCCCTGCAGCTGCTGGGGAAGTCCGGTGGAGAAGTCATGCCGGATCAAGATGGCATCCGGCATTTTCTCCCGGGCGATTTGCAGCATTCTGTCGGAGAAGTCAATGCCCGTGATATGGCAGCCGTCACGGTACAGCCGTCCGGACAGAATGCCTGTGCCGAGGCCGATATCCAGTACCTGACGGGCATCCATTTCCCGGATTCCGGCATAAATCCTTCCGAGGACGCGCTTGTATCCCGCGAAGGGATAACTGTTTTCTTCATCGGACACCCGGACGCTTTGATCATAGCCTCCGGCCCACAAATTGAAGCCTTCAGAGCTCAGCATAAAACCTCCTGAAAAAATCCGGGGCTTCCGCTTGGAAGCCCCGGGGGAAGAATTGGTTAACCCATGCCTACATAATCCATGCAGACCCACTTGCTCACGCCGATGCAGCCCCAGGCGGTATCGCCGATTTCGATCTGGAAGAGGATATCCACATTATCGCCGGAGTTCAGGCTGCCGACTACATCGAAGCCGGTGCCCGGGCCGCTGCGGACATTCACCCCGTCTCCGGAAACGGTGCCATAGCCGGCTCCGTCGCCTTCGGTCCCGTCCACGTAGACATAGCCCATGGAGATCCAACCCTTGTCAATGCAGCCCCAAACGGTGTCGCCGATGGTGATGCGCTCCAGAATGTTGACGCGGGCACCGGTGTTCAGGGAGCCCACGGCATCATACTTGGTGCCCGGGCCGCTGCGGATGTTCAGGCCGTTGACGGTAACCACACCCTTGCAGGAGTTCTTTCCGGTGGTGCCGTCCTTATAGACGTAGTCCATGTAGACCCAGCCCTTATCGGTGCGGCCCCAGCCATTCTTGGTCTCCAGAATGGTGATCCGGTCGCCGTACTTGTACTGGCCAACGCCGTCGCTGTTGATATCCGCATCCTTGCGGATGTTCAGCTCGGTGGCGATGACAACGCCGGGGGTATTGGTGGTGGTTCCGGTGCCGGTTCCGGTATTGCCCGTATTGCCTGTATTGCCGGTGTTCCCGCCGGTGGTGGGAGCGGTGGTTTCCGCGGGCTTGGTCGCGGCAGTGGTTTCGGTGGGGGCGGTGGTTGCGGTGGTCTCTCCGCCGCTGCCGAGGAGCACACCGTCAGCACTCAAATACTGCTCCAGATATTCAATGCAAATCCAGCCCTGCCGGATCAGCGCCCAGCGCAGTCCGTCGGCAGATTCCTCCCGGAGAACATCAATTTTGGTGCCGGGCTCCAGGTGCCCGATAACCGTACCACCCAGGCCGGGGGTATTGCGGATATTCAGAATGTCGGGGTCGATGGTTTCGGATGTGGGATCCGTAGAAGGGTCCGAGGAGGGGGGCGCGTCGGTGGAGGGGGTGGTGTCGTTGCCCAGATCCAGCATGCTGTCCGAGCTGGGTGTGGTATCCTCCGGCTTTTTGCTGCAGCCGGAAATGACGGCGGTCAGAAGCAGGACGGCCATGATGACACAGAGCATCCGGCAAAGTCCTGTGTGGGTGTGATTATAGAAGGAGCGATTCATAACGTTACCTCCCTTTCATCATATTTCACATGGTTATTATAACGGGAAAAAGGGCGAATTGTCAATAGTATAAGAATTTCTTAATAATCAGAAATTATGTAAATATTTCCCTGAATGGAAACGGGTGTAAAAATTACCCCATTCTCCCGGGAATGCTTGACAAAGGCCCGGGTATAATGATAAAATATGCGGGAAGAAAAAGCCGCGTTGATCGGAAAGAGTACTCCGCTCCGATCCCTCAGAGAGCCCGGACCGCTGGCTGGAAGTCCGGACGGATAATCGGCGGAGGAAGGTGCGTCCGGGAGCGGGAAAAGTGAACACAAGCGAGAAATGAGAGTGGAACCGCGGCCAAAACCGCCTCTTGTACTGCCGGTACAGGAGGTTTTTTTCTTGCAGCCGGTTCCCCTGCCATTCATAACGATTGGAGGAGTCAACCATGTATCTGTACAATTCCCTGTCCCACAAGAAAGAACTCTTTACCCCCAACTCCCCGGAGGAAGTGAAGATGTACACCTGCGGCCCCACGGTGTACCACTATGCCCACATCGGAAATCTGCGTACCTACATCATGGAGGATGTGCTGGAAAAATCCCTGCGTTATCTGGGCTACAATGTCAAGCGGGTGATGAATATTACGGATGTGGGCCATCTGGCTTCCGATGCCGACACCGGCGAGGATAAGATGCTCAAGGGCGCCAAGCGGGAGAACAAGTCCGTTATGGAAATTGCAAAGTTCTATACGGATGCCTTCTTCTCCGACTGCGACAAGCTGAATATCAAGCGCCCCGATGTGGTCCAGCCCGCCACCGGCTGCATTGACGAATACATTAAGATTGTGTCCGGCCTTTTGGACAAGGGCTTTGCCTATGTGGCCGGGGGAAACGTGTACTTCGATACCTCCAAGCTGGACAAATACTATGTATTCAATGACCATGACCAGGAGGACCTGGCTGTGGGCGTCCGGGAGGGTGTGGAGGAGGACCCCAACAAGCGCAACAAGAATGACTTCGTCCTCTGGTTCACCAAGTCCAAATTTGAGGATCAGGCCCTGAAATGGGACTCCCCCTGGGGCGTGGGCTATCCCGGCTGGCATATCGAGTGCTCCGGCATCTCCATGAAGTACCTGGGCGAGCATCTGGACATCCACGCCGGCGGCATCGACAACGCTTTCCCCCACCACACCAATGAAATTGCCCAGTCCGAAAGCTATCTGGGCCACAAGTGGTGCAACTACTGGTTCCACGTCCACCACCTGAATACGGACACCGGAAAGATGAGCAAATCCAAGGGAGAATTCCTGACGGTTTCCCTGCTGGAAAGCAAGGGGTATGATCCCATGGCCTACCGGCTCTTCTGCCTGCAGAGCCACTACCGGCGGAATCTGGTGTTCAGCTGGGAGAATCTGGACAACGCTGCCCTGGCTTACCAGAAGCTGATCGCGAAGATTGCAACCCTGAAGCCGGAGGGAGAAGTGGATGCTTCCGCCCTGGAGAAGCTGAAGGAGCGGTTCGTGGGTGCGCTGAACGGAGACCTGAATACCTCTCTGGCAGTGACGGCTGTCTACGATGTGCTGAAGGCCAAGTGCTCCGATGCCACCAAGCTGGCGGCGCTTAAGGACTTTGACCGGGTGCTTTCCCTGAACCTTCTGAGCGCGGCGGAAAAGGTGCGCGCCCAGGAGGCGGAAGAGGCTGCCGCCAGCGCGGACCCGGAGATTGACGCTCTGGTTGCCGCCCGGACGGCGGCCAAAAAGGAGAAGAACTTTGCCGAGGCGGACCGAATCCGGGACGAACTGAAAGCCCGGGGAATTGAAATCATTGACACTCCCCAGGGTGCCAAGTGGAGAAGAGTATGAAGCTTCTGATTTTAGACGGAAACAGCGTCATCAACCGGGCGTTCTTTGGCGTGCGGCCCCTGACCACCCGGGAGGGGCTGTACACCCACGCCATTTATGGCTTCCTGAACATTCTGGAGCGGATGGAGAAGGAGGAGCAGCCCGAGGCGGTATGCGTGGCCTTTGACCTCCATGGGCCCACCTTCCGGCACCTGCGCTACGACGGCTACAAGGCCACCCGGAAGGGGATGCCCGAGGAGCTGGCTATGCAGATGCCAATTATGAAGGATGTGCTCCGGGCCATGAACATTCCCATCTACGAATGCCAGGGCTGGGAGGCTGACGATGTGATCGGCACCGTTGGAAAAATCTGCTCAGAGCAAGGGTGGGAGTGCGTCATCGTCACCGGAGACCGGGACAGTCTTCAGCTGATTGACGAGAATGTCCATGTAAAGCTGGTGATTTCCAAGCCGGGCCAGACCAACGCGACCCTCTATGATGAAGAACGGTTCCGGGAGGAATACGGCTTCGAACCCAAAAAGCTGATCGATCTGAAGGCCCTGATGGGAGATTCCTCCGACAACATCCCCGGCGTGGCCGGGGTGGGCCCCAAGACCGCGGGGGAACTGCTGCAGAAATTCGGAAGCCTGGACGGGGTATACGCCAACCTTCAGGACGCCTCCATCCGGCCCAAGCTCCGGGAAAAGCTGGAGGGCGGGAAGGAGAGCGCATACCTGTCCTATGAGCTGGCCACCATTTGTCCGGAGGCGCCTATTGATTTTACGCCCCGGGACGCCATTGTGCAGCCCTACAACCGTCCGGAGCTCTACAAGCTGTTCCAGAAGCTGGAATTTGTCCGGCTGATTGACAAGTACGGCCTGCGGGGCGCGGAGGCCGCGGCTCCCGCTGCAGCCGAAGCCGTACCGGAGACCCTTCCCCGTCTGGAGGCCGTGCCCCAGAACCAGGAGGAATATGCCCTGTATCTTGCCGGAGACGGCAGCCTGGGGCTTGCCTGCCGGGAGGGCGTATGCGCCCTGACCCCCATGGAGGCGGGGATGGGCCTTTCCTTTGCCGGAACGAAGCTGATCCTGCACGACAGCAAAACCACCATGCACCGCCTGGACGAAATGGGGATTCCCTGTGGGGAGTGCGTGTTTGATACGGCCCTTGCCGCCTACGACCTGAACCCCTCCCAGTCGGATTATCCGGTTTCCAAGCTGGCCACCACCTTCCTGGGCGCCACCGTGGAGGATGGGGACGCCTCTGCCTGCGCGGAGGCGGTGTGGAATCTGAAAGAAATCCTGAAAAAGCAGCTACGGGAAAACGGGATGGAGCAGCTCTATTTTGGAATGGAGCTTCCGCTGTGCCGGGTTTTGTACCGGATGGAAAAGCGGGGCGTGGCCATTGACCGGGAGCAGCTGGTCCAGTTCGGGCAGATGCTCGCGCAGCGAATCCAGGACTGCGAGACTCTGATCTATTCCTATTCCGGGGAGCCCTTCAATATTAACTCCACCAAGCAGCTGGGGGAGCTGCTCTTTGAAAAGCTGGGCCTGCCCCCGGTGAAAAAGACCAAGACCGGCTACTCCACCAACGCGGAGGTTCTGGAGAAGCTGAAGGGGAAGCATCCCATTATCCCCGCCATTATGGACTACCGGATGCTGACCAAGCTGAAGTCCACCTATGCCGATGGCCTGATTAAGGAGATCGGGGAGGACGGGCGGATTCACACCACCTTCCAGAATCTGGTGACCGCCACTGGGCGGCTGTCCTCCACGGAGCCGAATTTGCAGAACATTCCGGTGCGCACGGACCTGGGCGCGGAAATCCGGAAGATGTTTGTGCCGAAGGAAGGCTGCGTGCTGGTGGACGCGGACTACAGCCAGATCGAGCTGCGGGTGCTGGCCCACATCGCCGGGGACGAGGCCATGCAGCGGTCCTTCTGCGAAGGGCAGGACATCCACACCGCTACCGCGGCCCAGGTGTTCGGCGTATCCCCGGAGCAGGTTACCCCCCTCCAGCGGCGGCACGCCAAGGCGGTGAATTTCGGCATCGTCTACGGCATCAGCGAATTCTCACTGGCGGAGGACATCGGGGTCAGCCGGTATGAGGCGAAGCAGTATATTGAAAACTACCTGGCAAACTACCGGGGCGTTCGGGACTATATGAAGCAGGTGGTGGCGGACGCCCGGGAGAAGGGGTACACCCAGACCCTCTATGGGAGAAAACGGTATATCCCGGAGCTGAAAAGCAGCAATTTCAACATCCGCCAGGGGGCAGAGCGGATCGCGCTGAATTCCCCCATCCAGGGGACCGCCGCGGACCTGATCAAGCTGGCCATGATCCGGGTGGAAGAAGCGCTGACGCGGCAATTCCCGGAGGCAGAGCTGCTGCTGCAGGTTCATGACGAGCTGATCGTGGAGTGCCCCGAGGGGATTGCCCCCCAGGTGGCGGAGCTGGTGAGCCGGGAGATGGAGCAGGTGGCAAAGCTCCAGGTGCCCCTTACCGCCGAGGCCAAATTCGGAAAGAGCTGGTACGAGGCAAAGTGATGGAATTCAGGAAAATGACCGCCGGAGAGGTTTCCCAGGTGGCGGAGCTGGAGAAGCTGTGCTTTACCTTGCCCTGGAGCGAAAAGAGCGTGGCCGGGGAACTTGAAAACCCCCTGGCTCTGTGGCTGGTGGCCATGGAGGGGGATAGCCTTGCGGGCTATGTGGGCTCCCAGACGGTGATGGACGAAACGGACATGATGAACCTGGCCGTGGCGCCTCAATTCCGGCGGCAGGGGGTGGGGGAAGCGCTGGTGAACGCGCTGGTGGCTTCTCTGAAAGAGCGGGGCAGCCGGTGCCTGACCCTGGAGGTTCGCGATTCCAACGAGGCTGCAAGGGCCTTGTATGCCAAGCTGGGCTTCGTGGAAATCGGCCGGAGGCGGGGATACTACCGGGACCCCCGGGAGGACGCCCTCATTCTGAGAAAGGAGTGGGAAATTTGAATATTCTCGCTGTGGAATCCTCCTGTGACGAAACCGCCGTGGCCATCGTCCGGGACGGACGGCAGGTGCTGACGGACTGCATCGCCTCTCAGGTGGAGCTGCACCGGATTTATGGCGGCGTGGTGCCGGAGATTGCCTCCCGCAAGCACATCGAGGCGATTTATGCCCTGGCGGATCAGGCGCTGCTGGACGCTGGATTGACCCGGCAGGACCTGGACGCGGTGGCGGTGACCTATGCCCCCGGGCTGATCGGAGCGGTGCTGGTGGGTGTGAATTTCGCCAAGGCGGCGGCTCTCGCCATGGGCAAGCCCCTGATTCCTGTCCATCATATTCGCGGACACATCGCGGCAAACTACATTGCCTATCCGGAGCTGGAGCCGCCGTTTCTGTGCCTGGTGGTATCCGGGGGGCACACCATGCTGGTGGATGTGAAGGATTATACAAAAATGGAGATTCTGGGCACCACCCTGGATGACGCGGCGGGGGAGTGCTTTGACAAGGTGGCCCGGGTGCTGGGGATGCCCTATCCCGGCGGTGCGGCCCTGGACAAAATGGCATCCACCGGGGATGACCGGAAATACGAGCTGCCCAGGAGCAAGCCCGGGGAAAACCCCTTCAACATGAGCTTCTCCGGGCTGAAAACCGCCAGCCTGAACCTGATCCACCACGCCGAACAGGTGGGGGAGGAGCTGGACATCCCCAGCCTCTGCGCCAGCTTTTCGGCGGCGGTGTCGGATACCCTGACGCCCCGGGTGGTGATGGCACTGGAGCGGACGGGTTACCGGAAGGTTGCCGTGGCGGGAGGCGTGGCCGCCAACTCCCGGATTCGGGGGGATATTCTGATGGCGGCCCGGGAGCTGGGGGCGCGGGTGTATCTTCCTCCGCTGAAGCTGTGCGGAGACAACGGGGCCATGATCGGCGCCCAGGCCTACTACGAATTCCTGGCGGGGAATGTGGCGGATATGCGTCTGAACGCCTACGCCACCAAATCCATCCTGGGAGAGGCTCTGTAGGGTGTATTCATGGCCGGGTGAATGAATATTGGGACGGATATTCATGAATTGTTCAAAGATAAATGACAAATTGTAACGAATTGTAGGATATTGAAGGGAAATTCCGGGGTTTTCGCCTGTGGAATTTCCCTTCAGGCTGTGGATAGACCTGTGGAAAGTGTGCATAAACCGGTGAATAACCCGGGTTGTTCACATAAAACCCGAAAGGGGATGACGTACGGTGCTGATTCTGGCCCATAGCCTCCGGGAATTGCGGTTCGGGGCGCTGATGGGGGTGTACCTCCAGGGAAACCAGGAAAAAGCGGAGCGGGATTATCCGGAGGAACCCGCCGGGGCCGGCCTGCGGCTGGCGGAGGAGGATTTCTACCGGTATCTGCGGGAATGCTTTTTCCGGACACCCGGGGCGGCATATGCCGTCTGGGAAGAGGGCGGAAGCTATGTCAGCGCCCTGCGCCTGGAGCCCTACCGGGACGGGGTGCTGGTAAACGCGCTGGAAACCGCGCCGCAGCAGCGGAGAAAGGGCTATGCCTCCCGGCTGCTGGAAGCGGTGCTGGGGACCCTGGACGGACCGGTGTATTCCCACGTGGCGAAGAGTAACCTTCCCTCCCTGGCACTCCATGAGAGGCTGGGTTTTCGGAGAATCCAGGAGACTGCCCTGTATCTGGACGGCTCCCTGGATCACCGGGCCTGCACCCTGCGATGGATGCGGGAGGAGAGCGGACAGGAGCGTTAAAAGCGGAAATTGCGGCCCGCATATGTCAAATTCATTTGGCAGAAAGGTAAATGTTGTTTACCGAGATTTTGCCGTAGGGGCGGCTATTAGACGCCCGCAACCTTTCGTCCACCAAAGCACCCTGTTTTATCGAAAACACTCAAAAAACTTAAGCGTTCGGGCGGATAATATCCGCCCCTACGGTGTAAACGCAACGTGTTTGAAAACTGTAAACAACAATTAGTCGTACTGCCAGGTCAATCTGGCACGCATTCGGCAGAAACTGTACAACAGACAGCGGCCCTGGTTGGATTTCAACCGGGGCCGCTGCGCGGGTTGGGTTATGGATTGACTACGTTTTGGGGATGACCCTCCAGAAATGCGCGGATGTTGTCAACCACACAGGCCAGCAGCCGTTCCCGGCTTTCGGTGGGGGCCCAGGCCATGTGGGGCGTGATGATGCAGTTGGGAGCGGTGAGCAGGGGGCTGTCCTTGGGGATGGGTTCTTGGGTGACCACGTCCATTGCCGCGCCCCGGAGTTTACCGGTATGAAGCGCCCGGGCTACGGCCTCCTCGGAGATCAGGGGGCCCCGGGCAGTGTTGAGGAGGATTGCGCCGTCCTTCATCCGGGCAATGGTCTGCGCGTTGATGATTTCCCGGGTTTCCGGGAACAGGGGGCAGTGGAGGGAAACCACGTCGCTGCGCCGCAGAAGGTCGTCCAGCTCCACGTAGCTGCCGATGGACTCTCCTTCATCGCATTGGCTGCGGCTGTAGGCGAGAACATTCATCCCAAAGGCACGGGCAATGCGGCCCACGGCTCTGCCGATTTTGCCGAAGCCAATGATGCCCATGGTTTTCCCTGCCAGCTCCATCTGGGGCGTGGCCCAGAAGCAGAAGTCCGGGCATTCGCTCCAGCGTCCCTGGTGTACCAAGGTGTTGTGGAGCCCGATTTGGTGGCACAGCTCCAGCAGCAGGGCAAAGGTGTACTGGGCCACAGCGTCCGTGCCGTAGCTGGGAACGTTGCACACCGGGATGCCCCGCTCCCGGGCCGCTGCCGTGTCTACCACATTGTAGCCCGTGGCCTGAACGCAGACCAGCTTGACACTGGGGCAGGCGTCCAGAAGAGTGGGGGTGATGGGGGTTTTGTTGGTCAGCAGAATCTGCGCCCCCTGGCTCCGGGCGATGGCCTCGGCCTCTGTTGCGGTGCGGTCGTAGAGGGTGACCTCCCCGAACTGGTCCAGGCAGCCCCAATCCAGGTCGCCGGGATTCAGGGCGTGACCATCCAGAATGATGATTTTCATGAACATGGCTCCTTTCACTTGCATTGCCATTATTTTTTTGATAGGATAGGGGAAAGCGCGGGGGAGAATGGTATGGAGATTCTTTATTCAGATGCGGATATTGTGGTATGCGTCAAGCCGCAGCGGGTTCTGTCCACCGACGAGCCGGGGGGTGTCCCGGAGCTGGTACGGAAAGAGCTTGGGGAGGAAAAGGCCGACGTGCGGACGGTTCACCGGCTGGACCGGGTGGTGGGCGGCGTGATGGTATTGGCGCGCTCCGCTTCCGCTGCCTCGGAGCTGTCCCGGCAGGTCCGGGAGAACGAATTCGGCAAGGAGTACCTGGCGGTGGTGCATGGCACGCCCGCCCCTCAGGAAGGGCAGTTGCGGGACCTGCTGGGCCGGGACAAGGCAAGGCGCATGACCTATGTGGCTGCGGAGCCGGGAAAGGGAATTCAGGAGGCGGTGCTGAGCTACCGGGTACTGAATCAGGCGGGGGACCTCAGCCGGGTGCGGATTCGGCTGCACACGGGCAGAACCCACCAAATCCGGGTTCAGTTTGCCAGCCGGGGAATGGCCCTGGTGGGGGAGCGGAAGTACGACACCCGGGAGGACCCCTGCGAAATCGCCCTCTGGTCACACATGGTGGAATTCACCCACCCCCGCACCGGAAAGCGGATGATCTTCCGGAAAGAGCCGCCCCGGGTGTACCCCTGGACGGTGGTTTGAAAAAGGATGCTGATTGAATTGTACCACGGATGTGGAAAAGCGCAAGAGGAATTGCTGCCTGCGATGCAAAGAAGTACGAAAAATTGTTGTTTACAAAATAAACGCTGTCATTGCGAGCCAGTGCGCTTAAGTGGCGTGGCAATCCCCCGGTTAGGGGGAAATGTACGAAAAACGGACAAACGCCCGAACAAACCGTCCTGAAAAGTTGGGGGATTGCCACACCAGGAAAGCGGACTGGTTCGCAATGACAGTTTCTTTTTTAGTGCTGTAAACAACAATTCACACCCGAATCCGGCTGGGGCCGGGGATTGGAGAAGTTATGAGCCATTACGATTTTTTTCAGAACAGGGAATGTGAGTATTTCCCCTGCCACAAGGGGGCGGATCCGGAGTGGTTCAGCTGCCTGTTCTGCTACTGCCCGCTGTACGCCCTGGGGGAGAAGTGCGGGGGCAGCTTCCGGTATACGGACAAGGGAATCAAGGACTGCTCCGGGTGTCTGCGGCCTCACCGCAGGGAGAATTACGGTGCAATCTGTGAGCAGATGAAGGGAATTCTGGAACTTGCAAAACGGAAGGAAAACCCTTGATTTTTCCGGTACTTGCTGATATAATATCCCGGTCGTGAGTAACGGCCAATAGGGAGACGTATCGAAGTGGTCATAACGGGGCTGACTCGAAATCAGTTTGGGAGCAATCCCACGTGGGTTCGAATCCCACCGTCTCCGCCAGAAAAGAAACAACCTTTGTCTACCGGACAAAGGTTGTTTCTTTTCAACGAAATAAATCCCTTCCGGGATTTGTGAAATTTGCTTCGCAAGTGAAATACGCCTGCG
>SFHI01000149.1 GCA_004555705.1 Clostridiales bacterium | reverse complement strand
CCCGCACCCATTACCGAAGAGGAGCACAGGCTGGTGGGGGAGGCGGCGCTGAAGCTGCACAAGGCCCTGGGCCTGTCCGTCTATTCCCGGACCGACTTCATTCTGGACGGGGAGGGCCGCGCCTGGTGTCTGGAGGTCAACAACCTGCCCGGCATGACCCCGGCCAGCCTGATCCCCAAGGCCGCCGCTGTGGAGGGCCTGAGCTACGCCCAGCTCTGCGAAAAAATTGTTCTCCTGTCTCTGGAAGAGAGAAAAAAAGAGCGTTGTTAACAATTTTTTGATGTATTGTCCGGGCGTTGTGATACAATCAATTATTGAAATTATTCCATTCAGGTGAGAGTATGAGACAGCGTCTGGCACAATTTATGGCTGGCAGAAACGGAAACGATCAGCTCAATGTTTTCCTGCTGGTGATCGACATTATTCTGGTGTTTGCCGGAACGATCGCGGGGGGAAAGGCCGGGGCGATAATCTATGGTATCGTCCTGCTGCTTCTGATCTGTATCTATTTCCGCATGTTCTCCCGCAACCTGTACCGCAGGCGGGAGGAAAACGGCAAGTTCATGCGGGTGAAATACAAGGTGTCCGCCTGGCTCAGAGTGAGGCACGAGCGCTGGGTACAGCGCAAGGACTATAAGTTCTTTACCTGCCCCTCCTGCCGCACCACATTGCGGGTGCCTAGAGGCCACGGCAAGATCAAGATCGTCTGCCGCAAGTGCGGCTGCTCCTTTACGGGGAGATCCTGAGATGTTCGGCTACCTGGTGGCAAACACCGAGCTGCTGGACGAGGAGCAGCAGCTGAGATACAAAGCCTGCTACTGCGGCCTCTGCCGCAGCCTGAAGGAGCGCCACGGCCAGCTCAGCCGCATGACGCTGAACTTCGACATGACCTTTCTGGTGCTGCTTCTGGGCTCCCTGTACGAGCCGTCGGAGCAGCGGGAGAGGGAAAAATGCATCGCCCACCCGGCGGAGCCAAGGCCCTGGTGGCGCACGGAATTTACCGACTACGCGGCGGATATGAACGTGGCCCTGGCCTATCTCAAATGCATGGACGACTGGGCGGACGATTCAAACCCCATCGCCCTGGCCGAGGCCGGCGTACTGAAAAGGGCCTACAAAACCATCAGCGCCCAATATCCCCGCCAGTGTGAGGCCATGGATCTTTCCCTCCGGGAGCTGCACAGGCTGGAACAGGCCGGAGAGGAATCCCCGGACCGGGCGGCGGACTGCTTTGCCATGCTGATGGGGGAGATCTTCGCCCCCCGGGAGGACTACTGGAGCACCGCCCTGCGCAGCACCGGGCAGGCGCTGGGCCGCTTCCTCTATGTGATGGACGCCTGCATGGATCTGGAGAGCGACACCCTCTTCAACCGCTACAATCCCTTCCGCCGCTACTACGGGCTGGACAATGAGCAGCGCTTCCGGGACATTCTGAAAATGCTCCTGGGCGACTGCGTCCGGGAGTTTGACCGGCTGCCCCTGGTGCAGGATGTGGATATCCTGAAAAACATACTCTGTGTGGGACTGTGGACAGAGTTTGACAAGAAATACAGCTTGAAAAAGAAGAAAGGACCCTCAGATGGTACAGGATCCGTATAAAGTCCTGGGCGTCTCACCGGACGCCAGCGACGAGGAGATCAAAAAAGCATACCGGGATCTGGCGAAGAAGTATCACCCCGACCGGAACCCGGACAACCCGGAGGCGGCCAGGAAGATGAACGAGATCAACGCCGCCTATGACCAGATCAAAAACGGCACCGCCCAGCAAAACGCCTACGGCCAGGGGGCCTACGGCGGATACAACCCCTACGGCGGACAGGGCCCCTACGGCTGGAGCGGCTGGAGCCAGTGGGGCGGCCAGCAGCAACAGCAGCAGTACGAGCGCAGCGAGTACACCGCCGCCAAGAACTATATCCGCAACGGCATGTACCGGGAGGCGCTGAACGCCCTCAACGGCGTGCCCATCCCCGAGCGGGACGGCAAGTGGTACTACCTCTGCGCCGGGGCCAACATGTACATGGGCAACAAGATCGCCGCCCTGGACGCGGCCAAAAAAGCCTGTGAGATCGAGCCGGGGAACGAGGAATACCGGCGGCTTCTGGAGCAGCTGCAAAGCGGCGGCGATTT
>SFHI01000038.1 GCA_004555705.1 Clostridiales bacterium | reverse complement strand
GGTACATTTTCCCTCTAACCGGGGGATTGCCACACCAGTCTGCGGACTGGTTCGCAATGACAGAAAACTTGGAACGTGTAAGGTAAACAACAATTTATCGTTCGTCTCCCCCTTCTTTGCTTTCCTCCCTTGCGTAGCGGCAGCATCCATGCTAGAATGAACCTGTCAACTGACTGCCCACCATGAAAGGAGCCCTCACCATGAAACTGGATCCGTCCAAACTTGTCTGGACCCGGCCTCCCAAAAGCTTCTCCGTCACCCCGGACACCGTCACCATCACCACCGAACCCGGCACCGACCTGTGGCAGCGGACCTACTACGGCTTCCGCAACGACAACGCTCCCCTCGCCCAGCTGAGTACCCGGGAGGAATTCTTCTCCTTCACGGTGAAAACCGAGTTTTCCTCCGCCGCCCACCGGTTCGACCAGTGCGGCATAGTCCTCTACCTGGACAGCGAGAACTGGCTGAAGGGCTCCATCGAATACGAGAATACCGATTTCCAGCGCTTAGGCAGCGTGGTCACCAACCACGGCTACTCCGACTGGGCCACCACGGACATCCCCGCCTCGGTCAAATCCATGTACTACCGCCTCAGCCGCCGGAAATCCGATTTCTGCATCGAGTGCTCCGACGACGGACTGTTCTTCCGGCAGCTGCGCATCTGCCACTTGTGGGAGGGCGCCGGGGAAATTCGCTTCGGCATCTACGCCTGCTCCCCGGAAAATTCCAGCTTCACCGCTGTTTTTTCGGAAATGGCCGTTACCGAGTGCAAATGGCTCCCTCACGACGGCCAGCAGCCCGACTGATTCAAAACGCCTGCCCCGGGCATTTCCGGCGCAGGCGTTCTTCTATTTACCGCATAGGCTTCTGTGAGCCGCGATGGTGGTCAGGGTGTCCCCCAGCTGGGTCAGAATCGCCCCCAGCAGTCCCAGCTCCTCCTCGCTCAGGCTTCCGGCAAGCACATTTGCCAGGGCTGTAATGGAAGCGCTCAGTTCGCATGCGTTCACGGCGCTCACCTCCCGGCCATTCTATGCGGCTTCCTCCGGGGAATTGACAACCTTCGCCCCGGGCGCTATACTCTTCTCATAAGGAAGTGACACACCATGAGATACGGCATTCACCCTGCGCCGCCCCAGATTCCGCCCCTGTTCCGGGAGCTTTCCCTGACGCCGGAGACTCTCTGCCGCACTGAGGACGGATTCTGCGCGTCCACACGCTCCCTGGCGGACATTCTGACAGGCAGGGGCATTGAAACCTTCCCCAACGCCCGGGGAGAGCAGCGGCGCTGCGACCTGTTCTTTGACGACTGGTATCTTTACGGCATCCCCAGATCGGGGGATTTCTGTTACAGCCTCTTCAAAATGCGGGAGCAGGAGTACAACGCCCAGCGGGGAGAAATTGCTGACGGGGATACCCCGGGGGTGACGGTCAGCTTCATTGAATTCCATACCGACGCGCTGACCCGGTGTCTGGCAGACCCCTCCCCGGAGAGTCGCGCCGCTCTGAACCTGGAAATCAACCGGGTGGTGGCCTCCCGGGGCCAGCGGCATAGTGAAACCCTGAAGGCCTACTTCCGCCGCCCACAAGCCCAGGCTCCCTACCTGATTGCGGAGCTTTACGTCCGCTTCATCGCAGGGCTGGCACGGGACGGCTCCCTCCCGGTTCCCGTTGCCTACGCTCAGCAGTATTCCCGGAATCCCCGGTGCCGTTTAGCCCGGTTTCTGGAGGAAAACAATGCCCGGGCGGGCTGTACCGTATGCGACCATGGGCGCATCACCATCCGTGACCCTGAAAACCCAAGTGAATACGAGGCGCTGGCCGTCCTCGCCACCCACACAGCGGATACCTCCTTCCACTGCTTCGCGGCAGAGGTGTGCTACCACGCCTGCTACCTGTTCCCACTGGCGAGAATCCCCATTCCCTTCCTGGGCCGCTCGGTGTATGACAGCGCCATCCGGGCGGACCTCACCATCGGCGAATCCGAGCTGGAGGGCCCCGCCCCCTTCCACAACCCCCGCAGCCACTGGGTGAAGCGCCAGCGCCAATTCCACCCCGACAGCGGATGCTGATCCGCAGGTCAAAGGTTGTTCCCACAAACACGGATTGATCTGATACAGCAAGGAGATACAAAAGTTTTGAAAATTCCGGAATACTGGATGTATTGCGGGATTTTCAAAACGCATTGTGAGGGTAAAAGATCCGCTCAAAAGCCAAAAAGGAGTTTTTAGAGGTGCCCTGTTGTTTAGCGGCTTCGCCTTCGAGTTTCCTGTCATTGCGAACCAGTCCGCAGACTGGTGTGGCAATCCCCCAGTTAGAGTGAGAATGTACCGAATAGCACCCGAAAAACAGGGGTTGTTACGGTTCTTGGCGGTAATCGCTACCTGGTTCCATTCAACCGGGGGATTGCCACGCCAGTGTGCGCACTGGCTCGCAATGACAGCAAAGAACGTATAAACAACAATTTATCGGACTGCTGAAGGAACCCAATCTACACGAGATTGTAATCAGGAGGAGATTCCATGCGGCTGAACAGAGTACGCGAACACCTGACATCCCACGGTGTTCCTTTCCAATACTATGAGGAGGACGACTGCGGCAGCATCACGTTTGTCCACAAGGGACTGAGCTACCACATCTGGGAGTACCCCGCCCCGGAGCGGGGCGCCCAGAGCAACGTCCGCTCCGCCGGGAAAAGTGAGGATTTTGACGGGAATTATGAGGAACAGATTCTGGCCATCCTGGAAACCTGGTGGAAGTAGAGGGAAGGAACCCCGCAGCATGGGGCGAGAAGTGTTTTTTCGCCCGAGCTTCGGGGTTTTTCCTTGCATTTGAAGGCTTTCGGCTGTATACTGATGAAAGGAAAAATACGCAGAAAGGCGATGAATCGAAATGAAGCCCCTTGTTTTTCAATCCGACTTCGGCACCGTGGACGGCGCGGTCAGCGCCATGTACGGCGTGGCCTACGGGGTTGACCCCGGGCTTGTCATCTCCAACCTGACCCATGAGATCACCCCCTATGATATCTGGGAAGCCTCCTACCGCCTGATTCAGACGGTCAGCTACTGGCCCCAGGGCACGGTGTTCGTCAGCGTGGTAGACCCCGGGGTTGGCTCCACCCGGCGTTCCATCGCGGTGGAAACCAACGGCGGCCACTATATCATCACCCCCGACAACGGCACCCTGACCCATGTGAAACGGATGTGCGGCATCCGCGCCGCCCGGATCATCGACGAAAGCGTGAACCGGCTCCAGGGCTCCGGGGAGAGCTACACCTTCCACGGCCGGGACATCTACGCCTTCACCGGCGCCCGGCTGGCTGCAGGCGTCATCACCTTCGAGCAGGTGGGGCCTGCCGTGGATGCGGACAGCGTCATTGAGCTCCCCGTGGTGGACGCCAAGCTGGAGGGCGACAGCGTCAGCGGCACCATCGACGTGCTGGACGTCCGGTTCGGCAGCCTGTGGACCAATATCCCCCGGGAGCTGTTCGCGAAGCTGGGAGTTCCCCACGGCGGCCGTCTGGAAATCAGCATTGAAAACGAGACCCGGATGCTCTATAAGAACATCCTGACCTATGCCAGGAGCTTTGCGGATGTCTGCGTGGGCGAGCCGCTGGTGTATGTGAACAGCCTGGACTGCATGGCCGTGGCCATCAACCAGGGCTCCTTCGCCAGGGCCTACAACATCGGTACGGGGAACAAGTGGAAAATCCACATCCGCAGGGCCCCCCGGGTCATCTACGAATAGGAGTCCGGCATGAAAGAACCCATCATTGAATTCAAGGATTTCTCCTTCCAGTATTTCTCCCAGGCGGAGCCCACATTGCATCACATCGACCTGACCATCTACAAAGGAGAAAAGGTGCTGATCGTGGGTCCCTCCGGCAGCGGCAAGAGCACCCTGGGCCACTGCATCAACGGCCTGATCCCCTTCAGCTACCGGGGCGAGATTACAGGCAGCGTAACGGTGGGGGGCCTCAACACAAAGGAAGCGGGGATTTTCGCTCTGTCCAAGAAGGTGGGCACCGTTCTCCAGGACTCCGACGGCCAGTTTGTGGGCCTCAGCGTGGGAGAGGATATCGCCTTCTCCCTGGAAAACGACTGCACTCCCCAGGCCCAGATGAAGAAAACCGTCCAGGAAGTGGCGGACCTGATGGATATGGGCCAGCTGCTCAAATCCTCCCCCTATGAGCTGTCAGGCGGCCAGAAGCAGCGGGTGGCCTTTGCCGGGGTGATGGTCAACCAGGTGGAAACCCTGCTCTTTGACGAACCTCTGGCCAACCTGGACCCCGCCACCGGCAAGGTGGCCATTGATCTCATCGACCGGATTGCGCGGCAGTACAACAAGACCGTGGTCATCATCGAGCACCGCCTGGAGGATGTGCTCTACCGCCGGGTGGACCGGATCATCGTCATGAGCGACGGCCGGGTGGCCGCGGACATGACCCCGGACGAGCTGATGGCCGCCGGAATTCTGCCCCAGCTGGGCATCCGGGAGCCGCTGTACGTCACGGCCCTGAAGTACGCCGGGATTCCCATTACCCCCGAACTCCACGCCGGTCAGCTGGAAACCCTGGATATGGGCGCCGTCCGGGAGCCCCTCATGCAGTGGCACCAGTCCCGGCAGCCCCGAAAGAGCGCCCCGGAGAAGCCCCCCATCCTCACGGTAAAGGATTTGAACTTCCAGTATGACCGGAAGCGGAAAATCCTCAAGGATGTGTCCTTTACCATCCGGGAGGGGGAAATGGTCAGCATCGTGGGCACCAACGGCGCGGGCAAAAGCACCCTGGCCAAGGTGATCTGCGGCTTTGTAAAGGAAAGCTCCGGGGAAATCCTCTTCCGGGAGGAATCCCTCCGGGGCAGCACCATCAAGGAGCGTTCCCTTCGCATCGGCTATGTGATGCAGAACCCCAACCAGATGATCTGCAAATCCATGATCTATGACGAGGTGGCTCTGGGCCTGCGCAACCGGGGGGTGGACGAGGACACCGTCCGGGAGAAGGTGGAGAAGGCCCTGAAAATCTGCGGCCTGGCTCCCTTCAAGAAGTGGCCCGTCTCCGCCCTCAGCTTCGGGCAGAAGAAACGGGTGACCATTGCCTCCATTTTGGTGATGGAGCCCCAGATTCTGATTCTGGACGAGCCCACCGCCGGTCAGGATTACCGCCACTATACCGAGATTATGGAGTTCCTCAAGAGCCTGAATGACCAGGGGGTCACCATCCTGATGATCACCCACGATATGCACCTGATGCTGGAGTACACCCCCCACGCCATCGTCATCAGCAACGGCCGGAAGATCGGCGACAGCACAGCGGTGGACATCCTGACAAATCCCGAAATTGCCTCCCGGGCCAGCCTGAAGCTGACCAGTCTCTATGAGTTGGCCTCCATGGCGGGCATTCCGGAGCCCGGAACCTTCGTCCAGAACTTCATCGACTACGAGCGGGAGGTGGTACGCCATGAAGGATAAAATCTTCGACTATGTGGAGCGGGACAACTGGGTGTTCAGGCTCTCCGGCCTGACGAAGTTACTGTGCTTCCTGATTCTCTCCGCAAGCGTTATGTTTACCTACGACATCCGCAGCATTCTGGTCATCATGGTACTGTCGTTTACGGTGCTGCGCCTGTCCGGCATCACCTTCTCCCAGATCAAGGTCATGCTGTGGGCGGTGGTCATCTTCCTGGGCATGAATTTTCTGCTGACGTACCTGTTCAACCCCACCTACGGTGTGGAGATTTACGGAACCTGTCACGAGCTCTTCCGGTTCAGCAGCCGCTACACCGTCACCCAGGAGCAGCTGCTCTACCAGATCAGCAAATTCGCCAAGTACGCCTCGGTGATTCCCCTGGGGATGCTGTTTCTGCTCACCACCAACCCCTCGGAGTTCGCGTCCTCCCTCAACGGCGTCCATGTCAGCTACAAGGCGGCCTATGCCCTGGCTCTGACCCTGCGCTACTTCCCGGACACCATCCGCAACTACAACGACATCGCCGTGGCCCAGCAGAGCCGGGGCCTGGACCTGAGCAAAAAGGAGAAGCTGGGCACCCGGGTCAAGAATGTGATGAACATCTGCATCCCGCTGATCTTCTCCACATTGGACCGGGTGGATGTGGTCAGCAACGCCATGGACCTGCGGGGCTTCGGCAAGCACAAAAAGCGCACCTGGTACGCAGCAACCCCCATGGGACAAAAGGATTACATCTGTATTGGCGTCTGCCTTGCCATTCTGGCGGCGGTCATGGCCATCACCGCCTTTGTCAATCACGGCAGATTCTGGAATCCATTTATCTGAGGAGGAAAAATAGTATGAGTATGTTTGACAAGCCCATTCTGGTGTTCCAGACCGACTTCACCTACGCCGAGGGCGCGGTCAGCTCCATGTACGGCGTGGTGAAGTCCGTGGACCGGGAGCTGGAAATCTTCGACGGCACCCATCAGCTGCCCCAGTACGACACCTGGAGCGCCAGCTACCGGCTGTACCAGAGCCTCCAGTTCTGGCCCAAGGGCACCATCTACGTATCCGTGGTGGACCCCGGCGTGGGCACCAAGCGCCGGGCCTGCGTGGCCAAAACCGTGGACGGCTACTATGTGGTGTCCCCGGACAACGGGAGCCTGACCCATGTGAAGAAGTTCATCGGCATTGAGGCCGTCCGGGAAATCGACGAATCCGTCAACCGCCTCCGGGGCAAGGGCACCGAGGGCGTGGCCATCTTCCATGGCCGGGACCTGTTCGGCTACACCGCCGCCCGGCTGGCCAGCGGCATCATCGATTTCGAGGGCGTGGGCCCGGAATATCCGGTGGAGGAGATCGTGGAGCACCCCATCTACGCGCCCGAGGTGGCCCCCGGAAAAGTAAAGGGCTATTTTGAAATCAATGACCCCAACTTCGGCAATCTCTGGACCAACATCCCCCTGGCAGACTTCCAGAGCGCGGGCTTCCAGTACGGCGACATGGTGCACGTGTCCATCTTCCACGAGGATCGGGAGGTGTTCAACCGGACGGTGCTCTTCCATCAGAGCTTCGGTTTCGCCAAAAAGGGCGACCCCATGATCTACAATAACGAGCTGATGAAGGTGGCCATGGCCGTAAGCCAGGGAAGTATGTGCAAAAAATTTGACCTGAATTTTGGTCCCGAGTGGACTGTTGTCTTTACAAAACCGGAAAACTGATGTAAAATAATCACTGTACGTTCGTACTTACAATTCGGAACGGAGGATATTGGAAATGAAGAAAAAATTGTTTGCCTTTAACACCAGAACCCTGGTGGGCACTGCCCTGGGCGCAGCGCTGTTTACCGTGCTGTTCATGTTCGTAAAGATTCCCACCGGCATTCCTGAAACCCAGATTCAGAGTGCCTACGGCGTCGGCGGCTTCTTCGCCGCTCTGTTCGGCCCTCTGGCCGGTTTCCTGGTCGCCTTCATCGGTCACGCCCTGTCTGACATCGTGCAGTACGGCAGCGCCTGATGGAGCTGGGTCGTTGCTTCCGGCGTGGCGGGCTTCATCATGGGCCTGGTGTTCCCCAAGCTCCATGTGGAGGACGGCGTCCTCACCGGCAAGGACATTCTGATGTACAACGTGTTCCAGGTAATCGCCAACGTGGTGGCCTGGATTGTGGTGGCTCCCGTCCTGGACATCGTGGTCTATGCTGAGGACCCCACCCTGGTGTTCACCCAGGGCGCCGTGGCCGCTCTGACCAACGCCATCTCCGCCGGCGTCATCGGCACGCTGCTGCTGGTGCTCTACAGCAAGACCCGGGCCAAGAAGGGCAGCCTGACCAAGGAGTAATCCCCAATTTCATAATACGTCCCCGCCGGAACCGGCGGGGACGTATTTTTACGCTCCTATACACAGATAAATTGTTGTTTACAGTTTTCAAACACCTTACGTTGCTGCCGTAGGGGCGGCTATTAGCCGCCCGAAGGCTTAAGTTGAGCATTTCCGATAGAACGGAGTGCTTTTGTAGACGAAAGGTTACGGGCGGATAATATCCGCCCCTACGGTGATATTGCTGTAAACAACAATTTATCGTCCCAACAGGGCGCAGGAACTGTCAGCAGAAAACCCACCCGCTTCCCAGCGGGTGGGTTACATATTTTCGCTGTTCTTCTCCCAGCCGGGGAGGGTGATACTTTGGGCGCTCTGCACCAGGGCGCTCAGGTCCCGAAGGTCCTCTGCCCCCACCAGAAATGCCCCCATCTGTTCCAGCTCCTGCATGGCGTCGCTTCCGTCCCGGAAGCAGGCCACGCTGCTGAGATTCAGACGAAGGTTCCGGGTCACGCCGTCCCAAGTTCCGCCCCGTCCCAGCCGGGCCTGGGCCACGAATACCATCCGCCCCAGGGCGTGAATCACCCGGTTGCGGCTGAGGGCCCGCTGGGCAGAGAACCCCAGGTCGAACCCGTCCTCACTGACGTAGGTCACACGGCTGTGCAGGGGGCACCGCTCCAACTCGTCGGCCACGATGCTGACCACCCTTCCCCCCGCCTCCAGGCAGGCCTCCTGGGCAGTCCGGTCAGCCCCCCGGGCGTTTCCGGAAACCAGCACAAGGCCCTGAACCGCCGCCTGGCGGCCCACCTCCCGGGCAAACGCCCCGTTCTCCGGCCGCAGCTCCCGACTGCCCACCAGAGCGATTCCGGGGGCCTCCAGCAGCGCCGGGTCCCCTTTCACCCACAGGCACCCGGGGCTGTCCAGTCCCAGCCGCTGCCGCACGATAATAGGATAGTGTTCACTGACCCTGGTGACGGGGATACAGTCCGTGCGCCTGCCCCGGAGCAGATAACGCTCCAGCAGTTCTTCCTCCCCCAGCAGCGCCAGAATTCTCCCGGCCATTTCTGGCCCATACCCCAGCGCCTCCAGATCAGTGACGGTCAGGGGCCGCTCCTCCTCAGGGGGCTCCATTCCCTGAATTCGACCGGCCAGATTCCGAAGCTGGGCCATCGTCAGCACTTTCCGCTCCGGGTTTCCCAAGTGGCTGGTCAGCAGCAGGAAGCCCCGCTCCCGGGGATTCAACGGAATCTCCTTTTGGGGGCGGGAGGCGCCTTGACCTCCTCGGGGGTGAGGGTATTGTCCTCCCCCAATACCATGGGGGCAATGGTGAAATTGCAGAATTTGCAGATTTCGTCCAGCTTGGCCTTCTCCGGGAAGTTGCTCACAATGCTCCAGGCCACACCCTTTTTCTTAGCCCGGCCGGTCCGCCCGATGCGGTGGACGTAGTATTCGTTCTCCTCGGGGATGTCGTAGTTGATGACGCAGTCCACGTCGTCCACATCAATGCCCCGGGAGGCCACGTCCGTGGCAATGAGAACGGCCAGCTTCCCCTCCCGGTAGCGCTGCATGGTCTTTTCCCGCTGGCTCTGGCGGATGTCGCCGTGGATGCAGTCGCAGTCCAGGCCCGCCCGCTGGTACTCGTCGCAGAGCCGCTGGCACATATGCTTGGTGTTGCAGAAAATCATCACCCGCTCGAAGCCCTGGCTGCGGATCAGCCGCAGGGTGGTTTCCGCCTTCTGCAGGGGGGTGCAGGTGAGGCTGAACTGGTCGATGTCCGGCCGGTCCTCCTGCTTGGGCTCCACGGTGATCTCCACTTCGTCCCGCTGGTACATCCAGGACACGGTCATGACCTCCTGGGAGATGGTAGCGGAAAACAGGCGTCCAGCATCCGGTCAGCCTCGTCCAGGACCACGGTCTGAACCTTGTCCAGGCGGATGGTTTTCCGGTTGTAGTGATCCATCAGCCGTCCGGGGGTGGCTACCACGATCTGGGGTTTGCGCTCCAGCTGCTTGATCTGGCCGCCGATGCCCGCACCGCCGTAGAGCACCGCCACCCGGATGCCCTGGTAGTAGGTCAGCAGTCCCCGCAGCTCGTCGCCGATCTGGATGGCCAGCTCCCGGGTAGGAGCCAGAATCAGACCCTGAACCTCTTCCAGAGAGGAATCCACATGCTCGATCATGGGGATTCCGAAGGCGAAGGTCTTGCCGGTGCCGGTGGGGGCCTTGGCGATTACATCTTTCCACTGCATAAAGTGGGGAATGGCCAGGGCCTGAATGGTGGTGGGATAGCCGTAGCCCTTTTTCTCCAGGGCCTTCAGCATCTCCTGGGACAGCCCCAGGCTTTCAAAGGTAATTGTCTCTTCCATATTTGATTACGTCCTTTTCTGATCTTTCTGCTATTTTACCATTCTTTTCGTCTCTTTGCAACCACCAACCCATATTTCCCGGAAAATGCCTATCCGTCCTGAGGTAAATTGTTGTTTACGGCAATACCACTGTAGGGGCGGATATTATCCGCCCGCAACCTTACCGCATCGGTAGCACTCACGTTTACCGGTAATACTCAAAAACTGGAACGTTTCGGGCGGATAATATCCGCCCCTACGGTGAAAACGCAATGCGTTAGAAAATTTCAAACAACAATTTACCTTTCTCCCCCCCCAATCCGAAAAAATCCGGGAAGGAGTGGACAATCCCCCGCAAATGTGGTATATTACCTAAGAGTATGCCGTGAGGAACGCATATCCTGATTCTCTGGAGGAACCATACCATGGGCAAATTAATTGTAATCGAGGGCACCGACGGCTCCGGGAAGTCCACCCAGTTTAAGCTGCTGACCCAGCGGCTGAGCCGGGAGGGCCGGGAGTTCCGGCAGATCGTGTTCCCTCAGTATTCCGAACCCAGCTCCGCCCTGATCCGGATGTACCTGGGGGGCGAATTCGGCAGCCATCCCGCCGATGTGAACGCCTACGCGGCCTCCGCATTCTATGCCGTGGACCGCTATGCCTCCTTCAAGAAGGTGTGGGGGGAATATTACAACGGAGGCGGACTGGTGATTTCCGACCGCTACACCACCTCCAACGCCGTACACCAGGCCAGCAAGGAGCCTGAGGATTCCCGGCAGAGCTTTCTCAAATGGCTCTATGAATTTGAATACGACCACCTGGGGCTGCCCCGGCCGGATCTGACGCTGTACCTGGACGTGCCCACGGACTTTACGGAGAAGCTGCTCCGGGCCCGGGAGCAGAACACCCACACCCAGGCGGACATCCACGAGCAGGACACGGCTTACCTCGCCACCTGCCGCCGGATGGGCGCTCTCGCGGCGGACTACTACGGCTGGACCGTGATTTCCTGCGTCCGGGACGGAAAAATGCGGTCCATTGAGGACATTCACGAAGAAATCTACCGCCATGTGCGGCACTGTTTGGAGGACTGAATTATGGTATATATGCTGCTTGGAACCGGCTTTGAGGAAACCGAGGCCGTGGCCCCCCTGGACCTTCTGCGCCGGGCGGGCGTGGAGGCCCTCACCGTGGGCCTGAACGGAAAAATCATCCGGGGCAGCCACGGGATTCCCGTGGAGGCCGACCTGACCGTGGGTGAAATGGACCTGACCAATCTGGACATGATCATTCTCCCTGGCGGGCTGGGGGGCGTCGCCTCCGCCCGGGCCTGCCCCGAGGCACTGCAGGCTCTGCGCTTTGCCTGGGAGAACGGCAAATTTGTGGCCGCCATCTGCGCCGGACCCACGGTGCTGGCGGACCTGCACATCACCGACGGTCTGGAGACCACCTGCTTCCCCGGCTGCGAGGCCCAGATGGGCAGCGCGAAACCGGTGGCGGGTGCCGCTGTTGTCCGCAGCGGAAAGCTGATTACCGGAACCTCCGCGGGCTGCGCCATCCCCTTCGGCCTGGAGCTGGTGGCCGCCCTGAAGGGCCGGGAGGCCGCAGACACCGTGGCAGCGCAGATTGTCATCCGCTGAGGAGGAGCCAATATGGACTTTAAGCAATTCCCGGAGGACTTCTATCCCCCGGAGCAGGGGGAGGATTCTGCCCTTTTCCCGGAGGATTCGCTTCTTCCTTTAGACGGGGAGTCCCTCGACGACGGGGAAGCGGAGCAGGAAACCCCGCTTTCCGATGAGGAATACCCCTCCGAAGAGCCCGGAGCAGAGGTCCTTCTTCCCGCGGAATTCCCCCCGGAGGAGGATGCGGACCATCTGGATCAGGAGCTGATGGAGCTTAACCAGCTTCTGGACGAACCATCCGCTGAGCCACAGGAGCCCGAACCCCTGCCGGAGCCCGAAGAGCCCCCTGTCCGGCAGCGCAAGCCCGCCCCGGAGCGGCCCGTCCGCAAGGGCCGTCCCCGCCGGAAGAAGGGGGAGGGTCTGCTGGGCATCCCCAACATTCTGGCAACGGTCATCTGGCTGGCCATCACCGTGGCCATCGGCGTGACCCTGGGTCGGATGCTGTGGGTCTGCGCGGCGGACGTGCTGGCCTTCGGCCGGGAGGACAAGAGCGTCACCATCACCATCTACGAAACCGACACCATTGACGATATCGCCGCCAAGCTCCACAAGGCGAACCTGATCCGCTACCCGGGCCTCTTCAAGCTCTACGCCAGTCTGGCCGTGGACGAGGGGGAGATTCGCCCGGGCATCTGGGACCTGAACACCCGCTACGACTACCACGCTCTGGTGAAGATGATGTCCCCCAGCTCCACCCGGAAGGTTGTGGAGATCATGATCCCCGAGGGCTACAGCTGCCGCCAGATTTTTGCCCTGCTGGAGGAGAACAAGGTCTGTACCGTGAAGGACCTGTCTGCCTACGCCGCCACCGGGGAGCTGGACGACTACTGGTTCCTGGAGGGTGTGGAGCGGGGCCAGGAGAACAGCCTGGAGGGCTTCCTGTTCCCGGATACCTACCAATTCTACACCAACGACACCCCCCGCAACGTCCTGCAGAAGATGCTGAACAACTTCGACAACCGCTTCACCCAGGAGATGCGGGACCTTCTCCCCACCCTGAACGAAACCATTTCCAATATGATGCGCTCCGACGGCCGGAGCCAGGAGTATATCGATGCCCACCAGCTCAGCCTCCGGGATGTGGTCATCGTGGCCTCCCTGATTGAGAAGGAAACCGCCAGCGCCGAGGAAGGCTACACCATCGCCTCGGTGATCTACAACCGTCTGTTCCGGTGGGGGGACAACCCCGCCTACCTGGGCATCGACGCCTCCATCGTCTACGCCCTGGGCGGCAAGACGGATTTGACCGCCGAGGACCTGCAGGTGGACAGCCCCTACAACACCCGTACCCATACGGGACTGACCCCCGGCCCCATCTCCAACCCGGGCCTTGCCAGCCTGAAAGCGGCCCTGGAGCCCAGCGACACCCCCTACTATTACTATGTGCTGGACCCCGCCGCGGGAGCCCACCACTTCTCCAAGACCTATGAGGAGCACCAGGCGTTCATCGCGTCCCTGGGAGAATGATATGAAGAAACTGGAACTGCTGAGCCCCGCCGGGGATATGGAAAAGCTCAAAATGAGCGTGCTCTACGGGGCGGACGCGGTGTACCTGGGCCTGACCAGCTTTGGGATGCGCTCCTTCGCGGGAAATTTCACCCCGGAGGAGCTGCCGAAAGCGGTGGGCTTTGCCCACGACCACGGGGTAAAGGTCCACGTCACCGTCAATACCATGCCCCGCAGCGGCGAGGTCGATCTAAATACGCCCCCCGCTGCCAGCGGCACATCTCCACCCAGCAGTCCGTGGCCAACTACGCCTGCGCCCAGGCCTGGTTTGACCTGGGCGCCCAGCGGGTGGTGCTGGCCCGGGAGCTGAGCCTGGAGGAAATCCGCGTCATCCGGCAGAAAACCTCCCCGGAACTGGAAATAGAAACCTTCGGACACGGGGCCATGTGCGTCAGCTACTCCGGAAGGTGCCTGCTGAGCAACTATATGACCGGCCGGGATTCCAACCGGGGGGAATGCGCCCAGCCCTGCCGCTACCGCTACGCCCTGATGGAGGAGAAGCGCCCGGGAGAGTTCTTCCCCGTCTTTGAGGACGAACAGGGCACCTACATTCTCAACTCCCGGGATATGTGCATGATCGACCACCTGGGTGACCTGATGGACGCCGGGGTGGACTGCATCAAGATCGAGGGCCGGGCCAAATCCGCCTACTATGCCGCCATCGTCACCGGAGCCTACCGGCACTGCATTGACGACGTTTTCGCGGGACGGCAGCCGGACCCCGTCTGGCAGGACGAAACCGAGCACGTTTCCCACCGGGTCTATTCCACCGGCTTCTATTACGGACAGCCGGGGCAGTACACCCAGGATTCCCGCTACATCCGCTCCTGGCAGATCGTGGCAAAAGTGGAAAGCTGCGACGAAACCGGATTGGCTCTGTGCAGCCTGAACAACAAGTTCCGCCAGGGCGATGCTCTGGAGGCCGTGGGCCCGGACCTTCGCCCCTTCCCCTTCACCGCGGAGGACCTCCGGGATGAAAGCGGCGCTCCCCTGCCGGAGCCCCGCACCCCCCAGATGCGCTTCACCCTCCGCCTCCCGAAGCCGGTTCCCCCCTGCACCCTCCTCCGCCGGGCGGTGGATCTCTCCGCGAAATAAAAAACCGATGAACCGCACACAAAACGCGGTTCATCGGTTTTCTTTATTCGGCCGAAAGTTTAAACGCGGAAGAACGGTAAATTGTTGTTTAGCGGCTTCGCCAGCACGTTTTCGCTTATAAATGTTTTAATTTCATCCCGTAGGGATTCCTTAATTGTCAATTGTTAATTGTCAATTGTCAATTCTAAACAACAATTTATCCTTCTGAAGGATTCCTATCCCGGGGCAGTTTTTTCAACGCTCACTCCGCAAACAGCGGGGTGGACAGGTACCGGTCTCCGGTATCCGGCAGAAGCGCTACGATGGTCTTTCCCTCGTTTTCCGGCCGCTTTGCCAGCTCAATGGCTGCCCAGGTGGCGGCTCCGGAGGAGATTCCCACCAGCACGCCCTCCTTCTTCCCCACCAGCTTGCCGGTGGCGAAGGCGTCCTCGTTGGTCACGGGGATGATCTCGTCATAGACCGCGGTGTTCAGTACCTCGGGAACAAAGCCCGCGCCGATGCCCTGAATCTTGTGGGGGCCTGCCTTGCCCGTGGACAGCACTGCGGAGGAGGCGGGCTCCACGGCCACCACCTTCACCCCGGGCTTCTGGGACTTCAGGTATTCGCCCACGCCGGTAATGGTTCCGCCGGTGCCAACGCCCGCTACGAAAATATCCACCTGTCCGTCGGTATCGGCATAATGGCGCCCTTCATGCCCTTGGCGCCCTCGGAGAGCACCAGCTCCGCGCCGTAGGCCTTCATCAGCTGGCGGCGCTCCACGGACATGGTTTCCGGCATGACAATGATGATCCGGTAGCCCCGGGCGGCAGCCACGGCGGCCAGACCGATGCCGGTATTTCCGGAGGTGGGCTCAATGATCACGGAGCCGGGCTTCAGCTTCCCGGTGGCCTCCGCGTCGTCAATCATCGCCTTGGCAATCCGATCCTTCACGGAACCAGCGGGGTTCAGGTATTCCAGCTTCGCCAGCACTCTGGCCTTCAGGCCCAGTTCCTTTTCCAGATGGGTCAGCTCCAGCAGCGGGGTGCCCCCGATCAGTTCATCCGCAGTTGCGTAAATCTTTGCCATGGTCAATTCCTCCCAATCCAAATTGTATATGAATCACTCTCGTGTTTAATTCCTATCTTTCCGGTAGTAATGATGGGATTATACCCCTGGCAATCGGATTTGTCAAGGGGGAAATTTTCTTTTTTATGGCAGCGGCCCAAAAATAATAAAAACGCTGCCGGAATCGGCAGCGTAATTATCAGCCAGGGAAATCAGATGGCTCTTTCCACCTTGTTGGAACGGAGGCATCTGGTACAAGCGTACACATGGCAGGGAGTTCCGTTAACGACAGCCTTGACCCGCTTCACATTGGGCTTCCAGGCACGATTGGAACGTCTGTGGGAGTGGGAAACCTTAATACCAAAGGTCACGCCCTTGCCACAAAAATCACACTTCGCCATTCATTGCACCTCCCATCTGAATGATCACTCAATGAATTACGCCTCTTGCAGGCGCTTTGATATCATACCAAACATTTTTAAAAAAAGCAAGCGTTATTTTACAAAAAATCCGTTTTTTTATCCGCCCCCCGGAACCGCGGCGATAAATTGTTGTTTACAGCAGTATCACCGTAGGGGCGGATATTATCCGCCCGCTTTGCTGACGACTACGGAAATGTCCATTTTATCCGAAAATGCTCAAAAGCCGTAACGTTTCGGGCGGCTAATAGCCGCCCCTACGGTAACAACGCAAGGTGTTTGAAAACTGTAAACAACAATTTACTTTGCCTCCCTCCGTTCCGGAATAAATCAAATATAGGTTGATAATTTCTCCCTTACCCGCTATAATATCCCCAAAAAGAGAATGTCAGGAGACGTGGTTTCCCATGATCGATACCTACAGCGTATTGCTGACCACCCTTGTAAAGGAATTTCATCTGGAGGTGGCCTATGCCTCCACGGATTACGCATCCATCCACCTGACGGTGGAGGATGTGGCCCGGCCCGGGCTGCAGCTGGCCGGATATTTTGACCATTTTGAACCCATGCGTCTGCAGGTCATGGGCAATGTGGAGATGAGCTACCTGGATAAGCTGACCCCCACGGAGCGCTCCATTATTTTTGACCGATTGTTCTCCTACAAATTCCCCGCCCTGCTTATCGCCCGGAACATTCCCCCGGATGAGCAGTGCATGGAAATGGCACGCAAGCACAACATCACCATTCTCCGCTCCCCGGAGGCCACCAGCACCCTGGTTTCCACCATCATCACCTATCTGAAAGCGGCCCTGGCCCCCCGGATCACCCGGCACGGGGTCCTTGTTGAGGTCTACGGCGAGGGCATCCTTCTGATCGGCGACAGCGGCATCGGCAAGAGCGAGGCCGCCGTGGAGCTTCTCAAGCGGGGCCACCGGCTGATTGCCGACGACGCCGTGGAGATCAAAAAGGTGTCCACAAATTCCCTGGTGGGCACTGCGCCGGAGCTGATCCGGAACTATATTGAGCTCCGGGGCATCGGCATCATCAACGTAGCCAAGCTTTTCGGCGTGGGAGCGGTGCGCAGCCAGAACGAGATCAACCTGGTGGTGAAGATCGTTCCCTGGAACACCCTGGAGGTCTATGACCGGTTGGGGCTGGAGGAGCAGTATATGGAGATTCTTGGGGTCAACATTCCCATGAACACCATCCCCATCACCCCGGGGCGGAACCTGGCCATGATTCTGGAGGTTGCGGCCATGAACAACCGGCAGAAGAAGATGGGCTACAACGCCGCCCAGGAATTTACCGAGCAGGTGGATCGCCATTTTGCGTCCAATATGGGGAATGGCTGATGAAGGAACTGACCATCGGCCCCAATGACGCGGGCCAGCGCCTGGACCGGTTTCTGGCCAAGGCCGTGCCACTGCTGCCCGCCTCCCTGGCCCAGAAGTATATCCGCATCAAGCGCATCAAGCGCAACGGCGCCCGGGCGGAGCGGGACACCCGGCTGGCAGCGGGGGATGTGCTGCAGCTGTATATCAATGATGAATTCTTCGACAAGCCCCGGGAGGACAATGCCTACCTGACCGTGGCATCCCCCAAGCTGACCATCGTCTACGAGGACGACCAGATTCTCCTGGTGGACAAACGGCCCGGGCTTGCGGTGCACCCCCACGACGGGGCGGAGTACGGCCGCACCCTCATCGACCACATCCAGGCCTACCTGTACCAGAAGCGGGAGTGGAATCCCCGGGGGGAGCAGTCCTTCACCCCCGCCCTGTGCAACCGGATTGACCGGAATACCGGGGGCATCGTCATCGCGGCAAAAACCGCCGAGGCCCTGCGGGTTATGAACCAGAAGATCAAGGACCGGGAGATCGACAAGCGGTATCTCGCCATTGTGGAGGGCATCCCCAAGCCGAAGGAAGGAAGCCTGAAGGGGTTCCTGTTCAAGGACGCGAAGAAAAACCGTGTATTCGTGTCCGACGCCCCCCAGCCCGGCGCAAAAACCTGCCAGACCAATTACCGCGTTCTCGCCAGTGCGGGCGGCCTGTCGTTAGTGGAGTGCGAACTGATTACGGGCCGAACCCACCAGATTCGCGCCCAGTTTGCCCACGCGGGACACCCCCTGCTGGGGGACGGCAAGTACGGCAAGCTGGACAAGCGCTTCGACCGAAATTACCAGGCCCTTTACTCCTACAAGCTGACCTTCCGCTTCACCACCGAGGCAGGAGTCCTGGAACATCTGAACGGCAGAACCTTCCGGGTGGACAAGGTGGATTTCGCGGAGGAATACTTCCCGGGCACGCCCCTTCCCCGGGACTGAATCGGAGGAAATCCCCATGACCTTATTTATCACCAGCAGTCCCTTTGTGGACGGGGCTGACCGGGCAATTTTGAGCAACGCCAACGGCTTTCTTGACCGGATTCGGGAGGCCCTGCCCCCCTTCCCCCGGTGTTTGTTCGTCTGCTCTGACCCTCTCCGCCATGACCTTACCTGCCGGTTCGGCGCGGACGTGTTTTCCGCCTTTGCCGAAGCCGGGATTTGCTTCAGCAGCTATCAGATTCTCGACGGTGAAACCGCCCAATACGCCGAAGAGCTGGTGTCGGACAGCGACTTTCTGGTGCTGGCCGGAGGCCATGTGCCCACCCAGAATGATTTCTTCCGGGAAATCCGCCTGCGGGAAATTCTGGAGGGCTTCCCCGGCGTGGTCATGGGCATCAGCGCGGGCAGCATGAACTGCGCGGACGAGGTCTATGTCCAGCCCGAGGAGGAGGGCGAATCCTCCCCGGACTTTCCCCGGTTCGCCCCGGGTCTGGGTCTCACCGACGTGAATATCCTGCCCCACTATCAGAAGGTGAAGGACAATATTCTGGACGGACTGCGGCTGTTTGAGGATATCACCTACGCCGACAGCCTGGGGCACAGCTTCTTTGTTCTGCCCGACGGCAGCTACTTTTATCAGGATGACGATTGCCTGCTGCTTTTCGGCAAGGGCTACCGCCTGAAGGACGGCATCCTGGAACAGCTCACCGGCGACGGAGACTGCCTGGACATGGCGCTGCTGGAAGGATGACCCCCAATCGTTTCTCACCGGCAAATTGGTGCTTGTCGGATATACGCTGTCATTGCGAACCAGGCCGCAGCCTGGTGTGGCAATCCCCCAACAATTCAGGACGGTTCGTTAGGGCGTTTGTCCGTTTTTTGAACATTTCCCCTCTAACCGGGGGATTGCCACGACCAGTGTGCGCACTGGTCTCGCAATGACAGGTAATTCGGGACGCACACCTACAAACACCAATTTGTCGTTTGCTTACCAAGGGATCAACCGTTTGCACCCGCGCCATCGCCGTCCTTTTTTCCAGAAAATGAAAACCGCCGCGCCCAGGGGCGCGGCGGTTTTCATTATATCACATAATCGTCCCCGTCGCCCCGCCCCTCCAGGAGCTGGGCCAGGGTAATGCCGTCCAGATATTCGTTGATCACCTGCTCCAGCCCCTGCCAGACCGGCAGCGTGGCGCACCGGGCCATCCGGGGGCAGGCCTCGCTGCCCGGCTCCAGACAGGCCACAGGGGCCAGGGATTCCTCCGTCAGGCGCAGGATACTCCCCACCGTGTACCGGTCCGGGGAGCCCTTCAGACGGTAGCCGCCCCCCTTGCCTCGGAGGCTGTCCACCATCCGGGCCTTCACCAGCATCCGGACAATGCTCTCCATATATTTTTCCGAGATTTCCTGCCGCCGGGCGATCTCATTCAGAGCAATGTACTCCTCATTCTGATGCTCCGCCAGATCGATCATGATCCGAAGCGCGTACCGCCCCCGGGTTGATATCAGCATAACCGTTCTCCCCCTCTTCCGATGGACCGTTTCCGGGCGCCTCACCGGAGTATTCCCGCAGAATCAGGCGCAGCGCCGCCCGGATGGTCTGCTGCCGAACCTGGTCCCTGTCGCCTGTAAAATGATGTTCCTCCGTCCTGCGGACGCATCCGTCGGCATAGCCGATGAACACTGTGCCAACCGGATGCCCGAATTCGTCGCCCCCCGGCCCGGCCAGTCCCGTCACCGAGACGGCCACGTCGGCTTTCAGCAGCCTCCTCGCCCCCTCCGCCATGGCCCGGGCCACGGGAGCGGACACCGCTCCATGGGTTCTGAGGAGTTCCGGGGCCACCCCCAGAACCTCCGCCTTTACCTCATCGCAGTAGCTGATGACTCCGCCCTTGTAAACCGCGGAGCTTCCCGGGATTCCGGTGAGGGCAGCCCCGATGCCGCCCCCTGTCAGGCTTTCGGCGGTGGCCAGGGTTTTCCCTTGGAGCCGCTCCAGCACCTCACAGCAGAGCTTCATCATCGCCCGCCACCTTGATCTTTTCCACTCCGGCCAGTGCCCGCTCCATCAGGGCCTCCCGGTCCAGATTCTTTTCCGCGTTCAGGAGCTGCCCCAGGGTGGGCTTTGTCTTGGGATGCTTGGGGGTAAACACCGTGCAGCAGTCCTCATAGGGGAGGATGGAGGTCTCCAGCGTCCCGATTTTCCGGGCGATGGTCACGATTTCCTCCTTGTCCATGCCAACCAGGGGCATGAAAATGGGCATATCCACCACCGCCCCGGTGACGGTCATGGCCTCCATGGTCTGGGAAGCCACCTGTCCCAGGTTCTCCCCGGTGATCAGGGCTCCGCAGCCGTCGTGTCTGGCGATCCGCTGGGAAATCTCCATCATGAACCGCCGCATGACCAGGGTGAAGTATTCTTCGGGGCAGTTGTCCCGGATGGCCTCCTGAATCTCCGTAAAGGGCACCACGTTCACGGTCATCTTTCCGGAGTATTTGGCCACCAGACGGGCCAGCTCCACCACCTTGTCCTTGGCAAGCTGGGAGGTATAGGGGTAGGAGAAGAAATGCACCGCCTCGATCTCCACGCCCCGCTTGGCGATCATATAGGCCGCCACCGGGGAATCGATGCCGCCGGAAAGCAGACACATGGCCCGGCCGCCCACGCCGGTGGGCAGGCCCCCCGCTCCCGGCTCCGCGGGTCCGTGGACATAGGCGGCAAAATCCCGCACCTCCACATACACCGTATAGTCCGGGTGGTGCACATCCACCGCTACCCCCGGATGGGCCTCCGCCAGCCGCCCGCCGATTTCCTGGGAAAGCTGGATGGAGGTCATGGGGAAGGCCTTGTCGGAGCGCTTGGACTCCACCTTAAAGGATTTGGCGCAGTCCAGGTCGTCGCCCAGGTAGTTTTCAATGGCCTCAAAAATGGCGTCCAGATTCTTTTCGCAGGGACGGCAGCGGCACAGGCTCACCACGCCGAAGATGGTCCGGCAGGCCTCCCAGGCCCCGTCCACATCCGCCAGCTCGTCCTTGGGCTCCACATACACCGTGGACTGCATGATATACACGTCGAATTCGCCGAACTTCTTCATTCTCCTGCGGACATTCTGCCGCAGGCGGGACTCAAACTGCCGCTTATTGGCCCCCTTGAGCACAATCTCGCCCAGCTTCAGAAGGAAAATTTCTTTCATAATCATACCTCATTGTATCAGATTCAAAATTAGCAGAACGGTAAATTGTTGTTTACAGCACTAAAAAAGAAGCTGTCATTGCGAACCAGTCCGCAGACTGGTGTGGCAATCCCCCGGATAGAGGGGAAATGTGCCGAAAAGTGCCCGGAAAAGTGGGGATTGTTTCGGCTTTTGGTGGTAATCGATACCTGTTTGCGTTCAACCGGGGGATTGCCACGACCAGTGTGCGCACTGGTCTCGCAATGACAGCGTTTTCTCAACAAGCACCAATTTATCGTTCCGGAGTATCCCTATCCGTTCCCCAGATTCACCGCGCGGTACTGTACCGCCTCGGCGATGTGCTGGGGCTGGATTTCTTCGCTGCCGTCCAGGTCCGCCACGGTTCTCGCCACCTTCAGAATCCGGTCGTAGCTCCGGGCGGTGAGGCCCATGGCGTCGAAGGCGTTCTTCATCAGCCCCGCGCTCTCTTCCGACAGGGCGCAAAACCTTCGCAGTTCCTCGGGACCCATCCGGGCGTTGCAGATTCTGCCGCCGAACCGGCGGTTCTGGATATCCCGGGCGGCGTTCACCCGCTTGCGGATTTCCGCAGAGGGCTCCGCCTCCTCCCGGCGGCGCAGGTCCTCGAAATGTACCCCGGGAACCTCCACCACAATATCGATCCGGTCCAGCAGCGGCCCGGAAATCCGGCTGCGGTAGTTCTCCACCGCGAATTCCGAGCATTTGCACCTTCCGCTGGGGTCACCGTACCAGCCGCACTTGCAGGGGTTCATGGCGCATACCAGCATGAATTCAGCGGGATAGGTCACGGAGCCGGACACCCGGGAAATGGTCACGGAGCCGTCTTCCAACGGCTGGCGCATCATGTCCAGGGTATCCTTCCGAAATTCCGGCAGCTCGTCCAGGAACAGCACGCCCTTGTGGGCCATGGAGATTTCCCCGGGCCTGGGGTTGGTTCCGCCGCCGGCCAGTCCCGCGTTGGAAACCGTGTGGTGGGGCGAGCGGAAGGGTCGCCGGGTGATCAGCGGATGTTCCCGGGTGAGCAGGCCCATCACCGAGTAAACCTGGCTGACCTCCAACGCCTCCTCCCAGGTCATGTCCGGCAAGATGGAGGGCAGCCGCTTGCTGAGCATGCTTTTGCCGGAGCCCGGCGGGCCGATGAGCAGCACGTTGTGGCTGCCTGCCGCGGCCACCTCCAGAGCCCGCTTCACGTTCTCCTGGCCCAGCACATCCTTGAAATCCGGCTCCTGCCGGCGCCCTCCTCCGGGAATCCACAGCGGCTCCTCGGCCAGGGTGATCTCCCCGTTCAGGGCGTCTGCCAGTTCCCGGACCGTCCGCACCGGGATCACGGCGGGCCCCCGGGACAGCGTCGCCTCCGGCGCGTTTTCCGCCGGGACAAAAATCCGCCGGATGCCCTCCCGTTTGGCAGCCAGGGCCATGGGCAGCACGCCGGAAACCGGCCGCACCGACCCGTCCAGGCTCACCTCCCCCAGAAACGCGTCCGAGGAGCTGGGCCGCCGGACGCTGCCCAGAGCGCACAGGATGCTCAAAAGAATGGGCAGATCGTAATGGGTGCCCGCCTTTTTCTGGCTGGCGGGGGCCAGATTCACGGTGATCCGGCTCACCGGGAAGCCCAGGCCGCTGCTCTTGGCCGCGGCACGGACCCGCTCCCGGGCCTCCTTCACCGCCGCGTCGGGAAGCCCTACGATATCAAAGCCCGGCAGGCCGTTGGAGATATAGCACTCCGCCGTTACCGCGCTGCCCGATATTCCGCTGATGCCCAGGGTGCGCACACTGCAGATCATGGTTTTCCCTCCCTGTCCCTCATTTCCTATACATAATAGCCTATTCCCACCGAAAAGACAACCTTTTTTTCCATCCCCGGTTTCCCCGGAATCCCATTTCTTCCCCCGGATTGTCCATGGATTTTTCAGAAAACCACCTATTCCCGCCTTTACAAATTGGGGGAAAAGTGATATGATGTATCCGACAAAAATTGAATCCTTTAGGAGGTATTTCATTTTGGCAAGAAAATTCAAAACGATGGACGGCAATACCGCTGCCGCCCATGTCAGCTACGCCTTTACTGAGGTCGCTGGCATTTACCCCATCACTCCCTCCAGCCCCATGGCCGACAACGTTGACCAGTGGGCTGCCGCCGGCCGGAAGAACATCTTCGGCAACACCGTAAAGGTTGTGGAGATGCAGTCCGAGGCCGGTGCCGCCGGTACCGTACATGGCTCCCTGGCCGCCGGTGCTCTGACCACCACCTACACCGCTTCCCAGGGCCTGCTGCTGATGATCCCCAACATGTACAAGATCGCCGGCGAACTGCTTCCCTGCGTGTTCCATGTGTCCGCCCGTACCGTAGCTGCTCAGTCCCTGAACATCTTCGGTGACCACTCCGACGTCTACGCCTGCCGTCAGACCGGCTTTGCCATGCTGGCCGAGACCAACGTGCAGGAGGTCATGGACCTGGGCGCCGTTGCCCACCTGGCCGCCATCGAGGGCCGCGTTCCCTTCATCAACTTCTTCGACGGTTTCCGTACCTCCCACGAGATTCAGAAGATCGCCATCTGGGACTACGAGGACCTGAAGGAAATGGTGAACATGGACGCCGTGGACGCCTTCCGCAAGCACTCCCTGAACCCCGAGCGTCCCGCCATGCGCGGCTCCCACGAGAACGACGACATCTTCTTCCAGCACCGTGAGGCCTGCAACAAGTACTACAATGCTCTGCCCGCCGTGGTGGAGAAGTACATGGACAAGGTCAACGCCAAGCTGGGCACCGACTACAAGCTGTTCAACTACTACGGCGCTCCCGATGCTGACCGGGTCATCGTGGCCATGGGCTCCATCTGCGACGTAGCCGAGGAAGTCATCGACTACCTGAACGCCCACGGCGAGAAGGTCGGCCTGGTGAAGGTCCGTCTGTTCCGTCCCTTCTGCCCCGAGAAGCTGCTGGAGGCCATTCCCGCCACCGCGAAGCACATCGCGGTTCTGGACCGCACCAAGGAGCCCGGCTCCCAGGGCGAGCCCCTGTACCAGGATGTGGTCATGGCTCTGGCCAAGGCCGGCCGCAATGACGTCACCGTGATCGGCGGCCGTTACGGCCTGGGCTCCAAGGACACCCATCCCGCCTCCGTGTTCGCCGTGTACGAAGAGCTCTCCAAGGACGCTCCCAAGCACGAGTTCACCATCGGCATCGTGGATGACGTGACCCACCTCAGCCTGGACGAGAAGGTCTCCCCCAACACTGCCGCGGAAGGCACCATCGAGTGCAAGTTCTGGGGCCTGGGCGGCGACGGCACCGTCGGCGCCAACAAGAACTCCATCAAGATCATCGGCGACCACACCGACAAGTACGTACAGGCCTACTTCCAGTACGACTCCAAGAAGACCGGCGGTGTCACCGTTTCCCACCTGCGCTTCGGCGACAACGCCATCAAGTCCCCCTACTACATCAACAAGGCGGACTTTGTGGCCTGCCACAACCCCTCCTACATCACCAAGGGCTTTAAGATCGTCCAGGACGTGAAGCCCGGCGGCGTGTTCCTGATCAACTGCCAGTGGAACATGGAGGAGCTGGAGCATCACCTGGATGCCGCTTCCAAGCGCTACATCGCCGAGAACAACATTCAGCTGTACACCATCAACGCCATTGACCTGGCCATCAAGGTCGGCATGGGCAAGCGCACCAACACCATCCTGCAGTCCGCTTTCTTCTCCCTGGCCAAGGTTATGCCCGCGGAAGACGCCATCAAGTACATGAAGGACGCCGCCGAGCACTCCTACCTGAAGAAGGGCCGCGACGTGGTTGAGAAGAACTGGAACGCCATCGACGCCGGCGCCACCGCCTACGTCAAGATCGACGTACCCGCCTCCTGGGCCACCGCCGAGGACAATAAGCCCGAGACCGCTCTGGAAGGCCCCGCCGACACCGTGAAGGTGGTCAAGACCATCCTGAACCCCATCGGCAAGATGGACGGCTACAGCCTGCCCGTTTCCGCCTTCGAAGAGCTGGCCGACGGTCAGTTCCCCCTGGGTGCCTCCGCTTACGAGAAGCGCGGCGTTGCCGTCACCGTTCCCCACTGGGACGAGACCAAGTGCGTCCAGTGCAACAACTGTGCCTATGTCTGCCCCCACGCCACCATCCGTCCCTACGCGCTCACCGCTGAGGAGGCTGCCGCCGTTCCCGCCGGCACCCGTCTGGTGGATGTGAAGGCCGGCAAGGGCAAGGGCGTCTACAAGTACACCATGGCCGTTTCTCCTCTGGACTGCATGGGCTGCGGCGTCTGCGTCGGCGTCTGCCCCACCAAGGCAATCACCATGGTTCCTCAGGAGCAGGAGCTGGGCGAGCAGCCCATCTGGAACCACCTGGTTGCCAAGGTCTCCGAGAAGAAGGATATGCAGGACAACACCGTCAAGGGCTCTCAGTTCCGCAAGCCGCTGCTTGAGTTCTCCGGCTCCTGCGCCGGCTGTGCCGAGACCAGCTACGCCCGTCTCGTGACCCAGCTGTTCGGAGACCGGATGTACATCTCCAACGCCACCGGCTGCTCCTCCATCTGGGGCGGTCCCGCCGCGACCTCTCCCTACTGCGCCAACGCCGAGGGTCATGGTCCCGCCTGGGCCAACTCCCTGTTCGAGGACAACGCCGAGCACGGCCTCGGCATGTACACCGCTCAGGCTGTCATCCGGGAGTCCCTGGCCAACAAGGTTCGCTCCGTCATGGAGTCCACCGCTTCTGAGGAGCGGAAGGCTGCCTGCCAGGCTTGGCTGGATACCTACAACGACGGCGAGGCCAACAAGGCTGCCACCAAGGCTCTGATCGCCAACCTGGAGTCCAAGGTCTGCTGCGACACCGTGGCCGACATCCTCTCCAAGAAGGAGTACCTCAGCAAGAAGTCCGTGTGGATCTTCGGCGGCGACGGCTGGGCCTACGACATCGGCTTCGGCGGTGTGGACCATGTGCTGGCTTCCAACAAGGACGTGAACATCTTCGTGTTCGACACCGAGGTTTACTCCAACACCGGCGGACAGGCCTCCAAGGCTTCCAACATCGGCCAGGTTGCCCAGTTCGCTGCCTCCGGTAAGGAAACCAAGAAGAAGTCCCTGGCGGAGATCGCCATGAGCTACGGCTATGTGTATGTTGCTCAGGTGGCCATGGGCGCCAACCCCGCTCAGACCATCAAGGCCATCACCGAGGCCGAGGCCTACAACGGCCCCTCCCTGATCATCGGCTACGCTCCCTGTGAGATGCACTCCATCAAGGGCGGCATGACCAACTGCCAGGCCGAGATGAAGAAGGCTGTCGAGTGCGGCTACTGGAACCTGTTCCGCTTCGATCCCTCCAAGGAAACCGGCAAGTTCCAGCTGGACTCCAAGGCCCCCAAGGATGGCTACCAGGAGTTCCTGATGAACGAAGCCCGTTACAGCCGTCTGACCCGGGAGTTCCCCGAGCGCGCCACCGACCTGTTCGCCAAGAACGAGGCCGCTGCCAAGGAGCGTTGGGAGCACCTGAACAAGCTGGTCGAGATGTACAAGGACTAATTCCCAGGCATCCCACCACCCGCAAATCAAGAACCGCCCCCGGCAACGGGGGCGGTTTTCCATAAGCACCGGTAATGCAGCGATAAATTGTTGTTTACGCGTGCGCGCCTAATAAAACGCTGTCATTGCGAGCCAGTGCGCACACTGGCGTGGCAATCCCCCAACAATTCAGGACGGTTCGTTAGGGCGTTTGTCTGTTTTCCGAAGATTCCAGAATATCCGGGGGATTGCCACACCAGTCTGCGGACTGGTTCGCAATGACAGTTCTTTTTCAGTGCGCTATTAGGACTGTAAACAACAATTTTTCCTCCCAACGTATTACAAGGAACCTTTTCCCATCAGGAGGTATGCCCCATGCTCTGTACCATCATCGACATCCGCGGCGATTACGCTTACGTCAAGTACGACGACACCGGCGTGGTCTCCGAGGTGGCCATTGCCCTGCTCCCCTTCGGTGTGGACACCGGCGACCGGCTGAAATTTGAAAACTACGAATTTTCCCTTGTGTAATAGCATCCCATACGGCTCAAAGATAAACTGTTGTTTAGAAAATAAACACTGTCATTGCGAGCCAGTGCGCACACTGGCGTGGCAATCCCCCGGTTAGAGGTAAAATGTATTGACAATTGCCCTGCAG
>SFHI01000148.1 GCA_004555705.1 Clostridiales bacterium | reverse complement strand
CCACACCAGGAAAGCAGACTGGTTCGCAATGACACCGTTTTTTCAACTGCTTACCACGTTTTCTGACGTTTTTGCCTGTTTCAACTATTGATTCGCATTGTTAATTGTCAATTATTAATCACCAATCTATCGAGCATATACCCGAATTTTACTTTCTTTCTCTTCTGCCTGGGTCTGTATACATATAGTAGTCGCATTTGATCATGCCGTTGTAGAGCTTGCGCTTTTTGTCGCAGCGTTTCCCGAAGTAGTGCTCGAATTCCGGCTCGGAGGTGATGATATACTTTTTCCACCCGTCGGCGTACTTCAGGTGCCGCCCCAAGGCTCCGTAGAGCCGCTGGGCGGACTGCTGCTCCAGCATCCGCTGGCCGTAGGGGGGATTGCAGATGAGAATGCCGGAGGCGCTGGGCAGGTCCATTTTGGTGGCGTCCCCGTCCCGGAAGGTGATTACGTCCCCCACCCCCGCCTTCCGGGCGTTGGCCATGGAGAGGGACACGCACTTGGGGTCGTTGTCGGAGCCGAGAATCTGATATTTCCCGTGAAATTCCCGGTCCTTGGCCTCCTGCCGGGCATCGGCCCAGACCTTTCCGTCCGCCCAGGCGAAGCCCTCCGCCGCGAATTGCCGATTCAGGCCCGGGGCCCGGTTTTTGGCGATCAGCGCCGCCTCAATGGGAATGGTGCCGCTGCCGCAGAAGGGGTCCCACAGGAATTCTTTCCCCCGGTAGCGGGTCAGCATCACCATGGCTGCGGCCAGGGTCTCCCGCAGGGGGGCGTCATTGCCCACGGCCCGGTAGCCCCGCTTGTGCAGGCCCGGCCCGGTGGTTTCCAGGTACAGCTGCACCCGGTCGTTCATGATGGAGAATTGAAGCTGGTATTTGCCCCCGGTTTCCGGCAGCCAGGACAGGCCGTATTTCTCCCCCAGCCGCTTGGAGGCGGCTTTTTTCACAATGGCCTGGCAGTCGGGGACGCTCATGAGCTGACTGTTTAGGCAGTGGCCCTTCACGGGGAAGGCGCCGTCCTTGGGAATATATTCCTCCAGCGGGGTACGGTATACCCCCTGGAACAACTCCTCAAAGGTTTTCGCCGGGAAGTCCGCCAGGACGATCAGCACCCGCTCCCCGGTGCGAAGGGTGACGCTGGCCCGGGCCAGGGCGGCCTGGTCCCCGGAGAAGAGCACCCGGCCGTTCTCCACCCGGACATTTTCCAGGTTCAGCCGCCGCAGCTCATCCCCCGCAATGCCCTCCAGCCCAAACAGCGTGGGCACGGAAAATTCGTAATTCGTCATAAAACCTCCATTATGAATTGACAATTCACAATTGACAATTGACAATTAAGGAATCCTTTCGGGATGAAAATCAAATAATTGCGCTCAAATATGCACTTTATTCTTCACATTCGTCCAGGTTACGACACAATAATTGTCAACTGTCAATTGTCAATTGTCAATTCGTCCTCATGGGATGATTTTGGATTTCTTCTGATACCGCTCCTGCTCGGAGAACACGCAGCCGCAGTATTTCTGGATGTAGAAGCCGTGCTCCCGGGCGAAGGTCTGGCCCTCCCGGAACCAGGGGCGGAAATCCCGGTAGAGAAACTGTACGCCGTATTCCTTCGCGGCCCGCTCCGCCACCTCCCGCATCAGCTCGTGGTTCTGGTAGGGGCTGATGAACAGGGACGAGGTGAAGCTGTCGAAGCCCCCCTCCGCCGCGGCCCGGGCGGTTTCGTACAGGCGCATTTCATAGCACTTGACACACCGGCCCTCAATGTCCCCGGCTACCTCCCGGACAAAGGGCCGCAGGCCGTAGTCATCCCGGTTGATGACCTTCACCCCCACCTCGTTTGCGTACTCTATGAGACAGTTCCGCCGGGCACGGTACTCGGTGAAGGGGTGGATGTTGGGATTGTACCAGTATAGGGTCAGGTCGAACCCGTCGGTACGCAGAATCTCCATAGGCCGGTTGGCACAGGGCGCGCAGCAAACGTGCATCAGGGTGTTCATAGTCCGCCTCCAAAAGAAGATAGGAAAAATTGTACCACGAAAAAGCAAAGAACGCAATGAAAACCAAACCGGAAGCTTGGCAAATTGGTGTTTATAGGGCTGACGGAAAGCAATACCTTCCCCCGGGGGGAAGGTGCCCCGAAGGGGCGGATGAGGAATGGCGAAACCTGAAATTTTCCGCAGCGGTAGGAAT
>SFHI01000037.1 GCA_004555705.1 Clostridiales bacterium | reverse complement strand
CTTTATTTAACATTTTTGGTACACTCCTTTGCCTTTTCTTTTAGTATACCATAAATGTTCAATAAAGTAAAGTTTTATGAGGGACTATCTACTACGGTAGCAACGTAAGGTGTTTGAAAACTGTAAACAACAATTTATCGGTTTGCCGAATCGGGCCGTTAAGCATTTTATGTATTTCTGATCCGGATCAGGCAAACATCCTGGGGTTCCAGGCTGATCCGGAGGTGCAGTTCTCCGCCTGCCGTCTGCATCCGTTCCCTGCGGTACTGGGGACAGGCCAGCCGGCAAAGCCGCTCCCGCTCCTCCCGGTTCAGGGGGCTGGGGGCGCCGAAGCGCACCCATTCATCATAGCTGCTGCCTCCGGACCGGGTAATGCCGTAACGGCAGACCTGATACGAGCCCTCCCTCAGGTTCTTGAGCCGGATGTAATATGCCCTGGACTCCCGGTGCACAAACACCTGATCCCGGTTGGTTCTGGTCATGTTCGCCACATGGCGGTAGCGGTACAGAAGGTCGTAGTGGCTGTAGTGATACAGGAATATCTGAAGCTCCTCCCCACGCTGGGACACCAGGTATCCCTCACCCTGCTGCAGTAATCTGTCCCCCATCCGGGCCAGCAGCTCCAGGGCCAGACAGGCGCTTTGGGGAATGTCGTCCCGGGTAAACAGCCCGAAGCCGCCGTGGAAGGTCTCCGCGGAGGGCGGCACCTCATCCAGACGGTCATTGAGGGCAAAGTAGCCCATGGCGCTTAAGGCCTGGTTGTTTTCCAGAATGTTTTTAAAAAGGTAGGCGGATTTGTAGCAGGTATCGTTGCACAGGTCCCGCTGCCAGATATTGTTGCTCCATTCCTCCACAATCAGGGGCATATGGGGCTCCTTTTTCCCGGCGGCGTCCACCGTCATTCCCGAACCTGTTCCGTCACCGGAAGCTCCGCAGCACCGGCTGAGGCATAGCCGAGCAGCGTGCCGAACACGCCGCTGCCCTCTTCCGGCAACTCCCCGCGGGAATCGGCTTTCCCGCCGGGGATCAGGCCGCGCCTGTATTCGCCGGGGGTGACCCCCCGGTACCGTTTGAACGCCTGAATCATGGCGTTGACATTGGGGAAGCCGCTTTCCTCCGCGATCTGCGCCAGGGTCCCCTGCCCCGCCAGCAGGCGGACAGCATTAGAAAGACGCAGCAATTCCACATAGCCGGTAAAGGAAACGCCCAGATAGCGGGAAAAACACCGGGAGAGATAGGTCTTGCTCAGGAACGTTTGCTTCGCCAGCTCCTCCAGGGTGATCCGCTCCCGGTAATGGGTCTGGATGTATTGGGTGACATTTTTCAGCGTCTCCTGAACCCGGCCGCTCTCCACCGGCTGGCTGTCATCCAGGAAGCAGCGGCTCAGGTCCTCCACAATGGCTGCAGCGCTGCTCTTGGAATAGGCGGCACCGGAACGCTCCTTTTAATTCAGCGTCTGAAAAGCCCGGGCCAGGTCCCGCCGCAGCACGTCAAAGGTCGACTGCCTCTCCTCCGTGTACAGGAAAGAGCGGCAGTTGACCTTGTATTTCAGCAATTCGGGCGCAACATCCCCGATGAATCCCAGCGTGATGGAAAAGGACAGAGCGGCGGAATTCTCATCCAATTCGAAATCCTGTATTTCAAAGCTGTTTACCGCGAAAATATCCCTTTCCCGGAGGGTGTAGGCAGTGTCCAGGTCCGGGAAATAAACCCGTCCTGTTCCCTGCAGGAGGAAAACCACCTCCAACTCCGGGTGCCACAGCTCCCGGGTTTCATGATGATGCAGCAGTGTAAACCAGAACTGCTCCAGGCGTAATTCTTCCATCCGCACAGCTCCTCAGATGTTTTTTTCATTATAGCAGTCCCACACACCGCCGCGCAAGACAGAATTCCATTTTTTCTCCCGCTATTTCGCCGACAGAACACAGCAGCCAGGAAAATTGTTGTTTAGCGATTCGTTATCGTAGGGGCGGATATTATCCGCCCGTGACCTTTCGTCTACAAAAGCAATCCGTTTTAACGGAAATGCTCAAAATACGGAACGTTTCGGGCGGATAATATCCGCCCCTACGGTGATATTGCTGTAAACAACAATTTATCGCATTACCGTTTCCTTTGATTCAATAAAAGTTCCCCTGGGAGGTTACCGGAAATGCCTCCCGGTTTACCGGGAATCAGGTTGGTGGAAAAGGCGTCGAAAAATAGTTGCAATTTACAACTAAGTTGTGCTATTCTATACACAACAAGGAGGGACGAACATGCGTAATAAGGCACTGAACAATATTTTGCGGATTGAAAGATGTTTCCAGACCTTTCGAAGGCAGCAGCTGCGGGACACGGACACCACACCGGTACAGCAGCTGCTGATCAGCTGCGTCTGCCGGCATCCCGGGAAAAGCCAGGACGGATACGCGGAGGCGCTCTGCCTGGACAAGACCACGGTGGCCCACCACCTGGTCAAGCTGGAGAAGCTGGGCTATGTGGACAGGCAGGTTTCCCCGGAGGACGGGCGGGCCCGCTGCATTTTCCCCACCCAGGCGGCGCTGGCAATTTACCCCAGAATCCACGCGTCCTACGAAACCTTTACGGCGGCGCTTCTGCTGGGACTGTCCGAAGCGGACCAGCAGGAGCTTACCCGGCTGTCGGAGCTTCTTTACCGCAACGCCATCGGCCTCATCAGTGACCAGGGAGGCACAAAGCAATGAAATTCCTGTTTGAAAATATGCGCAAATACCTTTCCGGCGTGATTCTGGCCATCTTCCTGAAGCTGCTGGGCACCATCAGCGAGCTGACGCTGCCCTATATTCTGGAGCACATCATCGACACGGTGGTTCCGGCCGGAATTCTGTCCCAGGTTTTCCTGTGGGGCAGCCTGATGTTCGCCGCGGCGGTCTGCGCCTGGCTGTTCAGCATTTATGCCAACCGCTGGGCCATCCAGAACGCCCACCGGATCAGCTATGACATTCGTCAGAAGCTGTTTCAGAAAACCATCAACCTCACGGGAGACCAGTTCGATACGGTGGGTCTGCCCAGCCTGATCAGCCGTATGACCAGCGACAGCTACAATGTGCAGTCCGCCGTTCAGCAGCTGCAGAGTCTCTGCGTCCGGGCCCCGATGATGCTGCTGGGCGGTCTGCTCATGACCATGCTCATGGACCTGCGGCTGTCCCTCATTCTGATCGTCATGCTGCCCCTGCTCATTGCGGTGACGATCTTCGTCTCCTACCGGGGCATCCCCATGTTCCAGACCGTGCAGAAAAAGCTGGACAGCGTGGTGCGGATCATGCGGGAGAACATCACCGGCATCCGGGTGGTCAAGGCCCTGAGCAAGACGGAATACGAGAAAAGGCGGTTCGCCGCCGCCAACCACGAGATGGCCCAGTGCGATATTGCCGCGGGAACGGTGATGGCAATTCCCGGTCCCTTCATGCAGACCTGCCTGAACATCGGTCTGACGCTGGTGGTGCTCATCGGCGCCAGCCGGGTCAATGAGGGGCTGTCGGAGCCCGGTGTGATACTGGCGTTCCTTACCTACTTCAACATGATCACCCAGGGCGTCATGGGTCTGAACCGGATTTTCCTCTCCCTGAGCAAGGCCAGCGCCAGCGCCGACCGGATTCAGGAGGTACTGGCCATGGACACGGATCAGAAGGTGCTTTCCCTGGATGCCGCGCCGAAGCCCCAGGGTGACGAATTCCTGCGGTTCGAGCACGTCTGCTTCAACTACGGCCGTACCGGTCTGGCAGGCACCGCCCGGGAGAAGGCCCTGGACGACATCAGCTTCGCCGTCCGCAAGGGCGAAAGTCTGGGCATCATCGGCCCCACCGGCTGCGGAAAAACCACCATCATCAATCTTCTGATGAATTTCTACGACGCGGATTCCGGCGCCGTCTTTGTATGCGGGCGGGATGTGCGGACCTACCCCAAGGACGAGCTGCACAGGAAGTTCGGTGTGGCCTTCCAGAATGACATGATTTTCCAGGACACCCTGCGGGAAAACATCCGCTTCGGCCGGGAGCTGGCTGCGGAAGCGGAGACCAAAGCGGCGGAGGATGCCATGGCCGGGGAGTTCATCCGCTCCCTGGAGCAGGGACTGGACTATTCCGCGGACATCCGGGGCGCCAACCTGTCCGGCGGTCAGAAGCAGCGGATTCTGGTGGCGCGGGCCCTGGCGGCGAATCCGGAAATTCTGGTTCTGGACGACAGCTCCAGCGCCCTGGACTACAAAACCGACGCCGCCATGCGGGGGGCCATCCAGCTAAACCATGGGGACTCCACGCTGATCCTCATCGCCCAGCGTGTCAGCAGCGTCATGGGGCTGACCCATATTCTGGTGATGGACAACGGAAAGTGCATTGGCTACGGCAGCCACCGGGAACTCCTGGAAAGCTGCCCTGCCTATCGGGAAATCTACCAGGCGCAGATGGGCGCCATGGTCTGAAGGAGGGAACTACAATGCCGGGTCCTGGAGACCGGGGCGGCGTTAAGCAGCGCCCCAAAAACGCGAAAGGCGCACTGCGGCGGATCGTGGGATATCTGGCCCAATTCCGCTATCTGGTGCTGCTCCTGCTGATCTGCTCTTTTATCAGCAATATCGGAAACCTTTTGGGTCCGAATTTTTCCGGAAAGGCCATCAACGCGGCCAGCGCGGGCCGGGGAAATGTGGACATAGCCCTTGTCAGGCACTACGCGCTTCTGATGCTGGTGGCCTATGTGGGCAGCAACATTGTGAATTTCTTCGTCAATTTCGGCATGACCCGGGTCAGCCGCCGGGTGGCGGAGAATATGCGCAGGGATGTGTTCAACAAGCTCATGGCCCTGCCCGTGGGATATTTTGACCGGAACCAGGCCGGAGACATTATGAGCCGGGTCAGCTATGATATTGATGTGGTGTGCACCAGCCTGTCCACGGACCTGGTTTCCATCCTGACCAGCCTGGTGACAGTGGTGGGCAGCTTCATCATGATGTGCACGGTTTCCATCCCGCTGGTGGCGTGCATGGTGTTCACATTGCCCCTGGCGCTGTTTTTTACCCGCTACATGAGCCGGAAAACCCGGCCCCTGTATTCCAAGCGCAGCGCGGCCTACGGCAAGATGAACGGCTTCACGGAGGAGATGTTCACCGGGCAGAAAACCATCCTGGCCTACGCCCGGGAGGACGATGTGTGCGAAAGCTTCAGCGCCATCAACCGGGGCGCTGCGGAGGCCTACCGGAACGCCGACGGTCTGGGCATGATCACGGGGCCCACCATCGGGTTCATCAACAACATCGGCCTTTCCGCCATCGGTCTGGGGGGCGCTATGCTGTACCTGAGGGGAACCGTCAATCTGGGGCAGATTTCCAGCTTCGTGCTGTACTGCCGGAAATTCAACGGCCCCATCAACGAAATTGCCAACATCATCAATGAAATCTTCAGCGCCCTGGCGGCTTCGGAGCGGGTGTTCCATCTGCTGGACGAGCCGGAGGAGGCCAAGGACATCTACGGGGCCGTGGAGCTGTCGGGCTGCCGGGGCCAGGTGGAGGCCGAGAATGTGAGCTTCGGCTATGTGCCGGGAAAGACCATCCTGCACGAGCTGAACATGAAGGCCGAGCCTGGCCAGACCGTGGCCATCGTGGGGCCCACCGGCGCGGGAAAAACCACCATCATCAACCTGCTTATGCGGTTCTATGACCCGGACAGCGGCTGCATCCGGGTGGACGGCAGGGAGAACCGGGAATACACCATGGCCTCCCTCCGCCGGAACTATGCCATGGTGCTGCAGGACACCTGGCTGTTCCAGGGCACCATCTTCGAAAACATCGCCTACGGAAAAGAAGGGGCCACCCGGGAGGAGGTCATCGCCGCGGCCAAGGCGGCCTGCATCCACAACTACATCATGCGCCTGCCGGACGGCTACGACACGGTGATCAGCGAGGACGGCGGCAACATCTCCAAGGACCAGAAGCAGCTGCTGACCATCGCCCGGGCCATGCTGTACAATACGGATATGCTGATTCTGGACGAGGCCACCAGCAACGTGGACACCAATACCGAGCGCCAGGTGCAGAAGGCCATGCGCAACCTGATGCGCGGCAAGACCTCCTTCGTCATCGCCCACCGGCTTTCCACCATCCAGAACGCCGACAAGATTCTGGTGGTGAACCACGGAGACGTGATCGAGCAGGGCACCCACGAAACCCTGATGCAGCAAAAGGGCTTCTATTACCAGCTCTATGCCAGCCAGTTCGCCTGACCCCTGGCCCCCGCCGTTTGACCGCGGCGGGGGCAAAACGTGGGGAGCCTCCGGGAAACGGAGGAGGGAAAATATCACGCAAAGACCCGTATTGACAAATGGGAGAACCCTGGGTAGAATAGGAAAAGACGGGGATAGAGAAACCTTTCCCCCCTAACTGAATAATAAAATTTACAGTGCCCGCTTTGATGGACCGTCACTGCGGGAGAATAGTGAACCATGTGAGAATCATGGACGGTACCGCCGCTGTATGTGCTGAGAGGAACCCCTCGGACGAAAGTCGGTCATTGGGAGAAATCCTGAGAAGGCCGGGAAATCCTCGCGGAAGGAAACACTTCGGAAAGCACGAGTCAGAAGACCTGCTGTAGATTTCTGTCACCTCTGCCGGCGAAGTACCGTCAGAGGAATGTTCGTTCCCCAAAACGTTCTTTGAATCGGTTTTGCGGAGGATTTTGGCCTGACAGCTTTTCCCAATTCCGGGGTGCGGGAGCGCCGCGGAACCTTTGGTGTGCGCCATCAGGATTGGTCCGTCCGAACCGGGGCGGTATTGGGAAACCTGCGGACACGTTGTTACATAAAAACGGCTGTAGCAATCAGAGAAACCCCTCTCTGACTGCTGCAGCCTTTATTTTTTTACAGGAGGTCAATAACATGAAACACTTGAAAACGCTTCTCGCACTGCTTTTGGCGCTGATGATGGCGCTGGGCTGTCTGTCAGGCTGCTCCGGCCAAACCGGCGGGGAAACCACGGCCCCGGCCACCGCTCCGGCAGCGGCCCAGCCCCAGGAGACGGAGGCGGAAGGAAATCACCATGTGGAGCTGCTCCGGGTGGGCCTGACCAGGGCAAACGACACCTTCAACATGACCACCCAGGGCGGCGCCTTCGGCCTGATGAATTACAACTCCTTCTGCGCCGGCCTGTTCTGGGAACGGGACGAGAACGGGGATGTTCAGCCCGGTGCCATTGAGAGCTACGCCATCAGCGACGATGACCGCACCATCAGCATCACCATTCCCGAGAATCTCTACTGGCACGACGGCGTCCCCGTCACCCTTGATGACATCCAGTTCACCTTTGAATACGGCCGGGACGTGCTGCTTTCCAGCAGCCTGGCCAACATCACGGAAATCCGGCGTGAGGGCGACCGTACCATCCACGTCACCTTCAATGAAAAAACCTCCGCCTTTGCCTTTGTGAACGGCCAGACCACCTGGGCCAAAATCTATCCCAAGCACATCTGGGAGAATGTGGAGAAGCCCTCCGAATACACCGGCGCGGATGCCACCATCGGCTGCGGCCCCTACCGCTTTGTCTCCGTGGACCAGGACGCCCAGATTTCCTATTATGAGGCAGTGGACAGCTATTGGAAGGGCGAGCTGACGGTGGACAAGGTCTCCGTGAAAACCTACGCCAGCGCGGAGGCTCTGGTCATGGCCCTGAAGAATGACGAGATTGACGCCATCTACAACTACAGCGGCCCCATCGCCTCCACTCTGTTCCCCACCATCGAAGATGACGCGAACCTGGACCTGGGCATCAGCCCCGACCCCGGCAACTATATGCTGATGTTCGGCTACAACGAAGCTCCCTCCAATGACCTGGCGTTCCGGCAGGCGGTTTCCTATGCCATGAACTACGACGTTTTTGGCGCCACCCTCTACGGCGACTACTATTACACCCCCACCCGGGGCGTGATTGCCTCCCCCAACATGGGCTATGACGGCTCCCTGGGCGAGCTGACCTACAACCCCGAGAGGGCAAAGGAAATCCTGGACACCGCCGGATATCTGGACGTGGACGGCGACGGCTTCCGGGAGGACCCCCAGGGCAATGCCATGGACGTGCTGATCACCCCCCAGTACAACACCTCCCGGCAGGAGCTGCTTGCCAGACTGGCCGCCATTCTTGCCGACAACCTGGCGAAGGTGGGGATCAAGACCACTCTTGACGAGGAATCCATGACCAGCCGGGAGGCCTGGAGCGCCAGAGCCGAAAACGGCGGCACCTATCAGCTCTATCTGGGCTACTGCACCTCCGGCATCGCCTCCTACATCGGCGCGCCCATGTACATCGTCAACTACACCGAAACCGGCTGGTGGGGCACCTGGCAGGACCAGGAATACCTGGACGCCTACCATGCCGTCAAAGCGGTCAACAACTTTGACGACTACAAAGCCGCCATGCGGGAGCTGCAGCGTATCATCTCCGAGCAGCTGCCCGCCATCAGCTTCGCTTTCGGCACCTCCTCCTTCCCCTACCGCACGGACCGGTATGAGGGCTGGATCAACTATCCCGGCTGGGGCGTCATCAACAACAAGACCTGGTACCGGACCGTAACAAAGTAACAGCGCCGTCAGGCGGAAAAGACGCTATGAAGAAAAGGATTCTAATCAACCGGGTTCTGATTTCCATCGGGACCATCTTTCTGATCATCACCATCAGCTTTTTCCTGGTCAACTCCATGCCCGGCGACCCCCTGGTGAACATTATGGGGGATGAGGAATATTACAAGGTGAAAAATTCCAACCCCGAGCTGCTGACGGAAATCGCGGAAAAATACGGCCTCAACGACAGCCTCCCCCAGCGGTACTTCAAATACCTCAAAAGCATCCTGACCCTGGACTTCGGCTATTCCTATGTGAAGAACCAGCCGGTGCTGGATGTGGTGCTGTACCGGCTGAAATGGACCCTGCTGCTGGCCGTCCCCGCCACCATTCTCTCGGCGCTCATCGGCGGGTGGCTGGGCATCGCGGCGGGCTGGAATTCCGGCGGAGCCCTGGACCGGGTCATGACCCCCGTCGCGCTGGTGATGAACACCATCCCCACCAACTGCGTGGCCATCCTCGTGCTGGCCATCTTCGCCTACCGGCTCCGATGGTTTCCCATCTCGGGCATGACCTCGGGCGGCCTTACCGGCTGGGCAAAGGCCAGGGACGTGCTGTGGCACATGGCGCTGCCGCTTCTTGTGATGGTTCTGTCCCGGTCCTGCGGAAACTTCATCCACATGAAGAGTTATGTAACCCAGATCAAAAGCGAGGAGTACATTCTGACCGCCAAGGCCAAGGGCGTGAAGCGCAGCCGGATTCTCCGAAGGCACGTGCTGAAAAACTGTTTTCTCCCGTATATCACCGTGCTGTGTATGCAGTTCGGGCATATTGTGTCCGGCTCCATCATGGTGGAGGTGGTATTCACCTGGGTGGGCATGGGCGATATGATGAATTCCTCCATCTCCTCCAGCGATTTTCCCATGATGCAGCTGTGCTTTCTGATCACGGCGGTCTGCATGGTGCTCTCGAGCATCGCGGCGGACGTCCTGTACGTTGTTTTCGATCCGAGAATTGAGGAGTTTTAGCCATGAAAAAAATACTGCGTGAGCTCCGGCAGAACAAAACCTGCCTGGTTGGAGTGCTGATCCTCCTTTTCTTCGGATTGATGGCCGTTTTCGCCCCGGTTCTGGCGCCCTACGACCCGGAGGAACTGCTGGGCGCGCCCTATCTGAAGCCGTCGGCCCAGCACCTGCTGGGAACCAACGACATCGGCCAGGACATTTTTTCGGAGCTGGTTTACGGGGCCCGGGTGTCCCTCTCCGTGGGCATCCTTTCCGCCGCCGTGGTAACGGTGGTGGGCTCCGTCATCGGGATCGTATCGGGGTACTATAAGGGCGCCGTGGACAAGGTGTTCACCGTGCTCACCAATCTGGCCATGACGATTCCCAGCCTGCCGCTGACCATTTTGCTGGTGGGGTTCCTGAAAACCGGAATGCTGGGAATGGTGGTCGCCATCTGCATCACCTCCTGGGCCTCCACAGCCCGGGTGGTCCGCTCGAAGGTACTGCAGATTCGGGAGCTTCCCTACATCAAAATTGAGAAAATGCTGGGCGCGCCGGACATTCTGATCATGTTCAAGCACATCCTCCCCAACATCACGGACATCGTGCTGACCCGGTGCGCCATGTCCGTGGGCGGGGCCATGATGACCGAAAGCAGCCTGAGCTTTCTGGGTCTGGGCTCCTTCACCCGCAAGAGCTGGGGAAACATTCTCCACTTCGCCTTCTTCCGCAGCAGCGTCCTCAACAACCAGTGGTGGTGGTATCTGCCGCCGATTCTGTGCATCAGCCTGTGTATGCTGGGCTTTATGCTCATCACCTATCACGGCCGCACAAGAAGCCAGCTGATTCAGGCTTAGGGGGTGGAAACGATGCTGGAAATCAAAGATGTGAATGTACATTTCAGCAGCGCCGGCGCCGTGGGCGCGGTGGAGGATTTCTCCCTGACGCTGGCGCCCCGGTCCAAAACCGTGCTGATCGGCGAATCCGGCAGCGGAAAAAGCGTGCTGCTGCTTTCCCTTCTGCGGCTGCTGCCCGCCACCGCCCAAATCACGGGGAGCGTGCTCCTGGGTGGCGTGGACCTGTTCCGTCTGAAGGAAAGCGAGCTAGAGAAGATTCGGGGTGACCGGATCTCCTACATCCCCCAGGGCGGCGGAAACGGCCTGAATCCCCTGCTGAAAATCGGCCTGCAGGTGGGCGAGCCTCTGATGGAGCACCGGGGATACCCGAAAAAGAAGGCGGTGGAGGCAAGCATCCAGCTGCTCCGGCGCTTCCGCCTGGGCCGGGAGGAAGCCTGGATAAAGGCCTACCCCCATATGCTCAGCGGCGGAATGCGCCAGCGGGCCATGATCGCCATGGGCGTGGCGGCGGGGTCCCGGGTGATTCTGGCGGACGAGCCCACGAAGGGACTTGACAGCGACCGGATTCAGCGGGTTGTGGAGTGCTTCCGGGAGCTGCGGGAGGAAACCCTGCTGTGCGTCACCCACGACATCCATTTTGCCCAGGCGGTGGGCCAGCAGATCGTGGTCATGTACGCGGCCCAGCAGCTGGAAATCGCCCCCAACGGGGAGTTTTTCGCCAATCCCCTTCACCCCTACTCCCAGGCGATTCTGCGGGCAATGCCGGAAAACGGTCTGGAATGCAGCGTGGGGTTTGCCCCGCCCCACGATGTGTACGCCTCCCGGGGATGCCGGTTCTCCGACCGCTGCCCCTATAAAACCCCCCGGTGCGAAGAGGCAGTCCCCCCGATGCTGGACCGGAACGGTCACAAGGTGAGGTGCTGGAAATATGCTGATTGAAGCCAAACACATTCAAAAGACCTACAAAAACAGCCGGGGCATCCGGGTGGAGGCGGTGAAGGATGCCAGCCTCCGGTTGGAGGAAGGGCAGACCGTGGGCCTCCTGGGCAGCAGCGGCAGCGGGAAAAGCACCATCGGGCAGATGCTGGTGGGCCAGTTCCCGCCGGACCGGGGAGAAATCCTCTACCGGGGGCAGCCGCTGAAATACCCCTACCGTGGGGCCGAGAGACGGGAGATTCAGATTCTGTACCAGCATCCCGAGGTGTCCTTTAATCCCAGGCTCACCCTGTACAGCAGCATGATTGAGCCTTACCGGCTGATGAAGCGAAGGGTGGACCGGGAGGTGCTGATCGAGGACATCCGGCAGTTCGGACTCTACGCGGAGCACCTGGACCGCTTTCCCGGGGAGCTCAGCGGCGGCGAGCTTCAGCGGGCCGCCCTGGCCAGGATTCTGGTCATGGAGCCCAGGATGATCGTGCTGGACGAGCCCACCAGTATGCTGGATGTGATTTCCCAGGCCCAGGTCATTCAGATTCTGCGCCGGGTTCAGCAGACCCGCCATACGGCCTATCTGTTTATTACCCACAACGAAGCCCTCTGTGAGGCATTTTCCCACCGCATCTACACAATTTCGGAGGGCGTGGTTTCGGAGCGGTAGGGAAACCGGAAAGGAAGGAAGAACCATGAAAAAAATCGCCACACTGACCTGTCTTGGGTCCAACATGGTCTGCGCCAGGGCCAGCTGCCTGAAAGCGTATAACGAGAGGACGGGCTTTTTCTCCGGCTATGGCCCGGATACCCAACTGGCGGCTCTCATGACCTGCAACGGCTGTGAAGCCCAGCAGCCGCTGCGCCCCCGGGAGGATAAGGGCATCCAGGAAAAAATCAGCCGTTTGAAAAAAGAAGAGGTCTCCGCCGTCCATGTGGGCGTCTGCCGCATGACAAGAAACGGTACCGAGTGCCCCCGGATCACGGAAATCTGCGAAATGCTGGAGGAGGCGGGGATCACGGTCATCCGCGGCACCCACAAAGAGCGCACCCCCGGAGCTCCGAAGCCGGAACCCAAGAGCTAGCAAATCTTTTCCCGGCTTCCGCTTCCCTTTATCTTTTGATTGTGCTATAATCGGAACATCTGACGTCAGCTTGACTCAGCAAACCGATAAATTGGTGTTTGTCTAATAAATGCTGTCATTGCGAGCCAGTGCGCACACTGGCGTGGCAATCCCCCCGTTGAAAAGAGCCAGGTAACGATTACCCCCAAAAGCCGAAACAATCCCCATTTTTGCGGGTGCTTTTCGATACATTTCCCCTCTAACCGGGGGATTGCCACACCAGTCTGCGGAC
>SFHI01000147.1 GCA_004555705.1 Clostridiales bacterium | reverse complement strand
CGGTCTCGGCGGAGGAGCCGTCCGGGTCCACCACGATCTGGCGGTACCGCTGGATCAATCCTTCATAGGCCGTTTCCGCAGAGACCGGGGCGGGGGCGGCGGGAAGCTCGCAGTTTTCAAAGGAAACGCAGGACCAGTCCTCGGGAGCACCCATATCGGGGTTGTCCCGGAAGGTACAGTCCCGGAAGGTGATGCGGACGTCCTCCGGGTAGCCCTCCAGCAGGGGATTCCGATTTTGGAAGATCTCCGTGTCCCTGACCAGAACCTCCGTCTCCCCCCACAGGAAGAACATCCCGTCATTGTCGTAAAACCGGCAGCTGTCAAAGACCGCCTCTCCGGTATCGACCAGGCTGAAGATGCTGCTGGTACACTCGTAGATGTCCGTCTTAGTGACGGTGAGGCGGTCGGCCTTCTCCGCCCAGATGCCGTCGGCGCCGCAGCCAAACAGGCCGCACTCCTCCACGCGCACATCCTCGCAGGTGTCGATCCGGAGGACGTCGGCGTCGCACTCGCCCCGCTCGATCTCATGGCCGATGACCAGGCCCTTCAGGACGGCCCCGTCGCAGTGGACCAGGGTCACCACATCCGCATACCCGTTCTCGGTGATTAGGCGCACAGCCCCGCTTTCCTCCGCCTCCAAGGTGAGGCCGGGGGCGTTATAGATCGTGATTTCTCCATGTGCCAGGCTGTCCGGGCTTACATATCCGCCGCACTCTCCAATTTTCTCCTCCGTCAGAGCGGAGAAGTTGTAGTCGCCGGATTTCAGAATGATATGGGCGTCCGGGGCAATGACCCGGATCAGCTCGGCAGCGGTGGATACAGTGACCGTATCGTCCGACCCATGGGATTCCACTACCTCTTTTTGAGGCGGGGAATCGGTTTCGGGGTCCTGCTTCGTATCTGTTTGGGCGCAGGCCGTCAACGCGGCCAGCAGCAGGAGGGAAGCGCAAAGCGCGATCCATCTTCTCATGGCATACTCCTATTTTTTCGTTCTCTCAACCAAAGCTGGACATCAGGATCGTCGTATCGCCTGTCTGCTCTCCAAGAAGAGGCGTACCGCCCAGCTCCGTGACGGTCAGTGTGCTTTCATAGTCGTTCCCGCTAAATTGGGATCGCTGATCAAAGGCGGCCACTCCGGTCAGGCCGGGGCCGTTGCTGAATGCCCCCCACAGCCGGTAGGCGTACACCATGCCCTTCTCCGTCATGCCGAGATAGTTGAGGGTCCCGTGAATCTCCACACTGACGCTGCCGGTCTCCCGGAAGACGCAATAATTGAAGTTGTCGCCGTTCCCCTCCGACACAGTCAGGGAGCCGCCGGTCTCGTCGTTCCACCACGCGCTGTTTTGCAGGCTTGCCGGTATCGTGTACCGCTGGAAGGAAGCGGTATCCCACAGGCCCACCTTCTCTCCGCTTTTGGTAACGGCCCAGACGTCGGGGAGCCCGTCCGCGGAGGACTGAACGAGGTCCTTCACGTCTGCTGCGCCTAAAAGGGGCCCGCCGCCGCAGATGGTTCCGCACAGCAGGCAGGACAGGACATCAATGCACTCCACTCGCCCTTCCTCAGTCAGCAGGAACACAAAGGGTTCGTCCGCCTCCCCAATCTCGCCGCAGAAGATTTTGGTATAGCTGCCGTACAGCCCGTTTACGGTCAAATCCTTGTCATAGAGCGCGGCATCTGTGTGGATGAGGCCGTCTTCCCCCAGCAGGGCCTCCAGCTGCGGTGTCTGCCGTACCCGGAGTGTCACGGCATTGCCCTGCCGCTTCACTGTCAGATAGTCCCCCAGCTGGGCGGTTTCCACACCAGAGGTATCCTCCTCCAGCTCCAGGGCCAAGTCCCGGCTCAGATAACCCGCCCCCGCAATGCTACCGATAGGGGCAATGACATGGACAGTGCCATCATCCATATAGAGGGGCAGGTCCATGTTCAGGTTCTGCTCCGAGAGCGTCCAGCTCCGCAGCTCCTGATAGCCGCCGGAATAGATATCTTCCATGTCCCCCCAGCCAGCGTGGTAGGCATCGTCAAAGTCCTTCGCCGCCGCGCGGCGCAGGGCAGTCAGGTAGTCCGCCTCTGTTATGTTCTGCATCTTGAGAATGTCTTCATTGGTCAGGCGCACACCCTTTGCCGCATCATAGCTGTAAACGGTGTATCCTTCAAAGCCGTCATAAAAATAGGCGCATTTCAGCACCAGGGAGAGAATCTCCCCGCTGTGGAAGCTCTCATACTCCACGCTGCTGCAGTAGGGGGCCTCCTTTTTTTGGACG
>SFHI01000146.1 GCA_004555705.1 Clostridiales bacterium | reverse complement strand
CTTGAGAATGGTCTCATTGGGAAAATCGGTGACATATTTGCCCACCTGACCGGAAATCAGCGCCTGGGTCATGTCCTCATCGTTTACCACCTCAGCCCGGGACTCGTTGATGATGCGCACACCCTTTTTCATTTTGGCAAAGGCCTGGGCGTTGAACATATAGTGGGTCTTCTCCGTATGGGGTACATTGATGCTGATATAATCCGCGTGCTCGTAAATCTCGTCCACGGATTCGGCATGGATGGCCTCTCTGGACAGCTTCCAGGCGGCGTCCACGGACATAAAGGGGTCGTAGCCGTAGACCTCCATGCCCAGCTCCACCGCAATATTGGCCACCAGAGCGCCGGTGGCTCCCAGGCCCACCACGCCCAGAGTCTTGCCCAGAAGCTCCGGACCGGCAAAGTTGTTCTTGCCCTTTTCCACCAGTTCAGGGATCTCCCCGCCCCGGCCGGCTATGCTTTTCACCCAGGCAATGCTGCCCAGCACATCCCGGGAGGCCATCACCAGGGAGCACAGCTCCAGCTCCTTCACCGCCTCCGCGTTGGCGCCGGGGCTGTTGAATACCACAATGCCCTTTTCCGCGCAGTCCTCAATGGGGATGTTGTTATAGCCCGCTCCCGCTCTGGCAATAGCCAGAAGCTCCGGATTCAATTCAACGCCGTGGAGCTCCGCGCTGCGGATCAGCATAGCGTCAGGGTTCTCCGTATCCGGCCCCACCGTGCAGCCCTTTTTTGTCAGTACTTCAATGCCCAAGGGCGAAATCTTGTTCATGGTCTTTATCTTAAACATGATGCTTTACCTCAAACTCCTTCATATAATTGATCAGTGCCGTCACGCCCTCCATAGGCATGGCGTTATACAGGGAGGCTCTCATGCCGCCGGCCACCTTGTGGCCCTTCAGATTCAAAAGCCCTCTGGCGGCGGCCCCCTTGACGAATTCCGCGTCCAGCTCCGCATCGCCGGTGCGGAAGGTCACGTTCATATCGCTGCGGGAATCGGCTCTGGCATGGGCCTTGAACAGGCGGCTCTCGTCCAGATAGGCATACACTCTCCCGGCCCGCTCCCGCTTGATCTGCTCCATGCCACAGACGCCCCCCTGGCTCTCCAGCCAGTCCAGGGTCAGCCCCAGCATGTAGATACACCAGCAGGGTGGGGTGTTCAGCATGGAATCGGCCTTGATGAGGGTTTTATAACTCATCACCGAGGGGGTGATGGGTACTTCCCGCCCGGCAAGGCTCTTGTCCAGGATCACCACCGTCAGTCCCGCGGGGGCCATGTTCTTTTGTGCGCCGGCGTAGATCAGGCCGAATTTGCCCACGTCCACCGGCTTTGAGAGGATGTCGGAGGACATGTCGCAGACCAGCGGTGCCTTCGTCTCCGGCACATACTGCCACTCGGTGCCGTAGACCGTGTTGTTGGCGCAGTAGTAGAAATATTTGGCCCCATCGCTGAGCTTCAGTTCCGCCTGGGTGGGGATGCGGTCGTGGCCGGTTCCGGCACTGTCGAAAGCGACATTCACCCGACCGTATTTTTCCGCCTCCTTCGCCGCCTTGCCGGAGAAATTTCCAGTAACGGCATAGTCCGCTGTACTCCCCTCCATCAGGTTCATGGGGATGGCGGCAAACTGGAGCGTGGCTCCCCCCTGCAAAAACAAAATCTCGTGGCTGTCCGGCACGTTCAGCGCCGCTTTCAGCTTGGCCTTGGTGCTGTCGAAGATGTCCTGAAACAGGGAACTTCGGTGGCTCATCTCCATGACGGACATGCCGCATGAGCGGTAGTCCAGCAGCTCATCGCGGGCCTTTTCCAGCACGCTCACCGGCATAACAGACGGACCGGCGGAGAAATTGAATACCTTTTCCCTTGACACAGGATCATCTCCTCAACATTTACTTGCGGCGATTTACCGCATTAAAATTATACCACTTCTGTGGTTTTTTCGTCAAATCACAAGACCTACAAGCCTGTCGCCCTCCAGGGCGCTTATCCTGACATTTTTCACAGTTCCCCGCAGATTTCTGCCCTCCGCCTTCACCAGCACATAGGTGTCGCTGTGGCCGGTGCAGAAGCCGTTCTCCTCGGTTTCAAACAGTACGGGCAGAGTCTGGCCCACACTCTCCTCCAGAAAACGCAGGTGCATCCGCTCCGCCACGGCTTGAGCCTCATGGGCACGGCGGGACTTGGTGGCATTGTCCCACTGCTCCGGCATTTTGTCCGCCGGGGTGCCCGGGCGGCGGGAGTAGGGGAAGATGTGCATATCCGAAAAGCCG
>SFHI01000036.1 GCA_004555705.1 Clostridiales bacterium | reverse complement strand
TTCATGTTAGGCGGCCTCTAAAAACTACTTTTTGGCGTTTTGGGCGAGAGATTTTGTTCCAACAAAAGTTTTGAAAAGTTCGGAATACTGGATGTATTGCGGACTTTTCAAAACGCATGCTCCGGCAAAAGATCCGTCCAAAACCCAAAAGGGTAGTTTTTAGAGGTGCCCGTTAGTTTAAAAAATAACCCTGAGAAATTCAAACTTCTCAGGGCTGTTAAAATGTGGTTCTCCTCTATCCGCTCACACATGGGCCAGCAGACCCATACAGCAGGGTGTTTTTTCCACTTGTTCCGGCACAGAGGTAGCCCCCTCCCATGGATAATCGCAGGTATTATACCATGGAAGGGGGTGGGAAGTCGATGGAAAAGCAATGTTTTTCTGAAAAATATGGCGGCCACCCGCAGCCGGGGGATCCTGCCGTGTCTGCTGCTTCCGGATGGGAATCACGCCAGCCCGCGCAGCAGCTTCTCCACATCGGCGGCCTTCAGGACCTTGCCCATGGAGACGACCTGATCATTGACCACGATGGCGGGCATGGACATGACCCCATATTCCATGACCTTTTCCATGTCGGTGATGTACTCCACCTCCACCTTCAGCCCCAGCGCCTGCACAGCCGCTTTCGCGTTCTCATACTGCTCGTGGCAGGACTTGCAGCCGGCGCCCAGAACTTTGACGCAGCAGATTCCCTCCACAGGCGCGCCGCAGCAGGAACCGGGTTTTTCCGCCTTGGCCGCGGAGCAGCAGCAGGCGCTCTCCTCAGGCTTTGGGCCCGTGCTGCCGCAGCAGCAGGATTTCTCTTCCTTCTTTTTTCCAAAATTGAACAGTGCCATGATTTTTTCCTCCTAAATAAATAATGAACAGATTGGAATGCCTGTCGGCATTACTCGCCTGAAAGATAAATTGGTGTTTGTAGGGATGCTTCCAAAATTACCTGTCATTGCGCCAAGCACCAATTTGCCGCTTTGCTGAGGGAGCGCGGGCAGCATCCGGTTTGTGCGATTGGCTTATACGCTGCAGGCGCAGCCGCACTCCATGTAGCTCAGTATGTTTCTTCCCTTCAATTAAACAAGCAGAAACTGAATCGCGTTAAAGAAATAGCCCACGACCACGATGCCAAGGATGCAGATCACGATGAACAGGCCCAGCAGCCTGGGCTTTACTGCCTTGCGAAGCATGATGACGGACGGCAGGCTCAGGGTGGTGACCGCCATCATAAAGCTGAGGATGGTTCCCAGCTGGGCCCCCTTGGCCAGCAGCGCTTCCGCCACGGGAATGGTGCCGAAAATGTCCGCGTACATGGGAACGCCCACCAGCACAGCCAGAATCACCCCAAAGGGATTGCTGCTGCCGAGGATATTCTGAACCCAGCTTTCCGGAATCCAGTTGTGAATCACCGCGCCGATGCCCACGCCGACGAGGATGTAGGGAAATACCTTTTTGAAGGTTCCCGCCACCTGCTCCTTCGCGTAGATCAGCCGGTCCTTCACCGTCAAATCCGGCGCCTCGATGTCCACGCCGCCCTTGGCCCTGCGGATGAATTCCTCCACCTGGTTTTCCATGTGAAGCTTCTCGATCAGCGTGCCGCCCGCAACGGCGACGACCAGGCCCAGGATCACATAAATCACCGCCACCCTCGCCCCGAAAATGCTCATGAGCAGCACAAGACTTCCCAGGTCCACCATGGGGGAGGAGATCAGAAAGGAGAAGGTCACGCCCAGGGGCAGCCCCGCACCGGTAAAGCCGATGAACAGCGGAATGGAGGAGCAGGAGCAGAAGGGGGTCACGGTGCCCAGCAGCGCGGCAATAATATTCGCCCAAAGCCCTCTGAACCTACCCAGAATTCGCTTGCTCCGTTCCGGCGGGAAAAAGCTCTGGATGTAGGAGATACCAAAAATCAGGAAGCAGAGCAGCACCGTTATTTTGACCACATCGTAGAGAAAGAATTGCAGGCTCCCGCCCCAACGGGATGCCATGTCCAGCCCCAGCGCGGACAGCCCCCTGCCAATGACAGCGTGCAGCCACTTCATCCCCAGGATTTCGTTCTGAAAAAAGTCCCATATTGACTTTATCATATGCAGCAATCAGCTCCTCTTATATCGTTAAATTGAAATTTATCGATGTTTAATCGGTTATTACAGCCGTGCCGGAACCGTGGGTTCAGGATTCACAGCACGACTTGTTTTCACAGGCAGGATCAGAGGCGGTTAACCCGGTCAGATAGTCTTTGGCAATCTGAATGCCCTGGGGGGAGATGCGGTAGTGCATCCACTTCCCCTCCTTGCGCCCCACGACAATTCCGGCATCGCACAGAATCTTCATATGGTGGGACAGGGTGGGCTGGCTGATGCTCATCTCCTCCAGCAGCCTGCAGGCGCATTTTTCCCCGCCGCAAAGCAGCTTCAGGATGCGGATGCGGTTTTCATCGCAAAACGCTTTGAAAATCAAAGCCGTCTTTCGTTCGTCCACAGGGCACCTCCCATCGAAGTTTATCAATATTATAGACAACAAATTGAAGATTGTCAATGGATATTTCTCCCACTTACACCCCCCCTCTTCGCCGCGCCCTCCCCTTTCCCGGCTGCAGGCGGATTTAGAGGGAAAATGTGCCGAAAATTTCCAAAAAAGTGGGATTCGCTGCGATTTTTGGTGGTAATCGTCACCTGGTTCCTTTCAACAGGGGGATTGCCACGACCAGTGTGCGCACTGGTCTCGCAATGACAGGTAATTTGGGACGCATCCCTACAAACACCAATTTATCCCTTTGCCGCCATGAGCCGGTACGCGCCGGCGGCTTTCCGGCGCTCAGCGGATGGCCTTTTTCAGCTCCTGGATATGGCTGCGCAGCTCCATGCAGATGCGCTCCCGGTGGATGCCTTCGTAGCCCAGGGTATCGGCTCTGTGGAGCATATTCTCCCGGAAGGCCATGACCAGCTCATGGCGGCGGACCTCCAGCATAATCTGAGGCGGAACGTTGCGGATGATCATGGCGATGCCCTCTTCGGAAGCCATTAGATTGTACTCCAGGGGCGTCCGGTCCCGCAGGGGCACGAACACATAGTTCTCATATTTTTCCATCATCCGCAGGATGTGCTCCAGATGGAGGATGTATTCCCGGGGAGTATAGCGGAGGCTGTTGGGGTAGGCCCCCACGCTGACCTCCCCGGCCAGGACCTCCCGGACCGGGGCCAGACGGCACATATCGATGCAGGTGCCCTTCTCCAGCCGGTCCTCAAAGTCGGACTTGGAATCCAGGAAGAAGCCCAGCATCGCCGCCCAATTCCCCTGAGCCCTGGCGGCAAACGACTCCAGCAGCTCCCGGGGCATGGAATTCATGGACAGGGTGTTGATCATCTGCGCGGTGTTGGTCCTGACGGTGAGAAACTGGCGGGTTTTTTCCAGGCCGTCCATATAATTGGAATAAGCGGTGAGCGCAGGACGGCACATGGCAAGATGCTCCCGGAACTGGCGTTCAAAGGCATCCACCAGCACCTTCTCCCGGGTGAACATGGTCAGGTCGTTGACGCCCACGGAGGCGATGGTGGCGTTGAACTGGGCGCACCGCCCGGGAAGGACGTAGATGGAATGCCGGTACAGGTTTCCCCGGAGCCGGGGATAATAGTAGGCCATCATGTTCCCTGTGGCGTAGATGGGCATCCAGAACTGCAGGGATTCGGTGTATCGGTTAACATAATTCATAGGCGGCACGATCTGGCAGAAGCTGACCCCGGACCGGGCCAGCTCCAGCATCTCCGCCTGAATCCGCTTGGTGAGGGAGTAGTCGGAGAACATCCATTCCAGGTTGTCGTCCACCACCATCATCAGGGTGCAGGGCTTCGGGGCCTGGCGGAGCTCCTCCATAATCCTCAACAGGACCTCCCGTCTCCCCTCCTCGCCAAAGAAGAAGGCGGCCTGGCCCTCGGGAATCACCACGGGGGCGGGAATCTCCCGGAGGGTGGGCATCTCCGGAACCCCCCGAAGGCCCTCTTCCACGTCCCGAACCATGTCCCGGTCCTCCAGCAGCCACTTTTCCAGGCAGTCCGCCACCTCCTGCACAGGCAGGGCGGAACGCAGGGCCAGCATCCCCAGCATATCGGCCAGGGCATAGCGCTGATAATCCGCGGTACTGCGCTCGGCGAAAAAACGGGCCATTTTCTTCACACTTTTGGGCGCCCCCCGCTTGCCGCTGCGCAGCAGGCTGATCAGGGACCGGTCCACCCCCAGCTCCATGGCCAGCTCCTTGTTGCTGGTTTGGGTGATGTTCATCAGGAAAATCAGCTTCTCGGAAAACTGCATCGGAATTCCTCCTTCATCGTCGTTCTGCCCACGCAGGAAGATAAATTGTACCCATCAGCGCGGCAAATTGGTGTTTGTCTAAGAAACGCTGTCATTGCGAGACCAGTGCGCACACTGGTCGTGGCAATCCCCCGGTTGAATGGAACCAGGTAACGTTTACCGCCAAAAAATGCAGCAGGTCCCACTTCCCCGGGAACTTTTCGGTACATTTCCGCTCTAACCGGGGGATTGCCACACCAGTGTGCGCACTGGTTCGCAATGACAGGTAATTTGCAACGCACCCTTTCAAACACCAATTTATCCCTTCCCCGTTCTCCGTCGGTTCTCTCACCCTCACTATATCCGATTTTTTACGGGATTGCAACCCATTTTGTCACATAAAATGACAGTTCATTTCTTGTGACAGCCGGTTCTCCGGTTGAAAAAACGGAAAAAAGGAGTATAATCATATTAACTGTCATAAAATGCGGGAAGTTGACCCTTCCCCCGGAGGCTATGGCAAATCCTTTTACCGGAGAAAAACAAAATGACCATTGAACAGTGTTACCAGACGCTGGGCGGGAGCTTCGCGGAGGTCAGTATGCGGCTTCCCAGCGTCCGCCTGGTGGAAAAATTCATCGAAAAATTTCTTGCCGACGGCAGCTTTGACGCCCTGTGCGCCCAGATGTCCTCCGGCAGCCGCGTGGATGCCTTCCGGGCAGCCCACACCCTGAAGGGCGTATGCGCCAACCTGGGCTTCGGGCGTCTGCTCTCCTCCACCAGCCGGCTGACCGAAATGCTCCGGCCCGAGGGCAGCGCCATTCCTGCGGAGGCGGGCCCCCTGATGGACGAGGTGCGGGAGGACTACCGCGTCACCGTGGAGGCCATCCGCGCCTACCTTGGGCAGAGCTGACCCACGGCAAACCGTAAGACAAACCAGGAAGAAGAAAAAGAGGAAAGGCCCATGATGACCAACAAGAAGATCTTAGTTGTGGAGGACAACCCCCTGAACCGGGAAATGCTGGTGGATATCCTCTCCGAGAGCTACGCGGTGCTGGAGGCGGAGAACGGCCAGCAGGCCCTGGAGCTTCTGGAGGCGCAAAGCGAGGAGGTTGCCCTGATTTTGCTGGATGTGATGATGCCCGTGATGGACGGCTTCAGCTTTCTGGACCGCATCAAGCAGGATTCCCGGCTGTCCCTGATCCCGGTCATCGTCACCACCCAGAATGACAACGAGTCCGATGAGATCGCCGCCCTCTCCCACGGCGCCACGGACTTCGTGCCCAAGCCCTACCGGCCCCAGGTGATCCTCCACCGGGTCGCCAGCATCATCAAGCTCCGGGAGACCGCTGCCATGGTCAACGAGTTCCGGTATGACCGGCTCACCGGGGTGTACAGCCGGGAGTTTTTCTACAGCCGCGTCGAAGAAATCCTGATGAACAATCCCCACAGGGACTACATCATTCTGTGCTCCAATGTGGAGAATTTCAAGCTCTTCAACGACCACTACGGCATCCCCGCCGGCAACCGGCTGCTGCAGGAGCTGGCCCGGTTCGGCCAGGCCAAGGTGGGCCCCGACGCCATCTGCGGCCGGGCCACCGCGGACCGCTTCCTCGCCCTGTGCCCCCGGCGGCGGAAATACACCGACGAGTTCTTTGCCCGGACCTCCGCCGAGGTGCTCCGGGCCGCCAACGCCCCGGGGAACGTGGTGCTGAAATACGGCGTCTACGACATTACCGACCGCAGCGTAAGCGTCGCCCAGATGTGTGACCGGGCCCTGCTGGCGGCGGACAGCATCAAGGGCCACTACAACCGCCATATGGCGGTTTACGACGATGCCCTCCGCAGCAAGCTCCTGCGGGAGCAGGCCATCACCGATGCCATGGAGGACGCCCTGACCCAGGGGCAGTTCACCGTCTACCTGCAGCCCAAATTCAGCCTCCGCGACGATTCCCTCTCCGGGGCCGAGGCCCTGGTGCGGTGGATTCACCCCCAGTGGGGCTTCCTGTCCCCCGGGGAGTTCATCCCCCTGTTCGAGAAAAACGGCTTTATCACCAAGCTGGACCAATACGTCTGGGACCGGGTGGGGGCGGTTCTGCGCTCCTGGCGGGAGAAGGGCTATCCGGAGCTTCCCATCTCCGTCAATGTGTCCCGGGCGGACACCAGCCTGCCGAATCTGCCCGATATTCTGCTGGGCATTCTCCGCAAGTACGACCTGGAGCCCCATATGCTCCACCTGGAAATCACGGAAAGCGCCTACACCGAGAACCCCGGCCAGATCACCGCTGCCGTGGACCAGCTGCGCAGACTGGGCTTCGTCATTGAGATGGACGACTTCGGCAGCGGCTACTCCTCGCTGAATATGCTCAACCAGATGCAGCTGGACGTGCTGAAGCTGGATATGCAGTTTGTCCGCAACGAAACCGCCAAGCCCGTGGACCAGGGCATTCTCCGGTTCATCGTGGGTCTGGCCCGGTGGATGAACCTGGAGGTGGTGGCCGAGGGCGTGGAGACCCGGGAGCAGCTCCAGCGGCTGCGGGAGCTGGGCTGTGACTACGCCCAGGGCTACCTGCTGGGCAAGCCCATGCCCCCCGAGGGAATGGAAACCCTCCTGTCCCGCCAGCAGCCCCGGCGCAAGCCCCAGCCCGCCGTCCCCGTCTCCGAAGCCGAGTCCGACCGGACGCTGCTGGTGGTGGACGAAACGCCCCACCTCCGGGAGCTGGTACAGCAGGGCTTCCCCCAGCATACCGTATACACCGCGGGGGACCTGCGGGAGGCCATCACCCTGATTGACCGCCACAGCCGGGAGCTGACCACCGTCATCCTCAGCATGACCCTGCCGGAGCAGGGCGCCTCCAAGGTGCTTCGGGCCATCCGGCAGAACCCCCTGACCTGGCACATCCCGGTGCTGGCCATCGCCGCCTCCGGCATAGACCTGGAGGAGCAGGCCCTTGCCCTGGGGGCCGACGACTTCGGCTTCCGTCCCCGGGACCAGGTGTGTATGCACTGCCTTCGCAAGCGAGTGGCCTGGCTGCACACTCTGGCCTCCTTCCAGAAGCGCCAGCGTTCGCTCCAGGACGAGGCCTGCCGGGACTATCTGACCGGGCTATACAACCGCCGGGGCCTGCACACCGCCGTTTCCGCCCTCCACCGGGAGGACTTCCCCCTGGCCGTGTGCCTGTTCGACCTGGACGGTCTGAAGAAACTCAACGACACCTCCGGCCGGCAGGCGGGGGATCAGGCCCTGCGGGATTTCGCCGGGCTGCTGCGCCGCTGCACCCGCAGTCAGGACATTCTCTGCCGTATGGGCAACGACGAATTCGCGGTGGTTCTCCGGGGTGCCTCTTCCCGGGAGGCCATTGAACGCAAAGCCCAGGAAATCTGCCGGGAGTATAGGTCCCAGTGCGGCTTCGGCTGCTCCAGCGGGATCGCCCTGTCCCAGGACCCGGAGCAGCCCATCCAGGAGCTGCTGGCCCAGGCGGACCAGGCACTGCTCCGCTCCAGACAGACCGCAGGCAGCGGCCTGCCGGAGGACTGAGCGCCATGGAAAAGCGACTGGAAACCGTATCCGTCATGCAGGATATCCTCCGGGACGCGTCCACCGGGCTCTGGTGCATCGAGCTGGACCCTGAAAAGCCGCCCCGGCTCTACGCCGACAGCACCTTCCGGGAAATGATGGCCATGGACGCCTCCCTGACCCCGGAGGAGGGCTACCGGTTCTGGCTGGACCGGGTGGCGCCGGAGGACCTGCCCCGGGTGCAAGCCTCGGTGGAAGATATGACCCGCTTTCTCCACGCCGAGGCCCTGTACGCCTGGAACCACCCCCAGCGGGGGACGGTTTATATCCGCTGCGGCGGACGGCGGGACCCGGACTACCCGGAGGGGGTTCGCCTCCGGGGCAGCCATCAGGATGTCAGCGAGCTGGCCCGGGTCCGCATCGAAATGCAGCGCCGCCTGGAGCAGCACCAGCAGGAATTCGCCCGTCTGGCCCGGGCCAGTGAGGCGGACCGTACCATTCTCAACGCCCTGCCGGGAGGGGTGGCCGTCATCCGCCACGAGCCCGGGGGCCGAAGCGTTCCGGAATTTCTCTCCGAGGGTTTCGCCGCCATGACGGGAATGACCCCGGAGGAGGCCTGGGCGCTGTACTGCCAGGACGCCATGAACGGCGTCCACCCCGACGACCGGGAAAAGCTGTCCCGGTCGCTGGATACCTATTTCCGGGGCAGTCAGGAAAATACCGAACTGACCTACCGCCTGCTCCGGGCCGACGGCAGCTACTTCTGGGTCCGCAACAGTCTGACCATGGTGCGGGAGGACGCCGGCTTCAAGCGGGTTTACTGCGTCTACCGGGACATCACCAAGGAGCTGGAGGAGCGGGAAAACCTGCGCAGACAGTATGAAGAGCGCCTTGCCCAGCACTACCGCACCGTGGGCGCGGATAATCTGGCGGCGGGCCACAGCAACATCACCCGCAGCCAGGTGCTGGAGCTTATTGACCACACCCCCTCCCTGGCCTTCAGCAGCCTGGGAAGGGAACGGGAGGCCTTTGTCCGGGGCGTCAGCGCCCTGATCCCCGACCCCGGGGAGGCCCGGAGCTTCCGGGAAGCCCTGGGAAATGCCGCCCTGCTGACGCTCTATGCCCGGGGGAAACGGGAGCTTTCCCACGCCTGCTTCCTGCGCCTGAGCCCGGACCAGCCGGGCCGGTACGTGGAATTCAGGCTTGCCCTGCTTTCGGACCCGGATTCGGGGGACGTGATGAGTTTCCTGCGGGTGACCGATGTCACCGAGCAGACCGTCACCCGGAAAATTCTCCGGAAGCAGTCCAGCCTGGGCTGCGACATGGTGATGGACGTGGACCTGTACCGGGACACCGTCAGCGTCCTGTCCATCCACGGTCCGGAAACCACCTCCACCGGTTGGGGCGGCTACTCCAGCCGGGTCCAGGCAGCCCTGGACCGGGTCGTTCCCCGGGACCGGGACATGGTGCGCGAAAAGCTGTCCTCCAGACACATCCTCCGGGAGCTTTCGGACAACGAATCCTATTCCTTCCTCTACTCCCTCACGGGGGGCGAGGGCGATCTCCGGACCAAGCGGATGACCGTCTCCGCCATTGACCTGCGGCTGGGCCGGGTGTGCCTCTCCCGTTCGGACATGACCGAAGCCCTGGAGGCCGAACGCCGGAACCGGGCGGTGCTGGAGAAGGCCCTGGCGGATGCCGAGGCCGCCAACCGGGCCAAGAGCGATTTCCTCTCCTCCATGAGCCACGACATCCGCACCCCCATGAACGCCATCACCGGCATGACCATGCTGGCCAAGGCCCATCTGGACGACCGGGAGAAGGTTGCGGAGTGCCTGGAAAACATCTCCCTGTCCAGCTCCCATCTGCTGAGCCTGATCAACGATATCCTGGACATGAACAAGCTGGACTGCTCCCGGCTGACCCTCCACCGGGAGGAGATCACCGTCTGCGCCATTCTCCGGCAGATGCAGTCCATGTTCTCCGCCCCGGCGGCGGAGAAGGCGCTGTCCTTCCGGGTGGAGCGCCAGGCCCTCACCGGCCGGAGCTTTTACGCCGACCCCCTGCGCCTGAACCAGATTCTCATCAACCTTCTGGGCAACGCCGTGAAATTCACCCCCGCGGGAGGCAGCGTCACGCTGCTGGCCCGGGAGCTTCCCGCCGGAGAGGGCCGGGTGCGCTGGAGCTTCACCGTGACGGACACCGGCATCGGCATCTCCCCGGAGTTCCTGCCCCGGGTGTATGACCCCTTCTCCCGGGGGGAGCGCTCCGACAGCATCGAGGGCACCGGCTTGGGCCTGGCCATCGTCAAGGGTCTGGTGGAACTGATGGAGGGAACCATCACCCTGGATACCCGGGAGGGGGAGGGCACCAGCTTCCGTCTGGAGCTGGAATTCAACGCCGCCGGGGACGACGCCTCCCTCTGCGAGGAGACGCCCGAGCCCAACGCCCCGGATTCCCCGCCCCTGGAGGGCCTTCGGCTGCTGGCGGCGGAGGACAACGCCCTGAACGCCGAGATTCTGGAGGAGCTTCTGAAGATGAACGGTGCCGGGGTGGCGCTCTTCGAAAACGGCGCGCTGGCCCTGGACGCCTTCCGGCAGTCCCCTCCGGGCACCTATGACGCGGTGCTGCTGGATGTCCAGATGCCGGTGATGAACGGCTACGACACCGCCCGGGCCATCCGGCGGCTGCCCAATGGCGCCTCCGTTCCCATCATCGCCATGACCGCCAACGCCTTTACCGAGGACGTGCAGGCCGCCCTGAACGCCGGCATGGACGCCCACACCTCCAAGCCCATCGACATGGAGCGGCTTGTCCGCCTGCTGAAGGAAACCATCCGCCAAAAGAAAGCATAACCCCAGAGCGAAGCCGCCCCCCGGCTTCGCTCTGTTTTTCAGATGCGGAAAAAACCAGCGTTTCGTGGTTTCGCCTCAAAGTTTCCTGTCATTCCGAGCCAGTGCGCACACTGGCGTGGGAATCCCCCGGTTAGAAGGGAAATGTGCCGAAAACGGGCAAACGCCCTAACGAACCGTCCTGAATGGTTGGGGGATTGCCACACCAGTGTGCGCACTGGTTCGCAATGACAGTCCTATTTTAGTGCGCCATACACCACTTTGTCCTTCCCCCTTCCTTTCTCCCCGGTTTCCTTCGTAAGAAAACTTTAAGAATTTTCCTTCCCTCCCCGGGGGTTTACCCTCTTGACTTATTCCGGCGAATTCATCATAATATATGTGTTGATCTCTGCGCACAGGGTGAAGTACCGGAAAGGAGCAATCGGATGAGCAAGCGGCCCAAACGCCTGCTGCAAATCCTCCTCATAGCGGCGGCGCTGACCGGCTTCGTCCTGGGGGGATTTCAGCTATACAGTAAACATTATGTTAACCTGAACGGTGTGTCCTACCCCATCGACGCGGAAATTCTGGATTTGTCCGGAAAGCCTCTGCGGAATTGGGAGCGGCTTGTCCGGTTCTCCAGGCTCCGGCAGGTGGACCTGCGGCAGACGGGGATCACGCCTGAGCAGTATTCCCGGCTCCGGGAGCTGCTTCCCGACTGCAATATCCTCTGGGAGCTGCCCTTCCAGGACGGCTTCCTGAGCCTCAGCACCAAAACCCTCTGCCTGTCCGGCCTGACCATGGAGGAAGTGGAGCTGCTGGACTACCTGGCCCAGCTTTCCATTGTGGAGGCCTGGGACTGCCGGGACTATGACGCGCTCCTGGCCCTTCAGCAGCGCCGTCCGGAGTGCAAGGTGCTCTACAACGTGGAGCTGGCCGGGCAGCTGTATGACTGTGATACCCGGTCGCTGGTGCTCACCGACCTGTCGGACCCCGGGGAGCTGCAGGCCCTGTCCTATTTCCCCAGGCTCCAGTCCGTCCACTTTACCGGCAAGCTCCCCCCCTCCGCCGAACTGCGCCGCCTGCGCCAGGAACGGCCGGATACGGTCTTCACCTGGGAGAAGGAAATTTCCGGAATGCGGCTGCACAGCAGCCTGACCGAGCTGGACCTCTCCGGTACCCGGGGCCTTACCTCCGCCGGTCTGGGGGAGCTGCTGGGTTATTTCCCGGAGCTTGCCGTGCTGTACCTGGGCCGGACTGACCTGCCCCAGGAGGCCCTGCTGGCCCTGGAAAAGGGAGCGCCCGGGCTTTTCGTTGTGTGGGATATGGAGCTGTGCGGCGTCACCGTCAGCCGGGACGCTGCGGAGGCAGACCTGTCCGGCCAGGCCGTAACCGATCTTCCCGCTCTGGAGGAGCAGCTTTCCCTGCTTCCCAACCTGGAACGGGTGATCATGGCGGGCTGCGGGATCCCCAGCGAGGAAATGGATGCCCTGAACAAGCGCCACGAGAATATCCGCTTTGTCTGGAGAGTGAACCTGGGCGGCATCGAGCTGCGCACCGACGCGGCGTATTTTGCCCCCAACAAGTACTACATAGAGGTTACGGACGACGACCTGCAGGAGCTTCGCTACTGCGAGGACCTGATCTGCGTGGACATCGGCCATATGCGGGGCGTGACCAACTGCGACTGGGCTGTGTACCTGCCGAAGCTCAGGTATCTCATCATCGCGGACACCAATATCCGGGATATTTCCCCTTTGTCGAGTCTTTCGGAGCTGGTGTTCCTGGAACTGTTCATGTCCCCCATCCGGGACTACTCCCCCCTGCTGGAGTGCAAAAAGCTGGAGGACCTGAACCTGGGCTACACCTACGGCAGCTATGAGCCCATCTTGCAGATGACCTGGCTGAAGCGGCTGTGGTGGCCCGGAAATCTGAAGGCCCTGAACTGGAGCGCCCGCAACGCTCTGCGCCAGGCCCTTCCCGACGCGAAAATGAACTTTGTGGCCGGCTCCTCCACCGGAGAGGGCTGGCGCACCGGAGAACACTATTATGAAATGCGGGACCTGATGGGAATGCCCTATATGACGGGCTGACAGAGGTCCCAGGGAGGACGGATATCCATGTCGAAGAAAGGCATGACCATTCTGGTCATTGTGCTTGCCGTGATTCTGCTGGGTTCCCTGACAGGGGCCCTGGCCACCCGTTACCTGTACCTGGAGGATCATGTTTTTGTGGGTGAGGATGCCTACCCCAAGGATTCCGGGCAGCTGGACCTGCGGGGCACCGGGATTTCCATAGACTATTATGAGGAGCTTCAGGAGAAGCTGCCCCAGTGCGATATTTCCTGGGAGGTCCCCTTCCAGGGGGGCTTCACCGACGCGGACATCCCGGAGCTGACGGTCACTTCCCTGACGGATGCGGACGTGGAGATCATGGACTATTTCACGAAGCTCACCCGGGTGGATGCCTCCGCATGCCGGGACTACCCCCAGCTGCTTGCCCTGCAGCAGCGGCATCCGGACTGCGTGGTAGAATACCGGGTCACCATCGGCGGGAAGGAGTACCCCCAAGACACCCGGGAGCTCACCGTCACCGGCCTTACCGAGGAGGAAGCCGGTCTGCTCCAATACCTGCCCCAGCTGGAAAGCCTCCATCTGGTGGAGCCCGCCGCCTCTGCCGGGACGGTGCTGGCCCTCAGCGAGACCATGACCGTGACCTGCGAGAAGCAGGTGCTGGGCCAAACCGTAACCAGCAGCGACACCGAGCTGGACTTCACCGGAATCCAGCTGTCCGGTACCGAGGAGCTGGAGCGGGACCTGGGCTACTTCCCCAATCTGGAGAAGGTCATCGTCAGCGACTGCGGCCTGGACAACGAAACCCTGGCCGCCGCCCGGGACCGGGTGCGGGAGCAGTACAAGCTGGTCTGGACGGTTCAGTGCGGCAAGCTCACCGCCCGCACCGATGATACCTATTTCATGCCCGTCAAGTACCATGTGTACTATTTCCATGATGAGGATGCCTACAATCTGCGCTACTGTGAGGACATGATCTGCATCGACCTGGGCCATATGAGCATCCACGACATCGAGTTTGTCCGCTTCATGCCCCACCTGAGGTACCTGATCCTGGCCCACAGCACCGTCCTGGACATCACTTCCATCAGCGACTGCAAGGAGCTGGTATTCCTGGAGCTGGACTGGACCGGCATCAAGGACTATACCCCGCTGCTTGGCTGCACGGCTCTGGAGGACCTGAACCTGGGCAACACCTACGGCGACTCCGCCCCCATCAAGCAGATGACCTGGCTGAAAAACCTCTGGTGGATTGGCCGCAGTGCCAGCTTCTACACGGATATGGAGGAGGCACTGCCCAATACCCACAAGGAATTCCACGCCAAGTACACCGTGGGCAACGGCTGGCGGGAGCTGAAGAACTACTACGATATGCGTGACCTGCTGGGCATGGAGTACATGAAATAACCCGCGCAGCCCTTCCCGGCAGGAAGTTAAATTGGTGCTTGTCGAGTATACGCTGTCATTGCGAGACCAGTGCGCACACTGGTCGTGGCAATCCCCCGGTTAGAGGGGAAATGTACAAAAACGGACAAACGCCCTAACGAACCATCCTGAATTGTTGGGGGATTGCCACACCAGGCTGCGGCCTGGTTCGCAATGACAGTTCTATTTTAATTCGACAAAGACCAATTTATCCCATGATCCGGTCGGCCCGATGGGCGTTTCCTAAGGAATTCCCTTCCAACAAGCATGGTTTTACAAATGGAGGTTACTTACAATGAAAAAGCCAATCTACTATGTTCTGATCGGCGTGCTGCTGCTGGTTTTCTGCTTCAGCGCCTTTCAGATCGCCAACTACTTCATCAAGGGCCGGGAGAAAGCCAATCAGTTTGATGAGCTGAGCCAGCTGGCCTCCCAGGCCACTTCGGCTCCCACCACCGCCCCCACCACGGCTGCCACCACCGAGCCCACCACCGAAGCCACCACCGAGGCCACCACCGAGCCCACCATGATTCCCGGCTACGCGGATGTGTACGCCCGGAACAACGATGTGATCGGCTGGATTAAGATCGACGGCACCAAGATCGATTACCCCGTGATGCAGACCCCCAATGAGCCCAACTACTACCTGAAGCGGGACTTTGATAAAAACTACAGCGAATGGGGCTGCCTGTACGTCCGGGAGGAGTGCGACGTAAATACCCCCAGTGACACCGTGACCATCTACGGCCATACCATGAAGGACGGCAGCATGTTCGCCGCGCTGCACAACTACACCCAGGAATCCTTCTATAAGGATCACAAGCTGATCTACTTCGACACCCTGACGGAGTACCATGTCTACGAGATTTTCGCCGTGTTCAAAACCTCCGCCAACCTGGGCGAAGGCTTCCGCTACCACATCATGGAAAACGCCAAGGACGAGAAGGAGTTTAACGATTATGTGGCCGAGTGCAAGAAGCTGGCCTTCTATGACACCGGCATCACCCCGGTCTACGGAGACAAGCTGATCCTGCTGTCCACCTGCGAGTACACCCTCCCCGGCAACAATGGCCGTCTGGTCGTCGCCGCGAGAAGAGTGTTCTGATTTTGATTGCGCATAAAAGGGACTGTGACCCCCCCGGAACCCCGGGCTGTTCACAGTCCCTTTTGCTATCACACACCGATGTCCCAAAATCAGACACATCGGCAAATTGGTGTTTGTCAAATATATGCTGTCACCCCCGGTTTTTTGAGTACTATTCGGTACATTTCCCCTCTAACCGGGGGATTGCCACACCAGTCTGCGGACTGGTTCGCAATGACAGGAAATTTGGGACACAGCCCGCCAAACACCAATTTGTCTGTGCAGAGTTACGCCTTCTCCCCCTTCATCAGCTTCCGGAAGATGCGGAAGAAGGTGAGTGTGGTCACCACGGCGGCAATAAAATCGCTGACCGGCTCCGCCAGGAATACGGCCATGGCCTTATCCGTGAAGAAGGGCGGAAGAATGAAAATCAGAGGGATAAGCAGAATGAGCTTGCGCAGGCAGGCCATCAGCAGGCTCATTTTCGCCTGGCCAAGGGCCATAAATGCCTGCTGGCAGCTGATCTGGAAGCCTACGGAGAAGCAGCAGCTAAGGAAAATCCGAATGGCCCAGGCGGTGTAGGCCACCAAATCCGCGTCATTGGTAAAGATTCCCGCAAAGAACCGGGGCACCAGCATCAGCGCCGCCCAGAACACGGTGGTGTAGGCCACACACACGGCAAACTGGCAGAAGAAGGCCTCCTTCACCCGGTCCCGCTTTCCCGCGCCGTAGTTGTAGCTGATCAGGGGCTGGCCCCCCTGGCAGATACCGGAAAGGGGCATGGTGATCAGCTGGTTGATAGAGGTCAGCACCGTCATGGCCCCCACCGCCACATCCCCGCCATAGCGGGAAAGAGAGGAAGTGAAGCAGACGGAGAGAACACTCTCGGTGGACACCATTACAAAGCTGGACGCTCCCAGCCCCAGACAGGGCAGAATGATCTCCCGCTGCAGCAGCATATTCCCCGCCTTCAGACGGAGGACCGTCTTTTTCCCCGTGAGGAAGCGGAGAATCCACACCGCGCTGACCGCCTGGCTCAGCACCGTGGCAATGGCCGCGCCCCGGACGCCCAGCCGGAACCCGAACATCAGAATGGGGTCCAGCACAATGTTGATCACCGCGCCGATGACCGTGGTGAGCATACTCACCTTGGCAAAGCCCTGGGTGGTGATGAAGGGGTTCATGCCCATCACAATCAGCACGAAGATGCTCCCCAGCAGGTAAATCCGCCCATAGGATACCGCATAGGGCAGCGTGGCATCGCTGGCCCCGAAGAGCCGCAGCAGCTCCGGCGCAAACTCAAAAAGCACCGCGGTAAGCATCACAGCCATCCCCAGCAGCACGGTGAAGCAGTTGCCCACAATCCGCTCCGCGGTGTCCATATCCCCCTTGCCCATGGCAATGGCCGCCCGGGGCGCGCCCCCGGCTCCCGCCATCATGGCAAAGGCCGTAATCAGCATGAGGATGGGCGTAAACAGCCCCACACCCGTCAGCGCCAGGGCCCCCACCCCCGGCAGGTGGCCGATATAGATTCTGTCCACGATATTATACAGCAGGTTCACCACCTGCCCCACCAGGGCAGGCACCGCCATTTTGGCCATCAGCTTCTTCACACTGCCGGTGCCCATATCCTGCTTTCCGTTTCCGGCCATAAATATCATCCTTTCCGATGTCCGTAATGATGAAAACATACGCAAATTGGTGTTTGGCGGCTTCACCGAATTGACAATTGACAATTGACAGTTGACAATTATTGTGTCCCTCCGGGACGATTTTGAAATACAATGCCTTGTTTTTGGCTGCAAATATTTCGTTTTTATCCCGAAGGGATTCCTTAATTGTCAATTGTCAATTGTTAATTGTCAATTAGAAACATCAGTTTACCGAAGTCCCTGGGCGTCCATTGCCTCGATGTTTCCCAGGACATGGCCTGCGATGGCCCGCCAGTGGTCAAAATCCTCCTGGGACAGGCCCTCAAAGGCCCTGTCGAAGAAGCCCTTCTGGGCCCGTTTTCCATCCCGGGCCGCCGCAGCGCCTTCCTCCGTCAGCTGCAGCCGGACATTTCTCCGGTCGCCGGGATCCTCCCGGCGCTCCAGCAGCCCCCGACGCTCCAGCGTCGTCACCGCCAGGGACACATGGCTCTTGGCCAGGCCACGGTACTTCACGATGTCCGCCGCCCGGTCCAGTCCCGGATTGTTCCCCAGAAACAGCAAAGTGTCCAGCTCGTTGTGGCTCAGCCCCCAGCTTTCACAAACCGGCTCCAGCGCCCGGTCATAGGCCTTCCGCGCCATCACCATCCGCTCAAAGAAAACGTGCTCCATACCCGCCTCCATTAGTTCGTTTTCGAACCGTTTTAGTATAGCACGTTCCCGATTCTCTGTCAACTCAGGATTTCTGCAAAAAGCGCCGGGAAACCAAGTTTCCCGGCGCCTATCCTTCTGTTTTCACCGCCATCGAAGCGGCAAATTGGTGTTTATCTAATAAATGCTGTCATTGCGAACCAGTGCGCACACTGGTGTGGCAATCCCCCGGTTGAATGGAACCAGGTAACGATTAGCACCAAAAATCGCAACATCTCCCGCTCTTCAAGGCGCTTTTCCGTACATTTCCCCTCTAACCGGGGGATTGCCACGACCAGTCTGCGGACTGGTCTCGCAATGACAGGAAACTTTGAGGCAAAGCGACAAACACCAATTGATCGAAGCATTTCCGCGCCTCTACATTCTGCTCTTGATAACTCCAATCAGGATATCCCCCGCAACCACCCGATCCTCGGCGGCGAAGCCGGAGGCGAAGTTGTCGGAGTAGAGCACCTGGGCGTTGGGCTGGAACTCTTCGTCCCCCTCCCAGACCAGAATCCGCATCCGGTAGTCCCCCACCAGGGTAAACTCATACCCCGCATCCCCGTTTTTTAGGGGCAGGCCTCCCAGCTTTTCGCTGGCGGTACGGAAAGCCGCCACCCGGGTTCCGAAGGTGAAGGCCGCCCGGGTCAGCACCCGGCCGGTGTAGGGTTTGATATACATCTCCCCCCAGGGCATCTCCCGGAAGGTTTTCCAGGTGCCCTGCCAGGGTGTCCTCCGGCTTTCCAGCAGGTAGCGCAGAAGAAAAGTCTGGGTGGGCAGGGGCGGAACCCCGCCGTCCTCCGCCTGAATGGCGCAATCCGGGTGGGTGATCCGGTACCGGGTCCCCAGCAGGGTCACATGGAACGCTTCGCCGTCCCAGCCTTCCCCGGTGCGCTCCGCCGCCTCCTCCGGGTTCATCGCCCGAAACAGCTCCTCATAATGGGCAAAGGGAACTTCTTCCTTGTGATTTTCAACTTGCATTTTCTATCCTCATAATCCATAGGTTGCTTTCCCGGGAAACCAACAAATTGGTGTTTGCAGTTTTGAAACGCATCACGTTCCTACCGTAGGGGCGGCTATTAGCCGCCCGAAAACGTTCAAGTTTCTGAGCGTTTCCGGTAAACGTAAGCACTTTCGTTGACGAAACCTGGCGGGCGGCTAATAGCCGCCCCTACGGCGACATCCCGCCAAACACCAATTTGTCCGTTTCTCTCTTCCTTATTCGTGCACTTCCAGGGGCAGGCCGTCGGGGTCGTGGAAGAAGGTGAATCTGCCGCCGTTGTAGGGATCGGTGCGAACCGGCTCCGTCTCGATGCCTCTGGAATTCAGCCAAGCTACGGCCTCGTCCACATTCTCCACCCGGAAGGCCAGGTGCCGCAGGCCCAGAGCCTCCGGGTTGCTGACCCGCTTGGGGGAATCCGGCCATACAAACAGCTCAATCACCGTGTCCCCCAGCCGCAGCATCCTGAGCCAGTCCCCCATGGGTTCCCGCCAGCATTCCTTTTCCAGGGTGAAGCCCAGCTTGTTCACATAGAAGTCCAGCGCCTTTTCCGCATCGGAGCAGATTACCGCGATGTGATGATTGTGTTCCAGCATTTCATTTCCTCCTTATTGTCCGGCCTCGCAGCTGGGGAACAGGCTGCGGTCGGTGTGGGGCAGGAAGCAGGCAGCCACGAAGGAATCCATGTACCCAGGGTAGGTGGAGAGCTCCAGGTAGGTCATGTTGGCCGCCACCTCCGCGCACTGTCAGGGAGGAATTGCCGATGTAGTGGAATTTCTCCAGCTCCACGTCCGGGAACATACCGATGTTCACGGCGTTGCGCATATTGATGCCGCTGCCGATGCCGCCGGCCACATATACATCGTCGATGCACTCCGGGGTCATGTCCACGCTCTTCAAAAGCGTGTCAATGGCGGAGAAGATGGCGCCCTTGGCCCGGATGAAGTTGTCAATGTCCACCTCGTTGATGGAGACCTCCCGGCCGGTTTCGCTTTCGTGACTGTCGGCAATGACAAATCTGCCCATGCCGTGGCTGTCCCGGCGGACCCGGTCGCCCTCCCGGACAAACAGGCCCTTGGCGTTGATAATCCCGCAGCGGAAGAGCTCGGAAATGATGTCGATAATGCCGCTGCCGCAGATGCCCACGCACTTCTGGCCCTCATCACCGATGATGGAAAGGGTCGGCACCATGGTCTCTTGATCAATGGTGCAGGCCTCCACCGCGCCGTCGGTGGCCCGCATACCGCAGGAGATGTCGCCGCCCTCAAAGGCGGGGCCGGCGGAGCAGGCGCAGCTCATAAGGAAATCCCGGTTGCCGAAAACGATCTCGCCGTTGGTACCGAGATCAATAAACAGGCTCATTTCGTCTCTGTCCCAGATGCCGGAGGCCAGGGTACCGGCGGTGATGTCCCCGCCCACATAGGAGCCGATGTTGGGGGCGATGATGACCTGCGCCAGAGGATTGGCCACCAGCTTCAGGTCCCCGGCCAGCAGCCCCTCCCAGCCGAAGAAGCTGGGGATGTAGGGCTCCATCCGCACGGGGGAGGCGTCCACCCCCACAAACAGGTGGTTCATGGTGGTGTTGGCGCCCACGCTGAGCCGCAGAATGCTCCGGGCGGAAATCCCGGCGGTTTTGCACAGGTTCGCGATAATGGGATTCAGGGTTTCCTTGAGGATGGCATCCTGGAGCTTCTTCTTGCCCCCGGATTTTCCCTGCTCGATGATTCGGTTGATCACGTCCGCGCCGTAGCGGATCTGGCCGTTGCCGGAGGAGCCCTTGGCCAGCAGCTTCCCGGATTCCAGATCGGTGAGCACCATGGTCACGGTGGTGGTGCCGATGTCGATGGCGCAGGCCACAAGCGCGGTGTCCTCCGGGCCGCAGATTTCCATGCACCGGAAGGTGTCGCCCTGAAGCTCGCCCTTGACGCAGACGTTAAAATTGTACTCCCGCAAGGTGGAGGCCAGCCGCACCATCACCGCGAAGGGAACGTGCACCTTCTCCACAGCCAGAGCCTCCTGGATGGCCCAGGTCAGGCGCTCCACGTCCGGCATGGTGTCCTCCAGGGTCGGCTCCGCGAGAGAAAGCACCACGGCCCGGAAATTGTTGGTAAATTCGATGCCGCTTTGGCGGAGCTGACGCTGGCATTCCTCAAAAATGGCGATCTCCTTGGGGCTGCTGAGGTCCGCGGTTTTCATCCGGGACTGGTAGGCGCTGGCGATGTCCGGCACAAACACGGTGCAGTCCCCGGTGACCCGGCAGCTGCAGCTGAGCCGCCACCCTTCCGCGTACTCCTCCTGGGAAATGTGGCGGCTGGGCACGCTCTCCACGTCCCCCTCCAGCAGCTTCACCCGGCATTTACCGCAGGAGCCGTTGCCGGAGCAGGGCGCGTCAATGGCCACATTGGCCCGCCGGGCCAGCTCCAGCAGATTGTCCCCCGCGCTGCACTCTACAACCACAGGGTTCCCGCCCTCAATCTGGAATGTCACTTTCATATTTGGGATTTCCTTTCATGTAATGGAATGGTCTTTGAAAAAAGAAGATATCGGTTTTCGGCACACCCACAGGCAAGTTGGTGTTTGTCGGAATACTACCGTAGGGGCGGCTATTAGCCGCCCGCGTTGCTTTCGTCTGCGAAAGCAACACACTCTATCGAAAATGCTCAGAAACCGCAACGTTTCGGGCGGCTAATAGCCGCCCCTACGGTAGCAACGCAACGTGTTCGGAAATCGGCAAGCTCTCAATTTTTCAAACTTCTCTTCCCTTTTCAAAAACCATCCTTTATTTTAGGCCAGCCTGCTCCTGGTGGGGCAGGCTGGCCCGTTGGTTTATGGAATCAGAAACCGATTACATCAGAGGCTCCATGCCCAGCACGGGGTGGCCCTTCTCGGTGAGCCAGTTCAGCAGCTCCTCGCAGTCGGTGGTCACGGTCTCGTCGGCCACCATATCGGTGAAGTTCTCGATGCCGTAGAGCTCCTTGGCGGTCTTGTTCAGCCGCTCCGCCACATCGTCCTTCAGCTCCTTGGGCATCCACACGATGCGCTCGATGCCGCCCTCGGCAGCGATGAACTTCTTGGAACTGATGAAGTGACGGCCGTGGCCCATGTAGCCGGGGGTCTGGACCCCGGTTCACCACGATGAAGCCGTTGGACATGGGCTCGATGCCGCAGATACACTCGAAGCAGCCGCAGGAGGTCATGGGATCCTCCAGGATGGAGTACAATGTCACATTCTCCACCGCGCCGTGGGTGGCGTCGGTGATGGCCTTGTTGACGGACTCAAACCGGCCGGTACGCTCATCGATGCAGCCCTCCTTGAAGATGGGCTGGCAGGGGCCGTTGGCGTTCAGCTCATAGGTGGCCTTGGCATCCAGCCAGGAAACAGCGCCGCAGAGGCCCAGACGCTCGGGGGTGACCACGCAGCAGTGGGCGGGAGCGAAGGACTGGCACAGGATGCAGGTGAAGTAGCGGTCAACGGCCTCGTCGGTCATGGACTCCAGGCGGGCGTCACGCTGCTCGTAACGGGGCATGGCCACCTCGTCCCGGAACTTGCCGGCCTCCACGGGGTCGGTGATCAGGGTGATCTGGCACTTGTCCACAACGGCGTCGAACTCGTCCATGATCATGACGTACAGAACCTCGGCGAAATCCTTCATTCTGAGGCCTGCCTCCGGACACGAACCTGGTTGCGCTGGCCGGTGTGCATGACACCCTCCATGTAGTTGAACCAGGCGTGGAACTTCCGCTCGATGACGGACTCGAAGTCCACCTGCATCTTCTTGCCGGCGACCTCCACGAAGGTGGCCAGAGCCAGGTCCTTGGCATCGGTCAGGTCGGGTCCGATGATGGTGATCTTGTGATCCTCCACCTCGCTCAGGTCCCGCATCACCGTGAGCTCCGCGGTGGGGTTCTTGCTGGACCAGAACTCGTTGTGCATATCAGCCTTGCGGATGATCTCGCCCTCGAAGGCCGCGGCGAAGGCCACGGGGATGGGCAGCTCTTTGACCTTGATCTTGATGTTCCGAAGCTCCAGGGACTTCTTCACGGTGTCATTGTGGTCGCAGACGGACTCCAGCGCGCCGGGCACCTGGTTCTCGCCCAGGTCGATGTCCACCACCACGGGGAAGCCCAGGGCGATGGCGCCGGCACCGGCGGAGACCACCACGGCATCGATGGCGCCGAAGGTGTTGACGAAGGCGGGAACTCTGGTTTTGGTGTAATCCAGCAGACCCGCCAGGTTGCCGGGCTGCACGTTGCCGAAGATCAGAGCCGCACGGATGGCAACGGTGACCACATGGATGACGGAGGTCACGTCATGGCCCAGGGGGATGACCCGGAGCTCCAGGCCCATCTTCACGCCGCCCTCGGCGCACTGCTCGATAACGTCGCCCACCAGGAAGGTCATGATGCCCTTGGACTGGTAGTCCTTGACCACCTTCACCACGTCAGCGGGATTCTCCGCCTTGCCCAGCACAACGGCCACGCCGGGGATATCGCCGGTGACCAGGGGCACGCCCAGGGAGCGGATAATGGGATCGGGCACGAAGCCGATGCCGGATTCATTCTCATAGGGGTTGCCGCCGTTTACGTACTTCAGGCCCTCCAGGATTTCCGCGCCAACAGCGGTGGCGAGGCCGGCGTTCAGGGCCTGGCCCAGGTCCTCCTGACCCGTAATCAGGCTCTTCAGCACGCCCACGCAGGCGGGCAGATCGCCCAGGGTCTTGACCTTCACGCCGGTGGCGGCGTAAATGGTGGGGAAGAAATAGGCAGTGTCCGGGAAGGCGATTTCCTTATCCGCGCCATACTTGGCAATGGCATCGTTGACAGCGCCCTCGGTCAGGCCCGCCACCGCATTGGAACCACCATAGATCAGATCGGTTAATACGCTCATGAAATTTCCTCCTTAATTATCGTTCGATTTCAGCTTTCCGGCTTTCCCGGAAGATAGACAAATTGTGAATTGACAATTGACAATTAACAATTGACAATTAAGGAATCCCTTCGGGATATATTTTAAATTAATTACGTTGAAAATACAGTATATTATTTCAAAATCGTCCCGTTTATGACACAATAATTGTCAATTGTCAATTTTCAATTGTCAATTGTCAATTCGGCGAAGCCGTTCAAACACCAATTTGCCGCATCCCTGAAAACCTGATAAGCAATACAGCAGGTCGGGGCGGTCGCCCAGATAGCTGTCGGAGTACAGGGTATGGTTCTTGAAGATGTCGCAGGACTTGATGGTCTCCATCAGCCGCAGGTCGTTGGGGTTGACGATGGCGGAGGTCAGACCCTGCATCATAGCCATGGCCACCAGAGCGGAGTCCATGATGGGACGGACCTTCTTGGGAGCGCCGTTACTGTTGTTGGACAGGCCGCCGGTGGACTTCAGGCCTTCCGCGGAGAACAGCTTGATGGCCTCCAGAACCTCCATCTGCTTGTCCTGCATACCCTTGACCACCAGGAACAGGGGGTCAAACCACAGGTCGGTGGCCTCCATGCCGTGGGCCAGGCCCCGCTCCAGCATGTTCCGGCAGTGCATCATACGCTCCTCGTTGTCCTTGGCAATGCCGTCGGCAGAGCACAGGGCGATACAGATGGCGTCGTTGGCAGCGGCCAGGTCGATGTTGCTGATACGGGAGCCGGCGTCGGCGGAGTTCACGATGGGCTTGCCGTTGGTCCGGTTGTAGACCTTGATGCCGGCCTCGATGGCCCGCTTGTTGGCGGTATCCAGAGCCAGAGGCACATTGTCGAAGTTCTCCTGCAGCAGCTTGACCGCCCACATCATGCGCTCGGGGCCGTCCTTCTCGGCAGGTCCGATGTTCACGTCCAGATAGGTGGCGCCGGCCTTGATCTGCTCGGCGGCACGCTTCAGGATGGGCTCGGGGTCACGCTCGTCCATGGCACGGCGGATGACGGGAGCGATGCAGTGGATACGCTCGCCGATGGTGACGAAGGTGGGAGACTCGGGGTTGTGTCCGCCGTACTTGACGCCCATATCCACGACCTTGATCTCGGGAACGCGGGTCGCCAGCAGCTCGTCGAAGGAAAGCTCCTTGACTTCCACAGCGGAAGCGGCCTTGGCGGAGTTCTCGGCAGCGGCGGCCTTGGCAGCGGCCTCGTACTCCTTGTCCTTCATGTACTTGGGCAGCTGGACAGCCTCGGTGGGTCCGACCACCACGTTCCAGCCGGGCAGCTTCTCCTGGATTTCGCCCTTCATGACGGCAACCTTGCCGGGGATGATCAGGGTGCGGTTCTTGATCTTGTTCTCGATGTCCAGGGTCTCAAAGGTCTTCTTCACGGTGGAGGAGGAGAACTTACCGGCGGCCCAGGCGGTCAGCACGGACATACCGGAGGCATCGGTGATGATCAGGTTCACGGGCTGGTTGCTGCGCTCCAGCTCGCCGGAGACCAGGAAGTAGGTCAGGGCGAAGTCCACGGTCAGGGCGCAGGGGCTGTTCTCGTCGGCGCCGTTCAGGGGGTAGATCTTGGACTCCACCTTCATGGGCTTCTGAGGATCGGT
>SFHI01000145.1 GCA_004555705.1 Clostridiales bacterium | reverse complement strand
CAAACGCTTTTTCACTTACATCACCCCTGTTAATATATGTCCCATCCCCCGGACTTATACTTTTCCGGCCTGCGGCCGGCAAAGTCTCCCCTGAAAGGGGAGAGATGTCGCCGCAGGCGACAGAGAGGGGAGTGGGCAAGGGTGCCTGCGGAGCAGGCGGAGGGAATGCCTCCCCTGAAGGAGGCGGTGGCATTTGCAAAGGAAATGACGGAGGGGTTTAGCAATCGCGGCGATCACTTTGCTGAGACCCCTCAGTCTGCCCGATGGGCAGCCAGCTCCCCTTGCAGGGGAGCCTTTAAGCGCAGCCGCACCCATCGAGCCTCCCCTTTCAGCGGTGGAGGGGTTTAAGAGCCCCGGCACGGAACCCCTCAGTCAGCCTGCGGCTGACCACCACAGGCGTAAGTTCGGCTTAGCGAAATCAAAGATTTCGAGCCTCACCTAAGCTCCCCTTACAGGGGAGCCAATCCCCGACATGCCCGCAAAAAATCCCCGCTGCTGTTGCGGGGAAAAAACGGACATGGTATAATAGTATATCATCCTACCGAAAAGGCGGCGATCTTATGGACGTTTACGCGGAATACAAAAGCAAGCTCCGCAGCCCGGAGGAGGCGGTGCGGCTGGTCAAAAGCGGCGACTGGGTGGATTACGCCTCCAACATCGGCTTCCCCGTGCTGCTGGACGGGGCCCTGGCCCGCCGCCGGGACGAGCTGAAGGGCGTGAAAATCCGGGGCAACCTGCTGCCCGGCCCCATCCAGGCCGCCGAGTGCGACCCGGAGATGGAGCACTTTGTGTATCAGACCTGGCACTGCTCCGGCTATGAGCGCCGGCTCTGCGACCAGGGCCGGGCCTTCTTCACGCCCATGCTCTTCCGGAACCTTGCCTGGTACTACAAAAACTTTCTGACCGTGAACGTGGCCATGGTGTCTGTCTCCCCCATGGACAGGCACGGCTACTTTAACCTGGGCGGCTCCCTGGGCCTGTCCAAGGCCATCATCGACCGGGCGGACGTTGTCATTCTGGAGGTGAACGAGGCCATGCCCCGCATCCGGGGCGGTCTGGACGAGGTGGTGCACATCTCCCAGGCGGACTGCGTGGTGGAGGCCGGGTACCGGCCCTTGTGGGAAATGCCCTCCCCGCCCCCCAGCGAGACGGACAAACAGATCGCGGCCCATATCTTCCCCCACATCCGGGACGGGGCCACCATCCAGCTTGGCATCGGCGGCATGCCCAACGCCCTGGGCGAGCTGATCGCCGCCTCCGACCTGAAGGATCTGGGCATGCACACGGAGCTGTGTTCCGACGGGTATCTGGCCATGTTCCGGGCGGGAAAGCTGACCAACCGGCGCAAGACCCTGCTCCCGGGCAAGGGGGTGCTGGGTCTGGCTATCGGCTCCCGGGCCTTTTATGACTGGGTAGACGACAACCCGGGGCTGGCGGGCTATCCCCTGAGCTATGTGAACGACCCGGCGGTCATCGCCCAAAACGACAACATGATCTCCATCAACGGCTGCCTGAACGCGGATCTGTACGGGCAGGTAGGCTCTGAGAGCGCGGGGACCCGGCAGATCAGCGGCACCGGCGGCCAGCTTGATTTTGTCACCGGGGCCAGCATGTCCAAGGGGGGCAAGTCCTTTCTGTGCATGAGCTCCACCTATACGGACAAGGAGGGCGCTCTGCACTCCCGCATCCTGCCCCGTTTTGAGGGGGACATTATCACCACCCCCAGAAGTCAGGCCTATTACATCGTCACCGAGTACGGGGCGGTCAACCTGGCGGGGATGAATACCTGGCAGCGGGCGGAGGCGCTGATCTCCATCGCCCACCCGGCTTTCCGGGAGGAGCTGATCCGGGCGGCGGAGCGGCAGAAGATTTGGCTGCCCAGTGAAAAGAGGTAAGCATATGGTTATTGACCCCAATATTTACACCGGCGGCGCGGAAGGCCGCATGGAAAAGGAGATGCGCAGCTACGCGCTGCTGGACAGCCTGGGTATCGAATACCTGCGGGTGGATCATGAGCACGCGGACACCATTGAGCAGTGCGAGCAGGTGGAGCAGCTTCTGGGCTGCAAGATCTGCAAGAACCGCCTCGGCAGAGCATATGGAGAGGTATCTGGACATCACCCCCGGCTCCGTCAGCGTGCTGGGGCTGATGAACGACAAGGGCGGAGCGGTGCGGCTGCTGATGGACCGGGATCTGCTGAAAGAGGAGTATTACGGCTGCCACCCCTGCATCAACACCTCCAGCCTGTGGCTGAAAACGGCGGATGTATTTGAAAAGCTGCTGCCCGCCATGGGCCACGCGCCCACCTATGTGGAGCTGCCCTGGGTCATTGAGGAATAAATATTCATCATTCATTCTTCACCCCGCCTTCCCTGTCATCCTGAGCGCAGCGAAGGATCCCGTAAACAGAAGCTCTTTGCCTCTGCATACGGGATCCTTCGTCGTTTTCCTCCGCAGGACGACTGGATTTCATTCATACACTCTGGGCACCCGCTTGGACACGGCGCACAGCAGCTCATAAGGGATAGTCTGGGCCGCGTCGGACAGCTTATAGATGCTGTTCACTGGGCCGAAAAGCTCCACCTCGCTGCCCACGTCCACCTGGGGCAGCTCCGTTAAGTCCACCATGCACATGTCCATGCAGATGCTGCCCCGCTGGGGCGCAAAGCCCCCCTTGGCGGCAAAGCTGCACTTGTTGGAG
>SFHI01000035.1 GCA_004555705.1 Clostridiales bacterium | reverse complement strand
GCCGTCCCGCTCGGGCTTCAGGGTACGATAGTTGATGGTCTCCGGCTTCTTGACCTCGCCGTAGGACCACTGCCGGATCATCTCCGGCGAAGCAATGCCGATTTTAATCGCATCAAAGGTGGCATCTGCCATAGCTCAAGCCTCCTTAGTCGTCGTATGTGTCGGAATCGGCATCATCCATACCGTCAAACACATCCATAATATCCTCGGGGCCGTCCTCGTCGATGACGAAGCCGGCATCCAGCACCTCGTTGGTATCGCCAACCACCAGGTTCTCCTCATTCTCGGAGGCGTAGACGATCTCGTCATCGTCATCCTCGTCCCGCAGCTCGATCTCGTTGCCGTTCTCGTCCAGCACCCGGATGTCCAGGCACAGAGCCTGCAGTTCCTTCACGAGAACCTTGAAAGATTCGGGCACGCCGGGCTTGGGAATGTTCTCGCCCTTGACGATGGCCTCGTAGGTCTTGACACGGCCGGTGACATCGTCGGACTTGACGGTGAGGATCTCCTGCAGGGTGTAGGCAGCGCCGTAAGCCTCCAGGGCCCAGACCTCCATTTCGCCGAAACGCTGGCCGCCGAACTGGGCCTTGCCGCCCAGAGGCTGCTGGGTGACCAGGGCGTAGGGGCCGGTGGAACGGGCGTGAATCTTATCGTCAACCAGATGGTGCAGCTTCAGGTAGTAGGGGTAGCCCACGGTGACCAGATTGTCGAAGGGCTCGCCGGTACGGCCGTCGTACAGAACGGTCTTGCCGTCCTCCCGCAATCCAGCCAGCTTCAGGGTGTCCCGGATGTCCTTCTCGTTGGCGCCGTCGAACACGGGGGTGGCAACGTGCCAGCCCAGGGCCTTGGCGGCGTAGCCCAGGTGAACCTCCAGAACCTGTCCGATGTTCATACGGGAAGGCACGCCCAGGGGGTTCAGCACCACATCCAGGGGGGTGCCGTCGGGCAGGAAGGGCATATCCTCCTCGGGCAGCACCCGGGAGACAACGCCCTTGTTGCCGTGGCGGCCGGCCATCTTATCGCCCACGGAGATTTTCCGCTTCTGGGCGATGTAGACCCGGACGGACTTGGTGACGCCGGGGGCCAGCTCGTCGGAGTTCTCCTTGGTGAACACCTTCACATCCACCACGATGCCGCTTTCGCCGTGGGGCACCTTCAGGGAGGTGTCGCGAACCTCACGGGCCTTCTCGCCGAAGATGGCTCTCAGCAGCCGCTCCTCGGGGGTCAGCTCGGTCTCGCCCTTGGGGGTGACCTTGCCCACCAGGTAGTCGCCGGAGCGGACCTCCGCGCCAATGCGGATGATGCCGTTCTCGTCCAGGTCCTTCAGGGTGTCCTCGCCCACGTTGGGGATGTCCCGGGTGATTTCCTCGGGGCCCAGCTTGGTGTCCCGGGCCTCGGTCTCGTGCTCCTCGATGTGGATGGAGGTGAACACGTCCTCCCGGACCAGCCGCTCATTCAGCAGAATGGCGTCCTCGTAGTTGTAGCCTTCCCAGGTGACGAAGCCGATGAGCACGTTCTTGCCCAGGGCAACCTCGCCGCCGGAGCAGCTGGGACCGTCCGCAATGATCTGCTCGGTCTCCACCCGCTCGCCCACGGTGACAATGGGCCGCTGGTTGATGCAGGTGCCGGCGTTGGAGCGGGCAAACTTGGTCAGGGTGTGGGTGCAGACTTCCCCATCGTCATACTTGACGGTGATGGAATCGGCAGACACGGCGGTAACGGTGCCGGGGCGCTTGGCCTTGATGCAGACTTCACTGTCCACGGCGGCCTTGTGCGGCCTGACGCTGCATGTTGGCGCCCATCAGGGCACGGTTGGCGTCGTCGTTCTGCAGGAAGGGAATGAAGGAGGTGGCGATGGAGATCATCATTCTGGGGGACACGTCGATATAGTCGATGACGCCCCGGTCCACCTCGATGATCTCATTGCGGTGGCGGCAGGTGATACGGGCATTGGCAAGGCAGCCATTCTCGTCCAGGGGCTCGTTGGCCTGGCCGATGTAGAAGTCGTCCTCCACGTCCGCGGTCCTTGTCCACCTTCCGGTAGGGGGCCTCCACGAAGCCGTACTCGTTGATCCGGGCAAAGGTGGCCAGGTAGTTGATCAGGCCGATGTTGGGGCCTTCAGGGGTCTCGATGGGGCACATCCGGCCGTAGTGGGTGTAGTGAATATCCCGGACGTCGAAGGAAGCCCGGTCACGGCTCAATCCTCCGGGGCCCAGGGCGGAAAGACGCCGCTTGTGGGTCAGCTCCGCCAGGGGGTTATTCTGATCCATGAACTGGCTCAGGGGGCTGGAGCCGAAGAACTCCTTGATCACCGCGGTGACAGGCCGGATGTTGATCAGGCTCTGGGGGGTGACGGCGTCCAGGTCCTGGACGGTCATCCGCTCCCGGATCACCCGGTCCAGACGGGAAAAGCCGATGCGGAACTGGTTCTGCAGCAGCTCGCCCACGCAGCGCAGGCGGCGGTTGCCCAGGTGGTCGATGTCGTCGGGGGTGCCGATGCCCATGGCCACGCAGTTCAGGTAGTTGATGGAGGCCATGATGTCGTCCACAATGATGTGCTTGGGAATCAGGTCGTCCATGCGCTCCTCGATGGCGGTTTTCCAGCCGTCAGCGGGAACGGTTTCCAGCATCTCCTTCAGCACGCAGAAGCGGACCTTCTCCTTGACGCCGTACTGCTTGGGGTCGAAGTCCACGAAGGCGGCCATGTCCACCATGCCGTTGGAGAACACCTTGACGTTGCTGTCGCCCACCTTCACCACGGCCTCGTTGACGCCCCGGCGGCTCAGATCATGCGCCTGGGCCCGGGAGATGAACTCCCCGGGCATCACCAGGATTTCCCCGGTCATGGGATCGGCGATGGGCTCGGCGGCCTCCTGGCCGGAGAGCCGGGTCCAGATGTCCATCTTCTTATTGAATTTATACCGGCCAACCTTGCTCACATCGTAGCGGTGGGCGTCAAACAGCAGCCCCTCCAGATGGGCGGTAGCAGTCTCCACCGTGGGAGGCTCGCCGGGACGGAGGCGGCGGTAGATTTCAAGCAGGGATTCCTCTTTGGTCTTGCAGGGGTCCTTCTCCAGGGTGGCGAGAATCCGGGCATCCTCGCCGAACATCTCCTTGATCTGCTCGTCGGTGCTGACACCCAGAGCCCGGATCAGGCTGGTGACGGGGAGCTTCCGGTTCTTGTCGATGCGAACCCAGAACACATTGGAGTTGTCGGTCTCATACTCCAGCCAGGCGCCCCGGTAGGGGATCACCGTGGCGGTGTAGGTGTGCTGGTCGGCCTTGTCCACCTCGTGGCCGTAGTACATACCGGGGCTGCGGACGATCTGGGAAATGATGACACGTTCCGCGCCGTTGATGACGAAGGTGCCGCCGTTGGTCATCACGGGGAAATCGCCCATGAAGATTTCCTGCTCTTTGATCTCGTCGGTCTCGGTGTTGCGCAGGCGGACCCGAACCTTGATGGGCTTGGCGTAAGTGGCGTCCCGCTCCTTGCACTCCTCGATGGTGTACTTGGGCTTGTCCTCCATGGTGTAATCCAGGAAAGAAAGCTCCAGCTTGCCGGAGAAGTCGGTAATGGTGCCCACGTCCTTGAACACGTCCCGCAGGCCCTCGTCCAGGAACCACTGGTAGGAGTCCTTCTGGATTTTGAGCATATTGGGGATTTCCAGGATTTCTTGATACTTCGCGTAGGATTTACGCATGGTCTTGCCGAACATAACGTCCTTGACCATTGCCATATGGATCATCACAGCCTTTCTTGTGAATTGTGTGCCGGTAAATTTGATACGCTTGGGTCGGTTGTCAAATTTGTGCAATTTCCTGCTTGACAGCCGCCGCCATCTGTGATAAAATAACCATGTTGGGATTCCAGGCCATGGGAAGGCATAATATCACAGTATGGAATATCATTCTACCTTATCCCAAGCCGTTTGTCAATGAATATTTTCCACAATTCCGGAGCAAAGCTCCGGTTTTTTTGTGCCCATTTTGCCGGAAACAGAGGAATTGACAATTGACAGTTGACAATTCAGGCCATTTCCCGCAACCCTGAAAAATATGTCACCCCAGACAAGCGCAGCGCGCCGGCTCAGGATGACCCATATGTATCCACGCAGCACATCTGTACGACAAATTGTTTCAAACACGTTGCGTTTCCACCGTAGGGGCGGCTATTAGCCGCCCGCTTTGCTTTCGTTTACAAAAGCACTATGTTCTAACGGAAACACTCAAAAAGCCTTAAGCGTTCGGACGGCTAATAGCCGCCCCTACGGCAGCAACGTAAGTTGTTTGAAAACTGCAAACGACAATTTGCCGTCTTGCTGGCCGCCCGTCAATCTGCCGGGGAAATATACCATACAGGTGTACCCCGTTTCCGCGCGTATTCCAGTGTCCGCCACGCCCCTCCGCTTTTGTGCTGGACACAGAACACGGCCAGATCAGAACGGTCAATCATGCAGCGGTTTCTGATCTGGAACGCCGCCTTAAAATGTTTCCCGGCGGCTTCCTCACAAATCTCAATCTCGTTGTAATATTCCCGGAAAGCTTCTTCCCTGTCGCGATATTCTGCCGTCAGATAAGGCATCACCCATACGAGGGAGCTGTTGTCTGCCCGAAAAATCCGCCTACAGCGATGTATTACGGAAGCTGCCAGCAAATCAAAATCCCCATCGCGTCCCACAAGAAACTCCACATAGGGTTTTGACGAGAGAAGCTCGAGGATAAGTTTCTCCAGCTGTTTTTCAATCTGTATGGGCGAATCCAGCCGCCTGTGGCCGAAGAGGCTGACCGTGTAAATCTCCATTGCGGTTCCTCACTGTGACAATCTATATTTGAAATACGACATTTGACGCAATGTACATTATATGTTGTCGCATTTCAGATATCAAGTGTCACATTGCACACAATTTATTGACGCCGTGTTTTTGGCTACAATAATCAGGGGTGCAAAGTATGATGCAAAGCAATGGAAGCAAGTTTGACAACTCAGAACGCTATCGTGACCTGGGCTGCGCCATATCCTATTACCGCAGGCGCAAGGGCCTAACCCAGGAGCAGCTTGCGGAAAGCATTGGCATCAGCAGGCAGCACATGGGAGCAATTGAAGCGCCGAACATGGTACGCGCCGTATCTCTGGACGTTCTGTTCAATATTGCGCAGGTTCTGGAAATGGAACCATATCTGCTTCTGAAATTCTCCCCCGAGAAATAATAGATACGCTCACCAGCTCAGTTCATCAGTTCGGCAAATTGGTGTTTTACGATTTGTTATCGTAGGGGCGGCTATTAGCCGCCCGCAACCTTTCGACTATAAAAGCACCCCGTTTTATCGAAAATGCTCAAAAGTAAGATCGTTTCGGGCGGATAATATCCGCCCCTACGGTATCAACGCAACATATCCCAAAACTGCAAACACCAATTTTCCGTTTTCCTGGCACCTCCCGACACGCAAAATTGTCAATTGTCAATTGTCAATTAAAAAATCCCCGCTTTCTTCCGGTTTTCCGGAGGAAAGCGGGGGCTTTTTTCAGATCGCGCTGTAGCCGAAGCTGTTGACCAGGGCGTCGATCTTGCGGCCCTTCTTGCAGTAGGGGCACTCCCGGTAGTCATAGCTCTCATAGTCGGGGAGGTCCGCCACGGAGTAGATGGAGCGGACGGGATAGCCCGCCACCTCGTCCACGGCCCGGTAGATGGCAGCCACACCGGCCACCTCGCCGCCGTAGTAGCCGATGGCCTCGATGGCCTTCCGGGCGGTGAATCCCGTGGTGACGGAGGCCATCAGCACCAGAACGTGCTTGCCCCGGATCATGGGCTGGATGTTGTCCCGGAAGATGATCTGGGAGTTGGCGTTGTACTCCGGCTCGGTCACATAGATGGTCTGGTGCTGGTTGATGGTGCGAAAGCCGGTCTTGGTCAGCTCCTCGGCCACGCAGGTGCCCAGCACGGCGGTGCCGTCCAGGCAGAGCACCGTATCCACGGGCGTATCGTTCACAAAATGGGACACCAGCTGGTAGGCGCTGTCCTTGGCCTCGCTGAGCCGGGTCTTTTGATAGGTGATGTCGATGTAGTAGTTGATGTGGGAGTGGTTGGTGGCGAAATGCCCACGGGCAATCCGCAGGGGGACGTTGCCCCGGCGCACGGGAAGGTGTACCAGTTCGATCATAAAGATACCTCCAATTTCACTGTTGCAAAAAAGAAAAGCGTTTCCAAACCCGGCACAAGCGTTTTTGCCGGGTCGTGAAAAACGCTTTTTTTCATTATAACCTGAACCCAAAGCAAACGCAATTGGGAACGGGTCACAAAATTCATGCCCTGTCCTTGGGCAAATTGCGCAAACGGAGCCACTTCTCCTGCCGCAGAAACTGGTGCGCGATGATCTTGCAGATTTTTCCCGTGCGGATCATCCAGTGGACCTTGCCGAAGCTGGCCCACATCACATTGTCGGTCTCCCCCGGCAGCAGCCGGATGGCCTTCAGGGGCACCGGGCGGAAAAGGCAGTAGAAATCGTAGAAGGTATTTTTGTCCCGGCCGGATTCCAAAAGCTCAAACTCGGATTCCTCCGCCAGGATGCCGGTTTCCTCGAAGAGCTCTCTGCGGATGGCCTGGAGGCTGGTCTCCCCGGCCTTGGCCGCGCCGCCGGAATTCTCCCAGGTTCCGGCAAAGCTCTTGCCCGGGGCCCGGCGGGTCAGCAGCAGGTGTCCCCGCTTGTCGTACACCCACACGCAGACCACCAGCCCGTACTCCCCCGGCTGCCAGGGACGGCCCCGGCGGTGCACCCGTCCGGTAAGCACCCGGTTTTCGTCATAAATATCGTTCCACTCCACCTCGTTCGCCACCGGCCCCACCTCCTGACAGCATGATGCTCTATCATACCATCCCGGAGCGGGAAATGCAACGAAAAGTTCCGCGCTCCGCCCCTCGGAAGCAAGCAAAGGCCAGCCGCCACAGAGCGGCAAATTGGTGTTTGATCGGCTTCGCCGAATTGACAATTGACAATTGAAAATTGACAATTATTGTGTCCCTCCAAGACGATTTTGAAATAAAACGTCTAGTTTTTGACCATTTCTATTTTATTCCCAAAGGGATTCCTTAATTGTCAATTGTTAATTGTCAATTGTCAATTATAAACAACTCCTCCCCGGCAAAAGGGAAACCCCGGCGCGGCTTTGGGCCGTGCCGGGGACTTTGATTTCAGGGGCTTTTTTCCCACCCTGCGTAGAGGGTCATGTCCTCCTGGATGGTATCCGATTCCAATATCCAGGCCTCATAACAGGCGCTGTCCCGGTACCAGCCGGTAAAGCGGTATCCCTCCCGGGCGGGCGGCTCCGGAGCGGTCAGCAGTTCCCCGTACATCTGGTTCTGGGGGGCCACATCCGTACCGCCCTTGCTGTCGAAGGTGATGGTAAAGCCGGGGTTCTGCAGGTCGATGGCCAGCAGCACCACGATCACCAGAATGCAGACGATAATGATGGTATCCAGGGTTTTCACGGATATTTTTACGTTTTTGTACAGCCCCCGGAGCTGGCGGGGAGATTCTTCTGCCATTACTTCTTCACCAGGTACTTGCGCATATCCAGAGCGCAGGCGCACAGGATGATGGCGCCCTTGATGATGAACAGGCTGGAGGAGTCCACGCCCAGCATGGTCAGGGCCACGAAGATCAGACGCAGAACCACCACACCCAGGATGATGCCGCTGATCTTACCGGTGCCGCCGACGAAGGATACGCCGCCGATGACGCAGGCCGCGATGGCGTCGCACTCGGCGTTCAGTCCGGTGCTGGCGGCCACGGAGCCGCTGCGGACACCCTCGATGAAGCCCGCGTAGCCGTACATGGCGCCGGCCAGGGTGTGCACCAGCATGGTGGTCAGGAACACGTTGACGCCGGAAACCCGGGCGGCCTCGGCGTTGGAGCCCACGGCGAACATATTCTTGCCGAAGGTGGTTTTGTTCCAGATGAACCACATCAGGGCGGTGAGGATCACGGCATAGAGCACATACCAGGGAATGGCCACGTTGCCCAGGCGGAACATGGTGCCGCCTACGAACTGCTTATACTCGTCGCTGAGGCCGGAGATGGGCTGGCCGTTGTTGCCGTTGAGGGAGAAGAACCACAGGATGATGCCGTAGGTAATCAGCTGGGTGGAAAGGGTGACGATGAAGGGATGCAGGCTGAACTTGGCCACGAAGAAGCCGTTGACCAGGCCGATCAGCGCGCCGATGGCGACGACAATGAGCATGGCGGCCAGAATCCACCAGATATTTACGGTGGGCAGGTTCTGGAACATTTTGTTGGCGAAGCCGGCCTTCTGCAGCAGCACGCCCGCCACGGCGGCGGTCAGACCCACCACGCGTCCGGCGGACAGGTCGGTACCGGTCAGTACGATACATCCGCCGATGCCCAGGGCCAGGGGAAGGTAGGCCGCCACCTGGGTGATCAGGTTGGCCAGAGACCCCAGTGTCAGGAAGTTGGGACGCTTGATGGCAGTGTAGATCACGAAGATCAGCATCAGGATGTACAGCGCGTTATTGAGGATGGCGTCGATGATGCTGCGTCTTTTGTCCTTCGCGTCCATGCGCTGAAATTCCTCCGCGGTTTTGCGAAGGTTGGTTACGGGATTTGCCATGTTCAGTTACCTCCTTAAGCGTACTTGGCAGCCAGGGTCATGATCTGCTCCTGGGTCGCGGTTGCGGCATCCACCTCTCCGGCTACCCGGCCGCCGGACATGACCACGATCCGGTCACAGACGCCCAGCAGCTCCGGCATCTCCGAGGATACCATGATGACGGTCTTGCCCTTGTTGGCAAGGTCCAGAATCAGCTGATAAATCTCATATTTGGCGCCCACGTCGATGCCCCGGGTGGGCTCGTCCAGCAGCAGCACCTCGGGCTCCGTCAGCAGCCACCGGCCGATGATGACCTTCTGCTGGTTGCCGCCGGAGAGGCTGCGGATTTTGGTCTCCTGGGAGGGGGTCTTGGTCCGCAGGGCGTCGATGTAATGCTGGGTGTCCTCCCGCTGGGACTTCTCGCTGAGGTACAGCCCCAGGCGCTTATGCCGCTTCAGGCTGGAGATCACCGTATTGTCCCGGATGTTCAGCACGCCGAAGATGCCCGTGGCCCGCCGTTCCTCGGTGAGCAGGGCGAAGCCGTTTTTGATGGACTCTCCCGCGCTGCGGTTCAGGCACCGCCTGCCGCCCAGGGTGACGGTGCCCTCCTTCCGGGTCCGGATGCCGAAGATGCTCTCCAGGGTCTCGGTACGGCCGGAGCTGTCCAGGCCCGCCAGACCCACGATCTCGCCCCGCCGGGCCTCGAAGGACACGTTCTTCAGCTGGTTGTACATCCCGGTGATGCCCTCCACCTTCAGGTAGACCTCCCCGGGGGTATTGGTCTTGGGGGGGAACTGGTTGGTCAGCTCCCGGCCCACCATGAGCCGGATGATGTCCGCCATTTCCAGTTTGTCGGCAGGCTCCGTGGCCACCCACTGGCCGTCCCGCATGACAGTGATGTAATCGGAAATTCGCTTGATCTCCGCCATCTTGTGGGAGATGTAGATGATGCCCACGCCCCGATCCCGGAGCATATTGATGATCCGGAACAGGTGCTCCACCTCTTCCTCGGTCAGCGACGAGGTGGGTTCGTCAAAGACGATGACCTTGGAATTGTAGGAAACCGCCTTGGCGATTTCCACCATCTGCCGCTGGGACACGGGCATGGTGCTCATGATCCGGTAGGGGTCCACATCGATGCCCAGCTCCTGGAACACCGCCATGGTATCCTTATACATTTTCCGCTCGTTGACGGCAATGCCGCCGATGGTGGGATAGCGGCCCAGCCAGATGTTGTCCATCACACTGCGCTTGAGCGCCTGGTTCAGCTCCTGGTGCACCATGGCCACACCGTTTTCCAGGGCCTCCTTGGAGCTTCTGAAATTGACCTCCCGGCCCTCCAGGTAAATATGGCCGCCGTCTTTGCTGTAGATACCGAACAGGCATTTCATCAGCGTGGACTTACCCGCGCCGTTTTCACCCATCAGCGCGTGGACGGTTCCTGCCTGAACCTCCAGGCCAACCTTATCCAGCGCTTTGACGCCGGGGAAGGTCTTGGTGATGTCCACCATTTTCAGCAGAACATCCTGCCCCATATTGCGTTCCTCCTTTGCTGAAAGTTCTCTTTGAACTGCTTCGCCGAATTGACAAACAATGATTATGTCATAACCGGAACAATCTTGAAATAGGCTTATCGCGCTAACTCAGCAGACCGGCAAATGAAGTTCCTGCCGTAGGGGCGGCTATTAGCCGCCCGCTTTGCTTTCGTCTTGGAAAGCAAAGCGTTCTATTGAAAACGCTCAAACAATTGAAACGTTCGGGCGGCTAATAGCCGCCCCTACGGCAACAACAGCAATCCGCAAAATAACGAGGGGCAGCTGCCGCCGGAACGACAGCTGCCCGGATGGTGTGTCAGAATAACTTACGCGCCGGTATAGGGGGCGTAGGCAACGAACAGCTTGGAGCCGCAGTCGGAAGCGACGGTGAACCGCTCGTCGGTCAGGCCGGCCAGAGCCTTGGCAGGCTCGGTGCCGCCGGCGACGGCCTTCACGGTCTGGGCGATAGCGGCAGCCATGCCCTCGGCGTCCTGCTTCACGGTGCCGGTCATGGCGCCGTCGGCGATCAGGGCCTTGGCATTGTCGGTAGCGTCAACACCGAACACGGGAACGGTGTGGGCGCCGGGTACGTTGTAGCCCTTCTCCTGCAAGGAGGCGATCACGCCCTCGGCCATGCCGTCGTTGTTGCAGATGACCAGCTCGATCATGTTGCCGTTGGCCTCGTTGTAGGTAACGAAGTTGGTGTCCATGTACTCCTTGGCAGCGGCAGCGGACCAGGCGCCGCCCTGGTCAACCTGGTAGCAGTCAGCGTTGTTGGGGTCGAAGTACTGCAGCGCGGGCTTGCCGGCGGCAGTCAGGACCGCGTTGGCATCCTCAACGCCGAACTGGGTGCGGTAGATGGCCTCGATGTTGGCCTCGTCGCCCTTCATCATGGCGTAGGAGATGACGCCGTCGCCGTTGATGTCGATGTCATCGTAGTTGGCCAGGACATAGTCGCCGATCATCTTGCCCTGCATATGGCCGGCCTCGGGGGCGTCGGTGCCGATGAAGCAGGAGTTGGCATGGCCGTTCAGCACGCTGACATCGGAGCCGTCGGTGCCGATGGCACGGTTGAAGAAGATGACGGGGATGTCACCGGCGGCAGCCAGGATATCCTCAGCGGTGTCGGGAGCGCCGGAGGTGACCACGTTCACCACCAGCAGGTTGGCGCCGCCGGCGATGGCGGTCTTAATCTGGTCGAGCTGCTTGGACTGATCGTTGCCGGCATACTGGTTGTCATAGGCAACACCCAGGGCGTCCAGTTCCTTGTTCAGAGCGGTACGGACGGAGCTGAGATACACGTCGCTCTCCTCGTACCAGAACACGGAAACCTTGGTCTCCTTGGAGCCGGAGCCGCCGCAGGCGGCCAGGGACAGAGCCATGACCAGCACCAGCACAAGCGCGATGATCTTTTTCATTGGTTGTTCCTCCTATATGGATGAATAATATATGCAATCACGGCATCCGCCGCAAAAGCCAAAGCATCATTCTCATTCCTGAGAGGAATGAGAAAAAAGGGGTACCCCTTTTGGGCCTGTAAAAAAGCCTGCCTCTCAGGCGGAGGTATGCGTCACACCCCCCGGTTCATCCGCGACCCTTTCCGCAAGCTTTGGCTGAATTATAGCACGGATTGTGTGAAAAGTAAATAGATTCGCTTAACATTTGCTTCATATTCTCGTCAAAGTATCAATTTTTGGTGACTCTACACAATTCTTTCCCCGTCATTTTGTATAGATATCCTATCCCCCCGCCGCGAAGCATTCCGGCACGCTTTCAATTGACCATCGCGGCATCCCCCCGGGCCGAACGTCCAATTCGCTCCCCGGTTTCACGCTGTGGACTGACAAATTGGTGTTTGAACGGCTTCGCCGAATTGACAATTGACAATTGGCAGTTGACAATTATTGTGTCCCTACGGGACGATTTTTAAGTAAAACACCTAATTTTTTGACCATAATTATTTTATTTTTCATCCCGAAGGGATTCCTTAATTGTCAATTGTCAATTGTTAATTGTCAATTGTCAATTATAAACACCAATTGATCGTGCTGCCATTGGAAGCCTTCGGAAGAAATTCTTAATTCTTTCCAGCGGTCTTTTTCCTTTACAGAGTCCTCCGAAGATGGTATACTGTAGTTTACAAACCTTCCGCAGGCAAGCGCCCTGCCCTATTCAAACACGCCCCTGCGCTCTTTTCCGGAGCGGGGCAGTTGGAGGAAACATGAATCGAAATCTGAAAAAAACCGCCAACGCCCTGTTCCTGGTTCTGGTGTTCGCCCTGACGTTCTGGGCCGTGTTTCACGGAGAGAATCCCCGGGAAATTCTGACGGACCTGTCGGCGGCGGACCCCGCGTGGCTCCTGCCAAGCATTTTGTGCGTGGTGGGCTTCATCCTGGGAGAATCCGTGGTGATCTACCACCTGACCCGGTCCCTGGGGGTGGGCATCCGTCTGAAAAGGTGCTGCCTGTACTCCTTCATCGGATTTTTCTACAGCGCCATCACCCCCTCCGCCTCCGGGGGCCAGCCCATGCAGGTGATGTATATGCGCCGGGACGGTATCCCGGTGGCGGTGTCCACCGTGGTGCTGGCCATTGTCACCATCACCTACAAGCTGGTGCTGGTGCTGGCCGGCGCTCTGATGTTCCTGCTGCGGCCCGGCAGGCTCATGGTGTACCTGGACCCCGTGGCTCCCATTGTGTACCTGGGCATGGCGCTGAATGTGGTATGCGTGGCGGGACTGCTGCTGGCGGTGTTCCATCCCAATCTGGTCCGGGCCCTTTCCCGGCGCCTTTTGGGGCTGCTCACCCGGCTGAAGCTGTTCCGCAGCCCCGAAAAGCAGGCCCAGCGGTTAGAGCGGATTCTGGGCCAGTACCACGGCACGGCGGAGTTTTTCCGAAGCCACAAGGGACTGATCATCCGGGTATTCTTCATCACCGTGGCCCAGCGGTTTACTTTGTTCCTGGTGACCTGGTTTACATACCGCTCCTTCGGGCTTCATGGCCACTCCCTGCCGGAGGTGGTGAGCCTGCAGGCCATGATCTCCGTGGCGGCGGATATGCTCCCCCTTCCCGGAGGCATGGGCGTCAGTGAAACGCTGTTTCTCGACATCTTCCGGGACGTTTTCGGGAAGGACCTGGTGCTGCCGGGCATGATGATCAGCCGGGGCATCAGCTACTATACCCAGCTGATCCTGTGCGCCCTCATTACAGCCGCCGCCACCCTCTCGTGGAACAGATACAGAAAGAAAGGCAGAGAAGAGATATGATCCATTTTATCGGCGTCTACGATTACACGGTGATCCTGACCCACCTGAGCCTGATTTCCTCGGTGTTCGGCATGACTCAGGCCATTCACGGCGACTACAAGGCAGCCATTTTCTGCCTGGCCCTGTCCGGCATCTGCGATGCCTTCGACGGACGGGTGGCCCGGAGCAAGAAAAACCGCACCGAGGACGAGAAGAACTTCGGCATCCAGCTGGACAGCCTCTGCGACGTGGTCTGCTTCGGGGTGTTTCCCGCACTGCTTTGCTACCTGCTGGGAGTCCGGGGCGCTTTGGGTCTGGCCATTGCCTTCTTCTACTGCACCTGCGCCGTAATCCGCCTGGCCTATTTCAATGTGCTGGAGGGAAAGCGCCAGCAAACCGAAGGCGGCTGCAACAAAACCTACCGGGGGCTGCCCGTAACCAGCATCTCCTTCCTCCTGCCCATGGCCTTCTGGCTCCAGTTTCTCATGTCCGACATGGCCTTCCTGGTGCTGCTTCATGTATTGCTGCTGGTGGTGGGGTTCCTGTTTATCCTGGACTTCCCCATGCCCAAGCCCGGCTTAAAGCACATCCTGGGGCTGGTTGCCGTGATGGCCGTCACCGTGGGCATCATCCTGGCCTTTACGAAATTCCGGGTGCCCAGCCCCGCCGACCGTTCCAACCAGATTGTGGATGAGCTGATCGATGAAATCTGTGAATCAACCGCGCCCTGAGGGCGCCCAAGAGCGGATTCTCTCCGCCCTGTATGACCATGCTGCCGGGAGAATGCTCCTTAAAGTCCTCACCGCCCCCTGGGTATCCAAAGCGGGCGGGTGGCTGCTCAGCACCCGGGCCTCCCGCTTTGTCGTTGGCCCCTTCGCCCGAAAAAGCGGCATCGACCTGGGGGAGTACCTGGGCGCGCCCTACGGAAGCTTCAATGACTTCTTCTCCCGGCGCATCCGTCCGGAGCTGCGGCCCATCCCGGAGGACCCCGATGTGTTCATCAGTCCCTGTGACAGCCGCCTGACAGCCCTGCCCATTGGGTCGGATTCCCGCTTCACCCTGAAAGGGACAGAGTACACCCTGTCCTCCCTGCTGCGAAATGAGGAATTGGCAGAGAAGTTCTCCGGCGGCTGGTGCCTGATCTTCCGGCTGTGCGTGGACGATTACCACCGCTACTGCTATGTGGCGGACGGAGAAAAGGAAGAAAATACTTTCATTCCCGGGGTGCTGCACACCGTCAACCCCATCGCCTGCGACCACTATCCTATCTATAAGGAGAACGCCCGGGAATACTCGGTGCTCCACACGGCGGATTGGGGGGACATCCTGATGATGGAGGTTGGCGCCCTGATGGTGGGAAAGATCGTCAACCACCACGGTGCCGCCCAGGTCACCCGGGGGCAGGAGAAGGGCTTCTTCCAGTTCGGCGGCTCCACCGTGGTGCTGCTGGTGGAGAAGGATCGCTTAGCTTTGGACGCTCCCTACCCGGAAAATTCCAGCCAAGGCATCGAAACCCGCGTCCGTTACGGCCAGCCCATCGGCAAGAAACCCCCTCAGGAGTGAGGGGGCGGTTGACCGTGGGTAGTTTACCTCACAGAAAGACAAATTGTTGTTTGAAAGGGTGCGTTGCAAATTACCTGTCATTGCGAACCAGTCCGCAGACTGGTGTGGCAATCCCCCGGATGAATGGAACCAGGTGACA
>SFHI01000144.1 GCA_004555705.1 Clostridiales bacterium | reverse complement strand
CCAGGAACTGATCGACCTGCAAATGGACGCAGCTACACCGGACAGCGACATTCGTGAGAAACAGGTGGAGCTGAACCAGCTCTATGACGATTTTTCCGCTAAGTACGGCCTTATCAATGACCGGGCGAACCGGCTGGCCTTTGCCGACGATTCCAGCTATTATCTGCTCTGTGCGCTGGAGATCGTGGACGAGGACGGCAGGCTGGAGCGCAAGGCGGATATGTTCACCAAGCGGACCATCAAGCCCCATGAGGCGGTGACTTCCGTGGACACCGCCAGCGAAGCCCTGGCCGTATCCATTGCGGAAAAGGCCCGTGTGGACATGGAATACATGGAACAGCTCACCGGCAAGACCAGCGACGAGCTGGCCGCTGAGCTGCAAGGCGTGATTTTCCGTCTGCCTGGGCCGGTGCCGGAGGGAGAACGGCCTGCCTATGTGACCGCCGATGAATATTTGTCCGGCAATGTGCGGCGCAAGCTCCGTCAAGCACAGCGGGCGCTGGAGGTCAGCGAGATTTTCCGTCCCAATGTGGAGGTGCTGGAAAAGGCGCAGCCCAAAGACCTGGACGCTTCGGAGATCGAGGTGCGCCTGGGCGCTACCTGGATCGACAAGGAGTACATCCAGCAATTCATGTATGAGACCTTCAACACCCCGTACTACCTCCAGCGCGCCATCCAGGTCAATTACGCCTCTTACACCGCCGAATGGCAGGTCACGGGCAAAAGCTCTGTATCCGAAAAAGATGTGGCGGCCTACACCACCTACGGAACGAGCCGTGCCAATGCCTACAAAATTTTGGAGGACAGTTTGAACCTTCGGGATGTCCGCATTTACGACACCGTGGAGGACGCGGACGGCAAAGAGCGCCGGGTGCTGAACGCCAAGGAGACCACTCTGGCCGCCCAAAAGCAGCAGGCTATCCGGGACGCTTTCCGCGATTGGATTTGGAGAGACCCGGAGCGCCGTCAGACGCTGGTACGCCAGTACAACGAGGAAATGAACTCCACCCGGCCCCGTGAATACGACGGGTCCCACATCACCTTTGGCGGTATGAACCCGGCCATCACCTTGCGGGACCACCAGTTGGGGGCTATCGCCCATATCCTCTATGGCGGCAATACGCTGCTGGCACACGAGGTAGGCGCGGGCAAGACCTTTGAAATGGTCGCCGCCGCGATGGAGGCAAAGCGGCTGGGATTGTGCCAGAAGTCCCTGTTTGTGGTGCCGAACCACCTGACCGAACAATGGGCGTCGGAGTTTCTGCGGCTCTATCCCTCTGCAAAAATTCTGGTTACGACCAAAAAAGACTTTGAGACCCACAATCGGAAGAAGTTCTGTGCCCGGATTGCCACCGGCGACTACGATGCTGTTATCATCGGCCACTCGCAGTTTGAGCGTATTCCCATCAGCCGGGAGCGTCAGGAACGGCTCCTTCAGGAGCAGATCGACGAGATCACCGAGGGCATTGCCGAGGTGAAGTACAGCGGCGGGGAGCGTTTCACGGTCAAACAGCTGGAACGCACCAAGAAATCTCTGGAGGCCAGACTTGAAAAGCTCCAGGCCGAGGGCCGCAAGGACGATGTGGTGACTTTTGAGCAGCTGGGCGTGGATCGGCTGTTTGTGGACGAGGCACACAACTACAAGAACCTGTTTCTTTACACCAAAATGCGGAATGTGGCGGGCCTCTCTACCAGCGATGCCCAAAAGTCCAGTGATATGTTCGCCAAGTGCCGCTATATGGACGAGATTACCGGCAGCCGGGGGGTTATCTTTGCCACCGGCACCCCGATCAGCAACTCCATGACCGAGCTTTACACTATGCAGCGGTATCTCCAATATGACCGCTTGCAGGAATTGAGCATGACCCACTTCGACTGCTGGGCCAGCCGTTTCGGAGAAACCGTCACGGCCCTGGAACTGGCACCGGAAGGTACCGGCTACCGGGCGCGTACTCGCTTTTCCAAGTTTTTCAATTTGCCGGAGCTGATGAACCTGTTCCGCGAAGTAGCGGACATCAAGACCGCTGACCAGCTCCACCTGCCCACACCGGAGGTGGAATACCACAACATCGTGGCCCAGCCCACCGAGCAGCAGCAGGAAATGGTGAAGGCGCTATCCGAGCGTGCCTCCCTGGTACACAGCGGCACGGTGGACCCCTCCCAGGACAATATGCTCAAGATCACCAGTGATGGCCGCAAGCTGGGCCTGGACCAGCGCATTATCAATCAGGCGCTGCCGGACGAACCCGGCACCAAGGTCAACCAATGTGTCGCAAACATCATGCAGATCTGGCGGGACGGCGAG
>SFHI01000143.1 GCA_004555705.1 Clostridiales bacterium | reverse complement strand
CCGGGAACAGGAAGTGGAAATCTTCTACCGCTTTATCGGCAAAATCGAATGACACATCTTGAGATACCCAACAATATCTTTAACTAAGGGAAACGGGAAAAGGGCTGCCGGATATTTCCCTGCTGGAGCCCCTGGCTCAGGCGCTGGGAGTGTCGGTGCTGGAGCTGATGAACGGACAGCCCATCTCCAACCGGAATGTGTCCTGCAATATGCTGAGGACGAGGCTGTACGTCTGCCCGGTCTGCGGCAATGTGATTCACTGCACAGGGGAAGCAGTGGTAAGCTGCTGCGGGATCACCCTTCCTCCCCTGGAGGCGGAGGAGCCGGATGAGGAGCACCTTATTTCCGTGGAGCGGGTGGAGGACGAGCAGTTCCTTTCCATCCGGCACCCCATGACCAAGGAGCACTTCATCTCCTTCCTGGCCTACGCCACGGCAGACCGGTTCCAGCTGGTGAAGTTCTATCCCGAGGGGAACGCGGAAACCCGGCTCCGGCTGCAGGGAAGGGGCGTGCTGTACGCCTACTGCAACCGGCATGGGCTCTACAGGCGGAGAATTCCCTGAGCGGTTCCGCGGGGGCTTTGCGGCGGAATGTGTTTGTTTTCTTGTTCTTTCGGGATTTTGATTGACTTTCCCGGATGGAAATGCCATAATCGGCTCAGAAAATTATACGGGAGGAGAAATTATGAAGGGTATTTCCCAGGAAGCGGAACAGATTCTTATGGAGCGGTTTGGGCACGACAGCATCATCGCCCTGGCCACCTGCACGGACAATATTCCCCATGTGCGCAGCGTGGACGCCTACTATGATGATGGGGCGTTTTACGTGCTGACCCATGGGCTGTCGGGGAAGATGCGGCAGATCGGCGAGAATCCCGTGGTGGCAGTCTCCGGCGAGTGGTTTACCGCCCACGGCAGGGCGGTGAATCTGGGGTGGTTCGGGAAGAAGGAGAACGGGGCCGTTGCCCGGAAGATGAAAGCCGTATTTGCCGCCTGGATCGACAACGGGCACAACAATTTTGAGGACAGGAATACCTGCATCCTCCGGATCGACCTGACGGATGGGGTTCTGTTTTCCCGGGGAACCCGCTATGAGCTGGATTTTCGGAACAAGGCATCTGTGCCGGATACGGACAGATAAATTCGGGATGAAAAATAAAAGATTAAAAGTCAAAAATTAGGCGTTTTATTTCAAAATCGTCCCGTTTATGACACAATAATTGTCAACTGTCAATTGTCAATTGTCAATTCGGCGAAGCCGCTAAACAACAATTTTCCGCTTTGTTGGTTTTGTGCTGGTGTATTTCTGTACAGGGCTGACGGAGAAAGCGCACCCGGGAAGAGCAGGTTCTTCCCGGGTGCGCATTCGTATTTTCGCGAATCAGCAGCGGTAACGGAGCATATTCCAGCTGTGCTTGGGCAGCACGGTGGCTTCGGTCAGGGGAAGCTCTGCGGGGGCGACGGTATCCGGAGCGCCGGCGGTGTTCACGGCCTTCAGGTCCTCGCAGAAGAGCACCCGGTGCTGGACCTTCTTCAGATCGCCGTAGCCCGTAACCTGGATATCCAGCTCCATTTCCTCCGTCAGACTGCGGTTCACGGCGAACACAACGATCTCCCGGGCCTCTTCGTTGGCCACGGCGATGGCTTCCAGATAGGGAGTTTCCCCGTATTTTCCCGCGTCATAGCTGCCGCATTCCACGGCGGTGCGTAGGCTGACCCCCCGGCCATTTGCGGACGCGTCCAGGAAGGGATAGAAAATGGTCTGCGCCCAGGCCCGTCCCCCGTTTTCCGTCATGATGGGGGCGATGACGTTCACCAGCTGGGCAAGACAGGCCATCTTCACCCGGTCAGCGTGGCGCAGCAGGGTGATGAGCAGACAGCCCACCACAAGGGCGTCCTCAAAGGTGTACACATCCTCCAGTTGGGGCGGGGCCACCGTCCATTTCGGGAGCTTCTTGTCCTGCTCGCCGGAGTGGAACCATACATTCCACTCGTCAAAGGAGAGCATCATGGTCTTGTCCGAACGGAGCCGGGCCTTCACCACGTCGCAGACGGATGCCACCGTGGAGATGAACCCGTCCATGTCCTTGGAGCAGGCCAGGAATTCCTCCGTGTTGTTGTCGGGATTCCCGTAATAGCTGTGCAGGGAGATGAAGTCCGCCACGTCGTAGGTCTCCTCCAGCACGGTTTCCTCCCAGGTGCCGAAGGTGGGCATCCCGGAACCGGAGCTGCCGCAGGCCACCAGCTGGATGTCGGGGTCCACCCACTTCATCACCTTGCCGGCCTCAGCGGCCAGACGGCCGTACTCCCGGGCGGTTTTGTGGCCGATCTGCCAGGGGCCGTCCATCTCGTTGCCCAGGCACCAGTACTTGATGCCGAAGGGCTTCTCGAAGCCGTTGGCCCGGCGCAGGTCGCTGTACTTGGTGCCACCGGGGAAGTTGCAGTATTCCACCAGGTTCCGGGCATCCTCCACGCCCCGGGTGCCCAGGTTCACTGCCATCATGACCTCGGTATCCGCCCGGCGGGCCCATTCCTGAAACTCGTCAATGCCCACCTGGTTGGTCTCAACGGTGAACCAGGCCTGCTCCATCCGGCGGGGACGGGCTTCCTTGGGGCCGGTGCCGTCCTCCCAGTTGTAGCCGGAGACGAAATTGCCGCCGGGATAACGGACCACGGGCACCTGGAGCGCGCGTACCAGCTCCAGCACGTCCATCCGGAAGCCCATGTCGTCCGCCAGGGGGTGCTCCGGTTCATAGATTCCGCCGTACACAGCCCGGCCCAGGTGCTCCAGGAAGGAGCCGTAAATTCTCCGGTCGATGCTTCCAATGGGGAAGTGGCGGTCGGCAAACAGTTTCGCTTTCATATTTTCATGCTCCTTTGTGTATGGATGGCGTTTTTATGCGAATAGGGGCGCATTCGCCCCAACATATCCATTATACAATCGGGCTTGGGGGTGTGTCAATTGCGGAAAGGGGAAGAAAGCGGATTTCTGCGTTTTGCATGAGGCGGGAGAGATTCTTTCGTGAAAGCTGTCAATTGAAAAAGAGGCGCGGATATGGTAAGCTTTAGATACAGGAGGCGATACCAATGTGCAGGTAAGTTTCCAGAGAACAAGGGCTTTCCGAATTCGGATTTTCCGAGAAATACCGGGATTCGCGATTCAATTTTTGTCAGGAGGGCCGGCGTTTCGATCCCGCAGAAAGAGAGGTTAATCAAGGATGTTAGATAATAAGAGCGAAGAGAAGTAACCCTTGACGGTCAGAGTGGTTGGCTGAGCCGTCAAGGGTTATTTCTTTTTGCCCTTATCCGATTCTGCGGTGAACAGAAAAATTGTTTTTTGTTGCTGCGTATTAAAGTATCCTGTCATTGCGAGACCAGTGCGCACACTGGTCGTGGCAATCCCCCGGTTGAAAGGAACCAGGTAACGATTACCACCAAAAGCTGTAACAAAAAACAATTTTT
>SFHI01000142.1 GCA_004555705.1 Clostridiales bacterium | reverse complement strand
CGGCGATTACCTGATTCCCGACCTGAGCCTGAGCGAACAGCCGGAGAAGCCCCTGGGCAAGTACGGCAGGATGCGGAAAGCGTACCTGAAGGAACACCGACCCCTGATCTACAACCAGCTGCTGCTGACCGAGAAGCTGTACCCGCACCTGCTGGAAATCGACGAGACGGCGAACAGCCGTCTGGAGCAGATGATTCCTCAGTTGGCGGAGTCGGCGGGCGCGACGGAGGAGCTGAAAGCCCGCGATCCGATGCGCTGGGTGGGCCTGATGAACACCTGCAAGGCCCAAGTGGAGGAGATTTTGATGGCGGAGCTTATCAACAGCTAACCCTAAACCTGTTCCTCTCCGAAGCGGAACAAATCCAAAGAATAGATGAAGCAGAGAATGTGAAAACATCCTCTGCTTTTTCTTTTGCCCAAGAACAGCCGCAGCCGGACCCGGCTGTGTGGGAATACAACGGTGTCAAGGAGCGACACCCGGATGATATGGTCCTGTATCAGATGGGCGATTTCTTCGAGATTTATGGCGAGGACGCCAAAGAAGCCGCGCCGGAGCTGGGGTTGCAACTGGTCTCCCGTGCTATCCCTGGCGGTGGCCGTGTGGAAATGTGCGGGTTCCCGGCAAACCAGCTGGAGCAGTACCTGGAACAGCTCCGGGCCAAGCATGATGTGACGGTCTCCGCCACCCTGGCAGCTGACCTTAAACCTGTTCCTCTCCGAAGCGGAACAAATCCAAAGAATAGACGAAGCAGAGAATGTGCAAACATCCTCTGCTTTTTCTTTTGCCCAGGAACAGCCGCAGCCGGAAACTGTCAGCCATGAGGCAGAGACGGCAAAACCCACCCTCCGGGAGCTGCATGAGCAATACAAGCCCATCGTGCTGGAGGCTGTTACCCAAGACATCAGATACCGGAACGCCTGCGGTCACAGTGACTACGACGCTATTCGCCGTGCTGTCCTGGGGTCCGGTAATATGGGGCTGCTTCGCCTCTATTCTGACACCCCGGAGTTCCGGCAGCGCCTTCATCGGGAAGTCATCGACGAGACCTATCCCAAGCTCCATGAGCTGCTGCACCCGCTTTCGGACAATGATATTGACCGGGCTATCCAGGAGTGGAACGGCAAGATCGAGAGCAAACACGCCGTTGTCCGCTACATGAAAGACCATGCAAGGGAGAAAGACACCGCTGCATGGCTGGCCCATGAGTTTGACGGCAGCGACGGTAAGACCCCGTTTGCAGTACGCCCAGAAAGCCCCGAAGGAACGGCGCTTCCCTGGCCCAAGGTGCAGCGCAGGATCGCCCAGCTCATCAAAGAGGATCGCTTCTATACCCAGGTCGAGCAGGACAATCTGGACGATGTGGACCCCATCGCTATCCGGGAGGCCCTGGCCCAGCGCGGCATCGTGGACGGCCATGTGGTGGACCCGGAAAAGCTGGACAACGATCCCTTTATTCAGCAGGTCATGCGGGATGTGAAGGCCATATCCAGGGAGACCGCCCAAGCAGACCAGCCGGAACAGCCTTCCTCCGGCAATTCGCGTGTTCCCGGGTCAGACGAAGAATACGCTGCGGTCCGTGGCGCGGTCCGGGAGCGGACTTCTTATGATCCAACAGTCCCTCCCTACCATGTGGGGGATATTGTCTATCTGGATGACCGCGCTCACCAGATCACAGAGCTGCGGGATGACACCGTGGAGCTGCTGCCCGCCGGCATGAGCTATCCCATCTACCGGGCCGAGCGTCAGGAACAGTTTGAGCAGCTTCTTCGGGCAGATAACCGCAACGACTTCTATACCGAGTTTCTTCCGGTAAACCCGGATGCGGTAGACCAAGACCTGCGGGATGTGCTGGCCCACGGCCTGATCGGTGAGGCGGATAAGGCAGAGCTTTCCGAGCTGCTGCACAACGGCAAGAGCAACCGGGAGGTTGCCCTGTGGCTGAGCCGGGCCTATCCCAACATCGTGGAAACGATGGAGCTGGAGACCGGCGACACCGCCGACTACCGCACAATGCCTGAAGGTATCGAGCTGGAAGTGCTGGACGCAGACGAAAAGCGGTTGGCCATGCTGTTCTTCCGCTGGGACGAGGCTGCGCCTTTGCTGCGCGGGCTGTACGCTCGTCAGCTGGACGGTTTTGGACAGGAACGCCCGGAACCGTCTGTCGAAACCCCGGCTTACCACACCGAGACCGTGACCGTCTATCCGGGCGATAAGAACCATCTGCCCTATGATGTGGTGGTTCAGACCCTGCGAACCGATGAACCGGAGCCTCCCGCACCTGCCATTGAACCCGAAAAGACCCTGGATGAAGTGCTGGACGAACATCCTGTATCCGTTCAGGTCAACGGTGAGTGGCAGACTTTTCCCAACGCCAGGGACGCCGAAGAAGCTGCCTATGGGGAATACAAGGAGAACCTGCGCCGCACCGCCGAGAATTTCCGTATCACCGACGATCACCTGGGCGAAGGCGGCCCCAAGGCCAAGTTCCAGGCCAACATCGAGGCGATCAAGCTGCTGAAATACCTGGAGGAAACCACCGGGCAGGCAACGCCGGAGCAACAGGAAGTCCTTTCCCGGTATGTGGGCTGGGGCGGGTTGGCGGATGCTTTTGACCCTCACAAGGAAAGCTGGAGCAAGGAATATGCCCAGCTGAAGGAGCTGCTGACCCCGGAGGAATATGCTGCCGCCAGAGGGTCCACCCTCAATGCCCACTACACCAGCCCCACGGTGATCCGGGCCATCTATGAGGCCGTGGGCCGCATGGGATTTGAGACCGGCAACATCCTGGAGCCGTCCTGCGGCGTGGGCAACTTCTTCGGTATGCTGCCGGAGGAAATGCGAAACAGCCGTCTGTATGGCGTGGAGCTGGATTCCATCAGCGGGCGGATTGCCCAGCAGCTCTACCCCAAGGCTGACATTACCGTGGCAGGGTTTGAGACCACCGACAGGCGGGACTTCTATGACCTTGCCATCGGCAATGTGCCTTTCGGCCAGTACCAGGTCCGGGATAAAGCCTACGACAAGCTGAATTTCAACATTCACAACTACTTTTTCGCCAAGGCGCTGGATCAGGTGCGTCCTGGTGGTGTGGTGGCCTTTGTCACCAGCCGCTATACGATGGACGCCAAAGATTCCACCGTGCGCCGGTATCTTGCCCAGCACGCCGAGCTGCTGGGGGCTATCCGTCTGCCCAACAATGCGTTCAAGGCCAATGCCGGGACCGAGGTTGTATCGGACATCATCTTCCTCCAAAAGCGAGA
>SFHI01000141.1 GCA_004555705.1 Clostridiales bacterium | reverse complement strand
TCCGTTAATGTATGCCATAGTGCCTACCTCCGTGGTTACTCTTTTCTTTACTCCATTATAGCACACTATGCAACCGTTAGACAGTCTGGCGCACACTGGCGTGGCAATCCCCCGGTTAGAGGTAAAATGTATCGACAATTGCCCTACAGAGTAGGGAAAACTTATGATTTCTGGTGGTCATCGTTACCTGGTTCCATTCAACCGGGGGATTGCCACACCAGTCTGCGGACTGGTTCGCAATGACAGGTGATTTGGAATGTGTAGTGTAAACAACAATTATCCTGCTTACCCGCTTAAGCCTACAGGCGCCCATGCAATCCCGGAAGCCCGTTCCTCTCCCTCAAGGAAAAGACGCCGGCGCCTTCTGTCGGAAACGGAGCAAAATCCGGATATTATTTTTATAGTTGACGAACGAAGAAAAAAATATTATGATAATCTTAATGGATAAACCGGATATGGGCAGTTGAAAGGCTGGTGGTTCACAAATGGAAATGCCCACCTTTGATGTATATGAGGCCTGCGGCCTGGAGCGTCCCCGGGAAGCCTTGGGCGGTCAGCTTCGCGTCTGGTCCGCCGCTACCCCGGAAAAGGTCAGCCCGAAACGGCTCCGCCCCGGAATTCTGATATTTCCCGGAGGGGGCTACCGCTATACCTCCCCCCGGGAGGCGGAGCCTGTGGCCCTCCGGTTCCTGGCCCGGGGTTTCGTCCCCTTTGTATTGGACTATTCCTGCGCGCCCTCCGGATTTCCCGTTTCCCTACGGGAGACGGCTATGGCCATGCGGTTCATCCGGGAGAACGCCGAACGCTTCGAGGTGAATCCCCATATGGTCGCCGCCCTGGGCTTCTCCGCCGGGGGCCACCTGTGCGGCTGCCTGGGCACCCTGTTTGACAGCCCGGAGGTTTCGGACATTGCCCCCGCCGAAACGCTGCGCCCCGATGCTCTTGCGCTGTGTTATCCCGTAGCGGTATCCTGGGGCAGGACCCATGACGATAGCTTCGCGGCGCTGACCCAGGGGGACGATGTTCTTCGCAGCAAGCTGTCCCTGGAAAAGCTGGTCCGTCCGGATATGCCTCCGGTATTCCTGTGGCACACCCGGGACGACGGTTCCGTAAGCGTGCGCAACTCCCTGATTCTGTCACAGGCTCTGGACGAGAAGGGTGTGGACTTTGCCATGCATATCTACCGCAGCGGCCGCCATGGGCTCTCCACCGCGGACCCAATGTCCTGCGCGGCCACGATCCTTCAGGGAATCAGCGGGGATCTTCCCGGCTGGGTGGAAGAAATGATCCGTTTTCTCGCGGAAAAGGGCTTTGCGGTGCAGGATTGCGCGGAAGCGTAGTTCCCGCCGTTTCACACCATTCCGCGTTCCCTTTGCGATCATTCTATGAATAAGAGGAGGACGGCAATATGAACGAAATACTCTTCGTAGGCGAACACCCCAAAACCTATGACGTCCGCTGGCATTCCCATGAAAACTGGGAGCTGGTCTACTGCACCTCAGGCCAGGGTGCCTTCCGCATGAAGAGCGGTGAAACCATCAGTTATCAGGCCGGAGAGGTTGTTGTGATTCCCTCCAGGGAAATTCACGCCAACTCCAGTACCGGAGGGTTTACCAACATCCATATCACCATTGCGGACCCCGCATTTGTCGACCGGACCGTATTCCGGGTGACCGACGACAAGGACCGCAGCCTTCTGAGCGCCTTCACCCAGGCAAAAATCTACTATTCGTCGGACATCAACCGTCGGGAGTTGGTGCTCGCCGCTCTGGGGGACCTGATTGTAAGCTATGTGGTGGTATTCCGCAGCAACACCGAGTTCTCCAAGCCGGTGGAGCAGATTCGAAACAGCATCCGCCGCAACTTCGCGAACCCGGACTTTGCCCTGAATCAGGTGATCCGGGAGATGCCCTTCCACTACGACTACCTGCGCAAGCTCTTCAAAAAGGAAGTGGGCTCCTCCCCGCTGGAATACCTGACGAGCCTGCGGATGCAGTCGGCAGAGAAGCTGCTGACCGCCATGTGGAGCAATGAGTATTCCATATCCGAAGTTGCGCAGATGTGTGGCTATGAGGATCCGCTGTACTTCTCCCGGGTCTTCAAAAAGCATTTCGGATGCTCCCCCACAAATTACATCAGCAAGCAAAGTGAAAAACATCAAACCGATCCCGGCCGAACGGAGCTGGGCCCCGAGGTGTAGAAACGGTTCCCCAAAAAATCAAAATGTGCTTATCGGCTTTCGTCAGCAAGCTGACAAATTGTTGTTTGTACGTTTTTTCTGTCATTGCGAGCCAGTGCGCACACTGGCGTGGCAATCCCCCGGTTAGACGTACAATGTTGCGACAAGTACCCACAATTGCA
>SFHI01000140.1 GCA_004555705.1 Clostridiales bacterium | reverse complement strand
CATGGAAGATCGCATCACTTATTTTGACGTTTTCTACCGCAGCATCCCCGACAAGGGCGGCTACGCCATCGCGGCAGGGCTGGAGCAGATCGTGGACTACGTGCAGAAGCTCCATTTCTCCGAGGAGGATATCCGCTATCTGGAGGGACGCCAGCTTTTCAAGCCGGAATTTTTGGAGTATCTACGGAATTTCCGCTTCACCGGCGACATCTGGGCCGTGCCGGAGGGCATGCCCATCTTCCCCGGGGAGCCGGTGATCACCGTCCGGGCCCCCGCCATTCAGGCCCAGTTGCTGGAGACCTATCTGCTGCTGGAATTCAACCACCAGAGCCTCATTGCCACCAAGGCCAACCGGGTCTGCCGTGCGGCCGAGGGGCGCACCGTGCTGGAGTTTGGTTCCCGCCGGGCCCAGGGTATTGCCGGGGCCGTAACCGGCGCCAGAGCGGCCTATATCGGCGGCTGCGCGGGCACTGCCTGCACCGTGTCCGACCAGCTCTACGGCGTGCCCGCGGCAGGCACCATGGCCCATTCCTGGGTGCAGATGTTTGACACGGAATATGACGCTTTCGTCAGCTACTGCCGCACCTATCCTCACAACGCGGTGCTGCTGGTGGACACCTTCAACACCCTGAAATCCGGCATCCCCAACGCCATCCGGGCCTTCAACGACGTTCTGAAGCCCCTGGGCATCACCAAGTGCGGCATCCGGCTGGACTCCGGCGACATGGCCTATCTGACCCAGCAGGCCAGAAAGATGCTGGACGAGGCCGGCTGGACCGACTGCACCATCACCGTGTCCAACTCCCTGGACGAGCGGCTGATTGCCGAGCTGATCCGCCAGGGGGCCAAGATCGACTCCTTCGGCGTGGGCGAGCGGCTGATCACCGCCAAGAGCGACCCGGTGTTCGGCGGCGTGTACAAGCTCTGCGCCGTGGAGGGGAAGGACGGTACCATTATTCCCAAGATCAAGGTCAGCGAAAACGTGGGCAAGATCACCAACCCCGGCTTCAAGAAGGTGTACCGCTTCTTCAACCGGGACACCGGCATGGCTGAGGCCGACTACATCTGCCTCCGCGACGAGACGGTGGACGACACCCAGCCCCTGGAGATCTGCGACCCCCATGACCGCTGGAAGCGGAAAACCATGGAGAACTTCCGGGCGGTGGAGCTGCAGGTGCCGGTGTTCCAAAACGGGGAGCTGGTATACGAGCTGCCCAGTCTTAAAAACATCCGCACCTTCTGTGCCTACCAGGTCAGCACCCTGTGGCCGGAGGTGAAGCGCTTTGACTTCCCCCATCAGTACTATGTGGACCTGTCCCCCAGGCTGATGGAGCTGAAGGACAATATGCTGGCCCAGCACGGCCACGGCAAGGGCTGAGTAACAAAACCACAAAAGGAGTGGGATTTGATCCCACTCCTTTTTACTTTGCGGTCTGTTCCTGTCATCGGTTCAGCCGCCAGTTTTCCTTTGGCTGCCAGCCGGGCAGAGGAAGCCGCTGCATGGCCCCAAAGACCTTGGAGCGCATATCCGGGTAGTCCTGGCCCAGGGTTTTCAGCAGCTGCTTGACTTCATACCGCTTGCTGCCCTTGTCCTGGGGGCAGGGGTTTTCCACCACCGGCAGGTTCAGGCTCTGGGCCAGGTTGGCAATCTTCTGCTCCCCGGCGTAAATCAGGGGGCGGATCTGGGTGACGCCGGAACGGTCCAGATAGGTGACCGGGCGGAAACAGCTGATGCGCCCCTCAAACAGCAGACTCAGCATAAAGGTCTCCACCGCGTCGTCAAAATGGTGGCCCAGGGCCAGCTTGCTGATTCCCCGCTGGCGGATGGCGTCGTTCAGCGCGCCCCGGCGCATCTTGGCGCAGAGGGCGCAGGGATTGTCCTCCTTGCGCACGTCAAAGACAATCTCCTTGATGTCGGTCTTGAGGCAGGTATAGGGGATATCCTTCTCCCGGCACAGTTCCGCCACCGGGGCAAAGTCCATGCCCTCAAAGCCCAGCTCGATGGTGATGGCCTCCAATTCAAAGGGCTTGGGATAGAAGCTTTGCAGGTGCTTCAGGGCCAGGAGCAGCAGCAAACTGTCCTTACCGCCGGAGACGCCCACGGCCACCTTATCCCCCGCCTGGATCATGTCATAATCGTCCACCGCCCGGCGGACCGTGCCGGTAAATTCGTTCAAAATCTTGTCCATAAATTTTACCCTCACAAAAATGAAAAATGAAAATTAGAATTAATGAGATTTCAAGAGATTTTATCAGAATTCAAGAGAATCCAAAATCAAAATTAAAAATGCTGTTGACAGGCGGATAAGCCTGTGGTATAAATGTAAAGCACGCTTCCGGTACGGGCTATATTGTACCGGGAAGTGCCTGAAAAGTCAAAACATTTCATT
>SFHI01000034.1 GCA_004555705.1 Clostridiales bacterium | reverse complement strand
ACCGAGCAACGTGAAAAATTCATAAACGAATGGTATCGTGGTATTCTGAAGGCTGAGATTGAGCGTGTACTGCCCAAATGGGAGCAGATTACAGGGCTTCATCCTGACGGGTGGCAAACCAAGAACATGACTACCCGCTGGGGTACCTGTAATACAAAAACTCGCAAAATTTGGCTGAATCTCCAGCTGGCAAAGAAAACACCGGAGTGTCTGGAATATGTTATTTTACACGAATTGGTACACTTGGTGGAAAAGGGGCATAATGAGAATTTCGTTGCTTGGATGGATAGATTTATGCCTAATTGGAGAGATGTCCGCAAGAATCTGAATAACCAGATTCTTGATTATTTGGATTTTGCATCGGCTGAAGAGTAAAATTCTACGATTGCCTCTTGAATGCTCTTATATGAACCTAACGTTATAAGCGGGTATCTTGTATCGAACTGAGGGTGCAAACACAGAAACGCCCCGTTGGGGCTCGGATAAGAGATAACAGATAATAGCGAATAGCTAATAGATATTTGCCGATGTTTGCGGCGTTTCTGTACTATTCTCTATTCTCTGTTATCTCTTATCTATATGATCGAATCCGAACCCGGCTTTCCTGAGTGTGAGACGGGTTCGGATGATTTGCTTTTTTGCCGCGGCACGGATTCTGTTTTCTCAGCTGCCCGATCAATTGGTGTTTGTATATCATACGCTGTCATTGCGAACCAGTGCGCACACTGGTGTGGCAATCCCCCGGCCCCATGGAATCAGGTAACGATTACCACCAAGAACCGTAACAATCCCCGCTTTTTCGGATGCTTATCGGTACATTTCCCCTCTAACCGGGGGATTGCCACGACCACTTAAGCGGACTGGTCTCGCAATGACAGGAAACTTTGACACGCAGCAACAAACACCAATTTGCCGGTTTCTGAAACTTTTTTCCAACCTTCCCTTGACAACCGGCCGGGGGACGGGTAAAATATGTTTGGTATGGTATGCGTTGGAGTATTCCTCCGCGTTTGCTGGATATCCGGCGGGAAGCCGGGAATGCGTTTTGGACCTGAATGGGTTTTGGTTGTGATTTGTTCCGCCCGGAGGAGCTTCCGGGTGATTGTCATGCTTAATTTCATAGGGAAACCATGCGCACCCCTTCCGCGCCTATTTTTAAAGAAGGAGGTGTGCCGCTAATTTATGGGATTGTTGGAAATTATTCTGATTGTCGTCGCTGTGCTTCTTAGCCTGGGTGTGGGCTTCGGCATGGGCTTTGTCTACCGCAAGAAGGTGGCTGAACGGGAAATCGGCTCCGCCGAGACGGAAGCCACCCGGCTGATCAACGAAGCCATCCGCGCAGGCGAAAACCGGAAGAAGGAAATGCTTCTGGAAGCCAAGGACGAAATCCATAAATCGCGCACGGAACACGAGAAAGAAGTGAAGGAACGCCGGGCCGAGCTGAGCAAGCAGGAACGGCGGCTGGAGCAGAAGGAAGCCGCTCTGGACAAGAAAACCGAGGCCTTCGAACGGAAGGAAGAGGAGCTGAACAAGCGCCTCAATAAGGCCGCCGAGACCCAGGCCCAGGCTGAGCAGCTCCGGGGCCAGCAGCTGGAGATTCTGGAAAAGCTCTCGGGCCTGACCCAGGAGCAGGCCAAGGAGCACCTGCTGAAGCCATGAAGATCAAGGAGATCGAGCAGCAGCTCAAGGACGAGGCCGAGGAGAAGGGCCGGGAGATCATTGCCACGGCCATCCAGCGCTGCGCCGCCGACCACGCGGCGGAGACCACGGTATCCGTGGTGGCCCTGCCCAACGACGAGATGAAGGGCCGCATCATCGGCCGGGAGGGCCGGAACATCCGGACCCTGGAGACCATCACCGGTGTGGACCTGATCATCGACGATACCCCCGAGGCAATTACCGTCTCCAGCTTTGACCCGGTGCGCCGGGAGGTTGCAAGGCTGGCTCTGGAGAAGCTGATCGTGGACGGCCGCATCCACCCCACCCGCATCGAGGACATGGTGGAGAAGGCCCGGAAGGAAGTGGACCGCACCATCCGGGAGGAGGGCGAGCGTGCCTGCTACGAAACCGGCATCCACAACTTAAACCCCGAGCTTGTGAAGATTCTGGGCCGCCAGAAGTACCGCACCAGCTACGGCCAGAACGTCTTGAACCACTCCATCGAGGTGGCCCACATTGCCGGCCTTATGGCCGCGGAGCTGGGCGTGGACGTGGCCATGGCCAAGCGGGCAGGACTGCTGCACGATCTGGGCAAGTCCATCGACCATGAGGTGGAGGGCAGCCATGTGCAGCTGGGCGCGGACCTGGCCCGGAAGTACAAGGAAAACCCCGTCATCGTCAACGCCATCGAGGCCCACCACGGCGACGTGGAGCCCAAGACCGTCATCGCCGTGCTGGTTCAGGCCGCGGACGCCATTTCCGCCGCCCGCCCCGGCGCCCGGCGGGAGAATGTGGAAAACTATATCCGCCGCCTGCAGAAGCTGGAGGAGCTCACCGGCTCCTATCCCGGCGTGGACAAGGCCTACGCCATCCAGGCAGGCCGGGAGGTGCGGATCATGGTCAAGCCCGAGGTGGTCACCGAGGACAACATGATCCTCCTGGCCCGGGACATCGCCAAGAAGATCGAATCCGAGCTGGAATACCCCGGCCAGATCAAGGTCAACGTGATCCGGGAAACCAAGGCTGTGGAATTCGCGAAATAATTCTGTTTACAAGCCCCCAACGGAACTCCGTTGGGGGCTTTTCCAACCTCCGGGATAGCCCAGTCTGACAAATTGGTGTTTGTTGGTCTGTTTAGGAAACGCCTAAAAAATACTGTAGGGGAGGCATTAATGCCTCCCGGCAGGGAAAGGTTCCAGCATTTTGGGCGTTTGGGCGAAAACGTACTGCGTACCCGGGAGGCATGAATGCCTCCCCTACAGGAAAAGTGTAAAGTATTCGCAAATCTACAAACACCAATTTGACGGACTGCTGAGCCTCTGCGATTTGTTTTTTCACCGCGGCGAATTGTCAATTCTCAATTGTCAATTGTCAATTTTCTTTCCTGCCGTTTTTCCTTCCAATTCCACAAAAAACCCTTGTTTTTTCTGTGGAAATGTGATAAAATTTAGGTTGAGAAATTGTGCTGTAAAAGGAAATTCTGCCTCCTTTTCCGGCTTCCATACAGACAGAAAGGAGCATACCAAATGTACTCTTCCGCCTATGTCTGGGCAAAGATTTTGGGGTATATGGAGGAGCGCTTGGGGTCTGTCACGGTGTCGGCCTGGCTGGACGACGCGGAGGTGGTGGAGCTCAACGACTCCCACCTGATTCTCTATTCCCCCTCGGACTTCCGCCGGGACATCATCCGCCGCCGCTGCACCGACTACATCCAGGACGCCCTGAAGGAGATTTTCAATTCCGACGCCAAGCTGCTGGTTTTCGGCGACGAGGAGCGGGACACCTTCCGCAACAAGCACAAAGCCTCCAGCATGGATTTTAACCCCCAGTTCACCTTCGAAAACTTCGTGGTGGGGCCTTCGAACCGCTTCGCCCACTCCGCGGCCATCGCGGTCAGCAAGACCCCGGGCCAGGTCTATAATCCGCTCTTCATCTACGGCCCTCCCGGCGTGGGCAAGACCCACCTGCTCTACGCCATCGCCAACGGCATCCGCCGGGACAACCCCAACGCCAACGTGGTCTACATCAAGGGTGACCAGTTTACAAACGAGCTGATCGCGGCCATCCAGTCCGGCAAGAACATCGAGTTTCGCAGCAAGTACCGGGAGGCCGACCTGTTCCTTATCGATGACGTCCAGTTCATCGCCGGCAAGGAATCCACCCAGGAGGAATTCTTCCACACCTTCAACAAGCTCTACGAGGAGCACAAGCAGATCGTCATGACCTCCGACCGGAAGCCCAGCGATATGCTGACCCTGGAGGACCGGCTGAAAACCCGGTTCGAATGGGGATTGCTGGCGGACGTGCAGCCCCCGGACTACGAGACCCGTATGGCCATCATTAAGAACAAGGCCAAGAGCCTGGGGCTGGAGCTGGGGGACGACGTGTGCAACTACATCGCCATCAACGTCACCAACAACGTCCGGCAGATTGAGGGCACGGTGAAGAAAATCCTGGCCTACCGGGACCTGAACAATATGCCCCTGGATCTTCCCAACGTATCCCGGGCCATTGACGATATGTTCAAGAGCGAGGGCAACGCCCTGCCCACCCCGGGGCTGATCATCAGCCAGGTCTGCAAGTTCTACAACCTGGAGGAAGCCGTCATCCGGGGCACCCAGAAGAACAAGGGCACCGCCGAGGCCCGGCAGATTGCCATGTACCTGATCCGCAAGCTCACCAATCTCAGTCTGCCCGACATCGGCAAGGAATTCGGCCGGGATCACTCCACCGTGCTCTACGCCATCCGCAAGGTGGAGGTGGCCCTGAAAAACGGCGACAAGGAGACCCAGGACAGGGTAAGGGATATTACCTCCAACGTCAACTCGTGCCTGTGAGGCAATTGACAATGGACAATTGACAATTGACAATTGCTCAGAAGCGGTTCGTTGGTTCAAAAATTGTTCGTTCCCGCAGTAGGGGAGGCATTGATGCCTCCCGTGGATGCTCCGCGTATTTGCCGAAACGCGCCGTATAACGGACAACTCCCCGCCGGGAGGGTTAAAACCCTCCCCTACAGCACTCGTAAGATGGATTGAGACACCAACATTCTGGTTTTATTCATCGCGAAGCGATACCATAATTGTCAATTGTTAATTGTCAATTGTCAATTCGTATTTCTCCACAGGTTGTGTCAGTTGTGGAAAGATAACCTGTGGAAAACCGTCATAAAAAATGCTTCCCCAGGGGGCTGTGGAAAACCGGAAGGTTCTCCACAATGGGCTGTGGAAAAAAACGCCGCTTGTCCCTAAAGCAAAACCCACTTTTCCACATAAATTTCCTCTATTACTGTTACTGCTGCATAAACCTCTGATAGATATATATATTCTTCTTATCTTACAAGAAAGGAAACGGACTATGCGATTTACCTGTGAAAAAAACAGTCTGGTGCAGGGCCTGAACATCGCCAGCCGCACCGTGGCCCAGAAGAGCAGCCTCTCCGTCATCGAAGGGATTCTCTGCAAGGCGGGTCTGGGAATCTGTCTGACGGGCTATAATATGGAAACCGCCATTTCCTACGAAATCGAGGCCGAGGTAACGGACCCGGGCGAGTGCATCCTCCCCGCCAAGCTCTTCGGCGACATCGTCCGGCGGCTGCCAGAGGGGCCCGTCACCGTGGTGGTGGACGAGACCTACAAGGTGTCCATCCGTTCGGGCTTTGCCTCCTTCACCATCTCCGCGGAGAACAGCGACGACTATCCGGAGCTGCCCGACGTGAACACCGGCCGGGCGGTGCCCATCCCCCAGCGGGAGCTAAAGGAGATGATCGGCGGCACCATCTTCGCCGTGGCGGAGAACCAGGGCCGTCCCATCCACACCGGCGTGAAATTTGAGGTAACAAACGAAACCATCACCACCGTGGCCGTGGACGGCTTCCGGCTGGCGAGGCGGACCTACCATCCCGAGACCCCCACCGGCCGGGAGATGAACTTCGTGGTCCCCGCCCAGGGATTGAAGGAAGTGGAGAAAATCCTCACGGATACCGAGGACATGGCCTCCTTCACCCTTGGCCCCAAGCACATTCTCTTCCAGATCGGCCCGGCCACCCTGGTCTGCCGGCTGCTGGAGGGGGACTTCCTGGACTGGCGGCGGGTGGTGCCCGTGAACTGCCCCGTGAAGCTCATCGCCCATGTGTCGGACCTGGCCTCCAGCGTGGAGCGGGTGGGCCTGATCGTGTCCGAAAAGTACAAGAGCCCCGTGCGCTGCAAGTTCTCCAACCAGGAGGTATTCATGCGCACCAACACCACCATCGGTGCGGCGGAGGACCGCTGCAACCTGGCCGGCGACGGGGACGAGCTGGAGATCGGCTTCAACGTCCGCTACCTTGCCGACGCCCTCCGGGCCATCCCCAGCGAGGAAGTCACCCTGGAACTGACCAACGGCCTGAGCCCGATGGTGCTGACTCCCGTGGATGATAAGCAGGACTTTGCCTATATGATTTTGCCTGTCAGAATCAAAAACTGACCGATAAGCTGTCATTGCGAGCTATCGTCTACCTGTCATTGCGAGACCAGTGCGCACACTGGTCGTGGCAATCCCCCGGTCCGAAGGAACCAGGTAACGATTCCCACAAAACCGCAACGACCCCCTGTCATTGCGAACCAGTCCGCAGACTGGTGTGGCAATCCCCCGGTCCGAAGGAACTAGGTAGCGATACCCACCAAAACCGCAATGACAGTTTTTGAAAGGAGAACCCATAATGGACGATTACAACTATTATGTCTACATCCTTTCAAACGCCCAGAAAAATGTCATTTACACCGGAGTTACCAATGATTTGGTAAGGCGGGTGTATGAACATAAAAACCACCTGGACAAAAGCAGTTTTACCGCAAGGTACAATGTAACAAGACTTGTTTACTACGAGTATACCAACGATGCAAACTCCGCCATTGAAAGGGAAAAACAAATCAAGGGCTGGAACAGAAAGAGAAAGAATCAATTGATTGAAGGTATGAATCCCAATTGGGAGGATTTGTACGGCAGAATTACGGAATAAGGCTGGCCGGAAAAACCGGGGGATTGCCACACCAGTCTGCGGACTGGTTCGCAATGACAGCATATTTTTCATCAGGAGTTTTATATGAAAGTTACCGTAAAACGGAAAGTGAATATCCAGGACGTTCCCATTACCACCGAATTCATCAAGCTCCAGGATGCCATGAAACTCATAAACTTGGTGGAATCCGGGGGAGAGGCGAAGCTCCTGATCCAGGATGGGGAAGTGCTGGTAAACGGCGAAGTTTGTACCATGCGGGGCAAAAAGCTTCGCCCGGGGGACACCTTCACCTACCGGGGCGAAAGCTGCCGGATCACCGAAGTATGATTCTGCAGGAATTATACCTGCGCGCCTTCCGCAACTACGCCGAGGAAACCGTGGAATTCTCCCCGGGGGTGAACCTGATCGTGGGGGACAACGCCCAGGGAAAGACGAACCTCCTGGAAGCGGTGGCGTACCTTGGCAGCGGGAAGAGCTTCCGGGCCCAGAAAACCGGGGAGCTGATCCGCTTCGGGGCGGATTTCGCGGAGCTGTCCGGGAAGATTTGCGCCCAGGAGCGGTGCCAGACCCTCCGCTGGGTGCTGTTCCCCGGCGCAAGGCCCCGGCAGCTGTGGCGCAACGGGGCGAAGAAGCGCTCCGCCTCGGAAATCGCCGGGGTGCTGCCCACGGTGCTGTTCTGCCCGGAGGACCTGATGATCCTGAAATCCGGCGCCAGCGCAAGGAGGCGGCTGGGGGATAATGTATTATGTCAACTTCGGCCTAACTATGACGCGGCTCTCACGGAGTACAACCGGATTCTGGACCAGAAAAGCAGGATTTTGAAGGATTATCACGACAATCCCGCCCTCCTGGACATCCTGCCGGAGTACAATACCTGGCTTTGCCAGGTGGGGGCGCTGCTGATCAGCTACCGGGCCCGGTTTTACAAGGGACTGGGAGAGGCCGCGGCCAGGTTTCACGGCCAGTTTTCCGGCGGCGCGGAGGAATTTTCCCTCCGGTACAAGACCGTTTCGACGGTTTCCGACGCTTTCGCGCCCATTCCGGCCCTGACGGATGCGCTGCGGGAGCATTTGGAGCGCCACGCCCGGGCGGAGCTGGAATCGGGCCAGTGCCTCACTGGCCCCCACAAGGACGACTTTACCGTGACCCTCTCCGGCATCGACCTGAAGGCCTACGGCTCCCAGGGCCAGACCCGGACCGCGGCCATCAGCCTGAAGCTGGCCCAGCGGGAGCTGATGGCCCGGGAATTTGGCGAGGAACCGTTGCTTCTTCTGGACGACGTCCTCTCCGAACTGGACGCCGGACGGCAGGATTTCGTCCTGAACCAGATCACCACCGGCCAGGTCATCATCACCTGCTGCGAACCCGGCCGGTTCACCAAACTGGGGAAAAGCATCGAAATCCGCAATGGACAGCAACTGAAAGATTAGTTGTCATTGCAAGCTGCCGTCTACCTGTCATTGAGAGCTACCGTCTACCTGTCATTGCGAGCCAGTGCGCACACTGGCGTGGCAATCCCCTGGTTAGGCTGAAAGATTAGCTGTCATTGCGAACCAGTCCGCAGACTGGTGTGGCAATCCCCCGGTCCGGAGAAATCAGGTAACGATTACCACCAAAATCGCAACCCCCGTCCTTCCAGTTGTTTATCTACACGTTTCTCTCTAACCGGAGGATTGCCACACCAGTGTGCGCTACTCCCTCGCAATGACAGAATTAATTATTGCAATAACAGTTCTATGAAAGGAGAACCCATAATGGACGATTACAACTATTATGTCTACATCCTTTCAAACGCCCAGAAAAATGTCATTTATACCGGAGTTACCAACGATCTGGTAAGGCGGGTATATGAACATAAAAATCACCTGGATAAAAGCAGTTTCACCGCAAGATACAACATAACAAGACTTGTTTACTACGAGCATACCAATGACGCAGAATCCGCTATTGAAAGAGAAAAACAAATCAAGGGCTGGAACAGAAAGCGGAAGGATAAATTGATTGAAGGTATGAATCCCAATTGGGAGGATTTATACGATAGGATTATGGAATAAGGCTGGCCGGAAGAACCGGGGGATTGCCACGCCAGTGTGCGCACTGGCTCGCAATGACAGCATTTTATTTCAGCTTTATGTAGGAGAATGAATGTATGTCTGACGAAACCAAGGTAACACAGGAATACGGCGGCTCCCAGATTCAGGTATTGGAGGGGCTGGAGGCGGTGCGCAAGCGGCCGGGTATGTACATCGGGTCCACGTCCAGCTCCGGCCTGCACCATCTGGTTTACGAGATCGTGGACAACGCCATTGACGAGGCCCTGGCCGGGTACTGTAAAAATATCACCGTGACCATCAATCCCGGGGACTCCATCACCGTCACCGATGACGGCCGGGGCATCCCCGTGGACATCCAGCCCCAGACTGGACGGCCCGCCCTGGAGGTGGTGTACACCGTGCTCCACGCCGGCGGCAAGTTCGGCGGGGGAGGCTACAAGGTCTCCGGCGGCCTTCACGGCGTGGGCGCCTCCGTTGTCAACGCCCTCAGCGAATGGCTCCGGGTCCGGGTCCACAAGAACGGGGAAATCTATGAGATGAAATTCTCCCGGGGCCACATCACCCAGGAGATGACCGTGGTGGGCAAAACGGACCGCCGGGGCACAGAGGTCACCTTCCAGCCGGACCCGGAGATGTTCGACACCCTGGAATACAGCTACGAAACCCTCCACGAGCGGATGCGGGAGGAGGCCTTCCTGAACGCGGGGCTCTCCATCACCATCACCGACGACCGGGGGGACACCCCCGTGGGGGAGACCATGTGCTACGAGGGCGGCATCCGGGAGTTCGCCCGGTGGAGCAACCGGAACAAAACCGAGCTGCACCAGGACGTGATCTATATGAAAGGCGCCAAGGGCGATGCCAGTGCGGAGATCGCCGTGCAGTACAACGACGGCTACAACGAGTTTATGCTGTCCTTTGCCAACGATGTCCGCACCCCCGAGGGCGGCATGCACGAAACCGGCTTCAAGACGGCACTGACCCGGGTGCTGAACGCTTACGGCGTGAAAAACGGCATCATCAAGGGCGATGACAAGGTCTCCGGCGAGGACTGCCGGGAGGGCATCACGGCCATTATTTCCGTGAAGCTCACCGACGCTCAGTTCGAGGGCCAGACCAAGGCCAAGCTGGGAAACGCCTATATCCGTACCCTGGTGGACCAGGTGGTGAACGACCAGCTGACCGTCTACTTTGAGGAGCATCCCCAGACCGCCCGGGCGATCCTGGACAAGGCCATGATGGCCAACCGTGCCCGGGAGGCCGCCCGGAAGGCCCGGGAGAGTATCCGCCGGAAAACCGGCCTGGAGTCGGGCCAGATGCCGGACAAGCTCCAGGACTGCAACGAGCGGGACCCGGAGCTGTGCGAAATCTACATCGTGGAGGGCGACAGCGCGGCGGGCTCCGCCATTCAGGGCCGGGACTCCCGATTCCAGGCGATCCTGGCCATGTGGGGCAAGATGCTCAACGTGGAGAAGGCCCGGGCGGACAAAATCTACGGCAACGACAAGCTGTATCCCCTGATCGTGGCCCTGGGCGCGGGCATCGGGGAGGAATTTGACCTCCAGAAGCTCCGCTATCACAAGGTCATCATCATGGCCGATGCGGACGTGGACGGCGCGCACATCCGGACGCTGCTCTTAACCTTCTTCTTTAGGTATATGCGGCCCCTGATCGAGCAGGGTTATGTCTACTCCGCCGTGCCGCCGCTGTACAAGCTGACCCGGGGCAAGACCGTGAAGGTGGCCTACTCCGACGAGCAGCGGGATCAGGTATCCGCCCAGCTTCGCAGCGACAACCCCAACGCCAAGGTGGACATCTCCCGGTTCAAGGGCCTGGGCGAGATGGACCCCCACGAGCTGTGGGAGACCACCATGGACCCGGAGAAGCGGAGCCTGCGCCGCATCACCCTGGAGGATGCCAGAAGAGCCGACGAAATCTTCACCATCCTCATGGGCGAACAGGTGGAGCCGAGAAAAGAATGGATCGAGCGCAACGCCAAGTATGCGTTGAATATTGATATCTAAAACAAAACGCTGTCATTGCGAGCCAGTGCGTACACTGGCGTGGCAATCCCCCGGCCCCATGGAACCAGGTAACGATTACCACCATAAATCGCAGTACCCGTCCTTCTGGGTGCTTGTCGACACATTTCCCCTCTAACTGGGGGATTGCCACACCAGTGTGCGCACTGGTTCGCAATGACAGATATTTTTTACGAACAGACCAAAATGGAGGTGCTGTATGGCACATAACCGTTCTTACAAACCCGAGGACATCCGTTTCCCCGACCAGGTGATCACCGAGAACAACCTGGTGGACGAAATGGAGAAGTCCTACATTGAATACGCCATGTCCGTCATTGTGGGCCGGGCCCTGCCGGACGTGCGGGACGGATTGAAGCCGGTTCACCGGCGGATTCTGTACTCCATGTACGAAAGCGGCCTGACCTCCGACAAGCCCTTCAAAAAGTCGGCCACCTGCGTGGGCGACGTGCTGGGCAAATACCATCCCCACGGCGACGCCTCCGTCTACGACGCCATGGTGCGGCTTGCCCAGGATTTCTCCATGCGCTATATGCTGGTGGACGGCCACGGCAACTTCGGCTCCGTGGACGGCGATCCCCCCGCGGCCTACCGGTACACCGAGGCGCGCCTCTCCAAAATCTCCAACGAAATGCTCCGGGACATCGACAAGGAAACCGTGGACTGGGACCCCAACTTTGACGAGACCAAGAAAGAGCCAAGAGTGCTGCCCAGCCGGTTCCCGAACCTTTTGGTCAACGGCTCGAGTGGCATTGCCGTGGGCATGGCCACCAACATCCCGCCCCACAACCTGAAAGAGGTCATCGACGCCTGCGTCTGCGTGCTGGACGACCCCGAGTGCACCCTGGCGGACCTGATGGAGCACATCACCGGCCCGGATTTTCCCACCGGGGGCATCATCATGGGCCACAGCGGCATCCGGGCGGCTTACGCCACCGGCCGGGGCAAGGTGGTGGTCCGCTCCCGGGCGGAGTTTGAGACCTTTAACAGAGACCGGACCCGGATCATCGTCACCGAGCTTCCCTACCAGGTGAACAAGCGCCAGCTGATCAAGGCCATCGCCGACCAGGTGAAGGACAAGCGCTTAGACGGCATCAGTGATCTCCGGGACGAGACGGACCGGAACGGTATGCGCATCGTCATCGAGCTGAAGAAGGATGCCAACCCCCAGGTGGTGCTGAATAACCTGTATAAGCAGACCGCCCTGCAAACCAGCTTCGGCATCATTCTGCTTGCCCTGGTGGACGATCAGAAGCAGCCGAAGATTCTGTCCCTGCGGCAGATTCTGGACGAGTACCTGCGTCATCAGGAGCAGATCCTCACCCGGCGGACGGAGTATGATCTCCGCAAGGCCCGGGAGCGGGCCCATCTGTTGGAGGGCCTGCTCATTGCCCAGGACAACATTGACGAGGTCATCCACATCATCCGCACGGCCTATGACGATGCCAAGCAAAAGCTCATGGAGCGCTTCAGTTTGGACGATATTCAGGCCCAGGCGATTCTCGATATGCGGCTGAAAGCCTTGCAGGGTCTTGACCGGGAGAAGCTCCAGGACGAGTATGACGCTCTGCTGGAGAAAATCAACTACTATCTGGAGCTCCTGGGCGATGAAAAGAAGATCCAGGCGGTGCTGCGCCAGGAGCTGCTGGAGATTCGGGATAAGTACGGCGACGACCGGAAAACCGAGATTCAGGAGATCGAGGACGAAATCGACATCGAGGACCTGATCGAGGAGGAGACCTGCGCCTTCACGCTCTCCAAGGAGGGCTACATCAAGCGGATGCCCGTGGACACCTACCGCACCCAGAGCCGGGGCGGCCGGGGCGTCAACGCCCAGAACCTGAAGGAGGAGGACTACGTTAAGTCCCTGAACATCGCCTCCACCCACGACCACATCCTGTTCTTTACCGATAACGGCAAGGTCCACCACCGGAAGGGCTACCAGATTCCCGAGGCGGGCCGCACCGCCCGGGGCACGGCCATTGTCAACGTGCTGCCCCTGGACCCCGGGGAGAGCGTCACCGCCATGGTCATTACGAGAGAGTTTGACGACAACGAGTTCCTGGTCATGGTGACGAGAAACGGCACCGTGAAGCGGATTCCCTTCATCTCCCTCAAGACCAACCGCAAGGGCGGCATCCGGGCCATCACCCTGGACGAAAACGACCACCTGATCAACGTCATCCGGACAAACGGCAGCGACAACATCATCCTCGCCACCCGGGAGGGAATGGCTATCTGCTTCAGCGAGACGGATGTGCGCCCCATGGGCCGTGACGCGGCGGGTGTTCGCGGTATTACGTTAACCGGAGAGGACTTCGTGGTGGGCGCGGAAAAGGCAGAGGAAGGAAAGACCCTCCTCACCGTCACGGAAAACGGCTACGGCAAACGCACGGAGCTCTCTGAATACCTTCGCACCGGCCCCGACGGGGAAAAGACTGCCCAGTCTAGAGGCGGCAAGGGCCTGAAAAACTACAACATCACCCCCAAGACCGGCTTCGTGGCCGGCTGCCGTGTGGTGGGGGAGGGCGATGACGTAATGCTCATCGAAACCGGCGGCGTGATCATCCGCATTCCGGCTTCCTCCATCAACGTGTACAAGCGGGATGTGCAGGGCGTGATTGTCATGCGCATCGAGGAAGGCAGCCAGGTGGTTTCCCTGGAGCGGGTGGAAACGGAGGAAGCGTGAAAACCGTCACCCTCTACACCGATGGCGCCTGCTCCGGCAACCCCGGCCCCGGGGGCTGGGGGGCCATCCTGGAGTTTAACGGCCACGAAAAGGAGCTCTCCGGCGGGGAGGACAGCACCACCAACAACCGCATGGAGCTGACCGCCGTGATCGAGGGCCTGAATGCCCTTCACGAGCCCTGCATTGTGGAGCTGTACTCCGACAGCAAGTACGTCATCGACGCCCTGGAAAAAGGCTGGGCCAGAAGCTGGAAGGCCCGGGGCTGGGTGAAGTCCGACAAAAAGAAGGCCCTGAACCCCGACCTCTGGGAAAAGCTCCTCCGCCTTGCCGACACCCATGAGATCCACTGCCACTGGGTCAAAGGCCACGCCGAAAACGCAAAAAACAACCGCTGCGACCAGATGGCGGTTGCTCAGTGGAAAAGCAGAAAGCGATAAATTAGGGTTTGAAAGGGTGCGCTACAAATTACCTGTCATTGCGAACCAGGCCGCAGCCTGGTGTGGCAATCCCCCGGTTGAATGGAACCAGGTAACGAATACTACCAAAAATCGCAACGTTTCGCACACTGTATGGTAATTGTCGATACATTTTACCTCTAACCGGGGGATTGCCACGCCAGTGTGCGCACTGGCTCGCAATGACAGCAAAACGTACAAACACAGATTTATCTGTCTCCTGAAAAACTGACATCATGAATTGGAGGTAACCTTATGCGCTATACCATCGAGAATGAGTATCTCCGCCTGACGGTGGACACCTTCGGGGCGCAGATTGTCAGCGTCATCCGCAAGTGTGACAATGTAGAGCACATGTGGCAGGCGGACCCCGCGGTCTGGGGCTACCACAGCCCCATCCTCTTCCCCCACGCGGGCAAGGTGGTGGACGGCATCATCGAGGCCAAGGGGGGCCGTTTCGAATCCGGACAACACGGCTTCGCGCGGCTGATGGAGCACGACTTCGTGGCAAAGACCCGGGACACCATCGTCCTGGAGCTGTGCAGCAACGAAGAGACCCTGAAAAAATTCCCCTACGAGTTCCGGCTCCAGTCCGCCTTCACCATTGAGGGGGACACGGTGCACCACACCCTGACCGTGGAAAACCTGGACGAGGAAGAACTGCCCTTCGGCATCGGCTTCCACCCGGCTTTCGCTCTTCCTTTTGACGAAAAGCATACCGCCACGGACTATGAGCTGCGGTTTTCCGAAATGGAGTCGCCCCTGTGTCTCGGCTGCCAGCCCAAGGGCCTGGTCCACGGGGACTGCTACTACCTGGGCACCAACATCCAGTCCATCCCCATTGACGAGCAGCTCTTTGCCAATGACAGCCACTGCATGGTGAACCTCCGCTCCCGGACGCTGGGCATCTACGAGAAGGGCACCGGCCGGGGCGTGGTCTGCGACATCTCCGATTTCCCCTACACCCTGATCTGGAGCAAGCCGGGGATGCCGAAATTTCTCTGCATCGAGCCCTGGCAGAGCCTGCCCAGCCCCGAAAACGGAACCTCCGACTGGAACGCCAAGCCCGCCGCCGCCATCCTCCTGCCCGGGGAAATGTACAGCACCACCATGAGCACCTCCTTTGTCCGCTGAATAGACAAAGCCGGCAGGCAAAGCGCTTGCCGGCTGTTTTTTAATTGACGATTACGGAATCACGCCGGGTAAATGAACACTTCGATAAATTGGTGTTTGTAAGGATGCGTCCCAAATTACCTGTCATTGCGAACCAGTGCGCACACTGGTGTGGCAATCCCCCGGTTGAATGGGGCTACATTTCCCCTCTAACCGGGGGATTGCCACGACCAGTCTGCGGACTGGTCTCGCAATGACAGAAAACTTGATAACGAAGCGACAAACACCAATTTATCTGTCTGCCGGGTGGGGGGAGTGTATGGAAAGGAAACCTGCAATGAAACGATGTGTGATTTTCTGCGCGGCGCTTTGTGAGGGCGCCGAGCTCCTGCCCGGTGATTTCGTCATCGCGGCGGATGGGGGCCTCAATCACTGCCGCCGTTTGGGCATCACCCCCAATGAAATATTGGGGGACTTTGACTCCCTGGGAGAAATCCCGGAGGGAGCCTCGGTGTTCCCGGTGGAGAAGGACGATACCGACGCTATGCTGGCGGCGAAAAGGGGACTGTCCCTGGGCTGCCAGGAGTTCCTGTTCTACGGCAGTCTGGACGGCCCCCGGCTTGACCACACCGTGGCCAATATCCAGATGCTTAGATTTCTTGCCGATCACGACGCCCGGGGCACCCTGGTGGGTCTGCGGCAGCGGGTGACGCTGGTTCGGAACGGCACGCTCCGGTTTCCCGCCGGGATGACGGGAAATATCAGCGTGTTCGCCATCGGCGGCGACGCGGAAGGGGTCACCCTCCGGGGACTCTACTACCCCCTGGAAAACGGCCGCCTGACCACAGCCTTCCCCCTGGGCGTCAGCAACCACTTCACCGGAGAAGAGGCGGAAATCACCGTGGAAAAGGGAAACCTCCTCGTCATCTGGGACGGAGATACGAATTGACAATTGACAATTTACAATTGACAATTAAGGAATCTCTTCGGGATTTAATTCAAACATTTTCCGACGAATGGCCGCTTTTAAAAAACGTCCCGTTTATGACACAATAATTGTCAATTGTCAATTGTTAATTGTCAATTCTTTTCGGAGGAATGTTATGTTAACATACCAGCTGAAAAAAGGCCCGGGGATGCCTTTGTATGAATCCCTGTACCGGCTCCTCCGGGAGGACATCCGCACCGGGCGGATCTCCCCGGGGGAGAAGCTTCCCAGCAAGCGGGCGCTGGCGGAGCATCTGGAGGTCAGCGTCATCACCGTGGAGGCGGCCTATGAGGAGCTGCTCAGCGAGGGCTACATCCGCTCCCGGGAAAAGGTGGGCTACTTCGTGGAGGAATACCGCCGGCTCCCTCCGGCTCCGCCCCCCCAGGCTCCCGCCCCCGCCGCGCCCCCTGCGGGAAAGGTGGAGGGCTTCCCCTTCTCGGTGTGGAGCCGCCTCCAGCGGGAGGTGGTCCTGGACTACGGCGAAAAGCTTCTGCTGCCCCTGCCCAACAAAGGGGTGTCGGAGCTGCGCACGGCTATCGCGGAGCACCTGGCCTCCTTCCGGGGGATGACCGTGAATCCGGAGAACATCCTCATCGGCGCGGGGACGGACTTCCTTTATAATCTGCTGATCCAGCTGCTGGGCCGGGACGGGATTTACGCTGTGGAGGACCCGGGCTACGGGAAAATCCGCAGCATCTACGCCGCCGGCGGAGTCACCTGCCTCCCCGCCCCTATGGACGAATTCGGAGTGCGCCCCGATGCCCTGGGGGACGCCCGGGTGCTGCACATCTCCCCCAGCCACCACTATCCCACGGGCCTGGTGACGCCCCCCGCCCGCCGCCGGGAGCTGCTCCATTGGGCGGAGCGGCGGCAGGGCTATATCATCGAGGACGACTACGACTCCGAGTTCCGGTTCCACGCCCACCCCATGAGCGCCATGCAGACCAGCAATCCGGAGCGGGTGATCTACCTGAACTCCTTCTCCAAGAGCCTGGCCCCCTCCATCCGTATCAGCTACATGGTGCTGCCCACGGCCCTGATGGAAAAATTCCAGCGGGAGCTGGGATTCTACAGCTGCACGGTGCCCAGCTTCGAGCAGTATACCCTGGCCCGGTTTTTAAGCCAGGGCCACTTCGAAAAGCACATCAACCGGATGCGCAAATTCTACCGCAGCCGCCGGAAAAAGGTGGTATCGAAGATCAAGGCCTCCCCCATGGCGGAAAGGCTCACCATTCTGGAGCTGGACGCGGGACTGCACTTCCTGCTGCAAGTGGACACGAGCCTCCCCGACAGCGCCTTCCGGGAGGCAGGGATTCCGTTCCCCACCCTGGGGAGCTTCTACGCGGACAAAAAAGACGACCTCCACACCCTGGTGGTCAGCTACGCCGGGCTGAAGGACGAAACATTGGACGAGGCCCTGGAAAAGCTTTATCAATTGACAATTGACAATTGACATTTTTTTCAGCAGTGCGGAAAATTGGTATTTGTCAAAATAATGCTGTCATTGCGAGCCAGTGCGCAGGCCTTCCGTGGCAATCCCCCGGTTGAAAGGAATCAGGTAACAATTACCACCAAGAACCGTAACAATCCCTGCTTTCCGGGTACTTTTCGGTACATTTCTCCTCTATCCGGGGGATTGCCACGGAAGGCCTGCGCACTGGTTCGCAATGACAGCAAAGAACGTACAAACACCTATTTGTCGATTTGCTGCGTGAAACAGATAAGCGCAATTGTCAATTGTCAATTTTCCTTGCCTTTGCTGCCGGGTTGGGATATAATAACGCTATACTTTACGAAAGGAGGGGGCGCGGATGAGGGTCAGCCGGGATGCCTACCGGGGGTGCCTGCTGGGCCTGGCGGTAGGGGACGCCATGGGCTACACCGTGGACAGCCGGAGCCTGGCGGAAATCCGGGAGGACTACGGCCCCAACGGGCTGCTGGGCTACGACCTGGTCAACGGCTACGCAGAGATCACTTCCTACACCCAGATTGCCGCTTTCGCCTGCAACGGACTGCTCCTGGGCATCACCCGGGGGCAGATGAAGGGGCAGATGGCCCCCTATGTGAAATATGTGGGCCTGGCCCTGCGGGAGTGGGCCGCCAGCCAGCGGGCCTGGGACCGGCCGGAGCGGAGCTTCTGCTGGCTTGTGACCCAGCGGTCCATCTGCCAGCGGCACTGCATGGACACCCGGATGCTGGAAGCCCTCAGCCGGGACCCCAAGCGCTGCCCCCTGGGCACCCCGGGGGAGCCGAAGAACCGGTTCGCGGGGCCGGGCTCCCTGACCACGGCGGTGTCCGTGGGGCTCTTCTTCGACCCGGAGCGGATGCGGCGGGGGGAGATCGACTTTCTGGGGGCGGAGACCGTGGCCCTGACCCACGGAAGCCCCCTGGCTTTTCTCACCGGCGCGGCCCTGGCCCATCTGGTGAGCCGGGTGGCCCGGACCCCCAACGCCTCCTTCCGCCTGGCGGTGAAGGACACCCTGGACACCATGCGCGCCCGGTTCGGCCCCAGCTACAGCCAGACCTATGAGCTGTGCAATCTGGTGAGCCAGGCGGTGCAGCTTTCGGAAAATAATGCCTTGGCCCCCACCACGGTGATGGAGCGGCTCCGCTGCGAAAACGCCGCCGAGGTGCTGGCCGGGGCCGTGTACGCGGTGCTCTCCGGCGGCGGGGACTTTGACCGCTCCATGATCATCGCCGTGAACCACTCCGGCCGCTCTGCGGCGGTGGGCGCGGTGGCAGGAGCCCTGCTGGGGGCCCGGCTGGGGGAGGAGAGCCTGCCCAGCTTCTATATCGACTGCCTGGAGCCCGGGGATGTTCTGCGGGAGCTGGCCGACGATATGTTCCACGGCTGCCCCATGGATATGCACAGCCGCCTTTTCGACCTGGACTGGGACCGGAAATACCTCCACGGAGGAAGATGAAATCAATTGACAATTGACAATTGACAGTTGACAATGATTGCGCTTTAAACGAGGCATACAGATAGGGTGTCATCCTGAGCATAGCGTAAGCGATTTTCAATTTTCAGGATTGCCGGTGGCAATCCTACTATAAAAATGGCGAAGCTGAGTCGAAGGATCTACGCACTTTCGTTCACCATGGCAGTTATCGAAATGCGCAGATCCCTCGACTCGTTTCACTCCCTCGGGATGACAGAGCGTTTTTTTGCAAGCGGAATTGTCAATTGTCAATTGTCAATTCGTATCCCCCACACATACGCCCCTTCCGGCAGGCATACTCTGTTCCGGGAGGGGATTTTCATGCGCAAGCGAGATATTGTGATGATTCTGGCGGCCATTGGGGTGGCCATCGGGGTGGCCATTGGGATTTACGTCACCGGCACCCTGGAGACCGGCTCCTGGGGCCTCAGCTTCCGGCAGGAGGGGGCGGCCCCCATCGGAAATGCGGGGGTGGATCAGCTACGGAAATACGACGCCGCCTACCTGGGGGACACATCGGAGAAGGTGATCTACCTGACCTTCGACGCGGGGTACGAAAACGGGGCCACGGAGAAAATTCTGGACACGCTCCAAAAGCACAACGTCAAGGCCGCCTTCTTCCTGGTGGGAAATTACATTGAGAAAAACGCCGATCTGGTCCGCCGGATGGTGGAGGAGGGGCACACCGTGGGCAACCACACCATGCACCACCCGGATATGAGCAAAATATCGGATCAGGAGGCTTTCACCAGGGAGCTGCAGGAACTGGAGGCTCTGTTCCGGGAGAAAACCGGGCAGGAGCTGCCCAAATACTACCGCCCGCCCCAGGGAATCTACAGCGAGGAGAACCTGAAAATGGCGAAGGACTTAGGGTACAAAACCGTATTCTGGAGCCTGGCCTACGTGGACTGGAAAAATGACAGCCAGCCGACCCGGGAGCAGGCCTTCGCGAAGCTCCTTCCCCGAATCCACCCCGGCGCCGTGGTGCTGCTCCACTCCACCTCAGAAACCAACGCGGAGATCTTAGATGAGCTTCTGACAAAATGGGAGGAAATGGGCTACCGCTTCGGCACAATGGAGGAACTGTTCGGGGGATGACGGATCGATAAATTGGGAGTTTGAAGGTGCGCGTTACAAATTACCTGTCATTGCGAACCAGTGCGCACACTGGTGTGGCAATCCCCCGGATAGATGGGAAATGTACCGAAAAGCACCCAGAAGAGTGGGAGACGCTGCAATTTTTGGTGGTAATTGTTACCTGATTCCATTCAACCGGGGGATTGCCACGCCAGTGTGCGCACTGGCTCGCAATGACAGCAAAAACGTACAAACACCAATTTGTCGGTTTTCATGGACAAATAGTCGAACCCCCTGCGCATTGAAAGCGCAGGGGGTTTTGTCAGATTTTCTTCAGGGGGGTGGAGCCGTCCTGGGCCAGGAGCAGGTCGGAGATGATGTCGTTGCTGGTGAGGAAGCCCTTGGCCGTCAGGAACCACCGTCCGTCCCCGTCCTGGGCGGTGTGGTAGTAGTTTTCGTGCTTGCGAAGCACCTTCTCCAGGGGGTCGAAGGGCAGCAGGAACATCCGCTCGTACTCCTCCCGGGAGATGCCCAGGCTGGTGCGCAGCCGCAGCATCAGGTATTCGCCCGCCCGCTCCCGCAGGGGAATCTCCTGCACGTCCTCCATGACCTCGCCGCCCTCCCGGATGCCGAGGATGTAGGCGTGGAGGTCCCGCAGAAGGGTGAAGCGCTTCCCCGCAAAGTCCGAGCTGGCGCTGGGGCCGAAGCCCAGGTATTCGCCCCCGGTCCAGTACTTCAGATTGTGCCGGGACTGGAGGTTTTTCCGGCAGAAGTTGGAAATCTCATACTGCTTGAAGCCCCGGCCCCGGAGGGTCTCCACGGCGGCGAGATACATATCCGCCTGCAGATCGTCGTCGGGCAGGGCCGCGTAGTCCCGGTACTCATACAGGGGGGTGCCCTCCTCCAGCTTCAATCCGTAGCAGCTGATGTGCTCCGGGTTCAGCTGCAGCACATGGTCCAATGTGTCCTGCCAGCCCTGGAGGGTCTGCCCCGGCAGGCCGTAGATCAGGTCCACGGAGATGTTCCGGAAGCCCGCCTTGCGAATCCGCTGGAAGGCGCTGACCGCCTGGGCGTAGGTGTGGGGGCGGCCGATTTTCTTGAGGATTTCGTCGTTGTCGCACTGGATGCCCAGGCTGACCCGGTTGAAGCCCTCGGCCCGGAGCCGGTGGAGGAGCTTGTCGGAGACGGAATCCGGGTTTGCCTCGAAGGTGATCTCCGCGTCCTGTGTCACGTCGAAGTGCCGCCGGATGGCGGTGAGAATAATGGCCAGGCCGTCGGCCCCGAAGAAGCTGGGGGTGCCGCCGCCGAAGTAGATGGAATCCACCTTGTAATTGGGGGCCAGGGGGCCGGCCTCCTTGATGTGGTCACAGACCGCGTCCAGATAGCCGTCCAATAGGTTATCGTCCTTGGTGGTGAGAGAATAAAAGTCGCAGTACTGACATTTGCTGCGGCAGAAGGGCACATGGACGTAAATGCCCAAAGGCGTTTTGTTGGTTTGTCTCGTAATAATCGGCATAGGAACCTCCGGGTTTTTGAATTGACAATTGACAATTGACAATTGACAATTATTGGGACGTCAATTGTACGCAATTCATCAAATGTCAGGGTTCTTTTGTGGTTTTAATGATGGAAGTCAGCAATTTCTCAAGTTCTTTGCAGTCAATATGAATGGAGGAAAACTCTTTTTCGGATAAATAATCCGTCGCGTGGAGTAATCGGAGCCAGTAATTGGTTTCGGATGCTTCTTTCAATGCTATACACAGCTTTGAAATGAAATCCGGTCTGCTCTGTGCCTGCTGCGCCTCTACGATATTGGCTCCAATGCTGGTTCCAGAACGCAGAAGCTGTTTGGAGAGAATGTATTCTTTCTTCTCTTCCTTTAAATGCCTGCACAGTTTCACAACACGAACGGAAAACTGGAAACTTTTTGTTTCAATTGCGTTGTCCATATTGTTCCTCCATGTTGGTTTCAGGAATAATTGTCAATTGTCAATTGTCAATTGTCAATTCCACTCAATCCTCGTCCAGCTTCAGGACGGCCATGAATGCCTCGCTGGGGACGGACACGGTGCCGAAGGTGCGCATCCGTTTTTTGCCCTCCTTCTGCTTTTCCAGCAGCTTCTTTTTCCGGGTGATGTCGCCACCGTAGCACTTGGCCAGCACGTCCTTGCGCAGGGCCTTGATGGTCTCCCGGGCGATGATCTTGCCGCCGATGGCCGCCTGGACGGGAATCTCGAACTGGGCCCGGGGAATGTTGTCCTTCAGCTTTTCGCAGATTTTCCTTGCCCGGGGGTAGGCGTTGTCCGCAAAGAGGATGAAGCTGAGGGCATCCACGATTTCGCCGTTGAGAAGAATGTCCAGCTTCACCAGCCGGCTCTCCCGGTAGCCCAGGAAGGTGTAGTCCAGACTTCCGTAGCCCCGGGTGCGGGACTTCAGGGCGTCGAAGAAGTCGTAGATGATCTCGTTCAGGGGCATTTCGTAGTGCAGCTCCACCCGGCTGGCGTCCAGGTACACCATGTCCCGGAACTCGCCCCGGCGCTGCTGGGCCAGCTCCATCATGTTGCCCACATACTCCTGGGGGCCGATGAGGCTGATCTTCACGAAGGGCTCCTCGGCCAGGGCGATGTCCGCCGGGTCGGGGTAGTCCAGGGGGTTGTCCACCATGAGCACCTCGCCGTTGGTCTTGGTCACCCGGTACACAACGTTGGGGGCGGTGGTGATGAGGTCAAGATTGTATTCCCGCTCCAACCGCTCCTGGATGATCTCCATGTGCAGCAGTCCCAGGAAGCCGCAGCGGAAGCCGAAGCCCAACGCAATGGAGCTTTCCAATTCATAGACAAAGGATGCGTCGTTCAGTTTCAGCTTCTCCAGCGCGTCCCGCAGGTCCTGATATTTCGCCCCGTCGGCAGGGTAGATGCCGGAGTAGACCATGGGCTGCACGGGACGGTAGCCGGGGAGGGGATTCTTCGCCGGGTTTTCCAGGCCCGTGATGGTGTCGCCCACCCGGGTGTCCGCCACGGTTTTGATGGAGGCGGTGATGTAGCCCACCTCGCCGGCCCCCAGGGATTCCTTGGGGGTCAGGCCGAAGGGATTCATGGTGCCAACCTCCACAACCTTATAGACCGCTCCCGTGGCCATCATCTTGATGTCCATGCCGGGGAAAACCGTGCCCTCCTTGATCCGGGTGTAGACAATGACACCGCGGTAACTGTCGTACTGGCTGTCGAAAATCAGGGCCTGCAGGGGCGCTGAGCGGTCGCCCTTGGGGGCGGGCACGTCCCGCACGATCATCTCCAGCACGGAGCGAATGTTGATGCCGTTTTTCGCGGAGATTTCCGGGGCGTCCTCGGCGGGCAGGCCGATGATGTCCTCGATTTCCGCCTTGGCCTCCTGGGGCCTCGCGGAGGGAAGGTCAATTTTGTTGATAACGGGGAGCACCTCCAGCCCCGCGTCAATGGCGAGGTAGGTGTTGGCCAGGGTCTGGGCCTCCACGCCCTGGCTGGCGTCCACCACCAGCACGGCCCCCTCGCAGGCGGCGAGGCTCCTGGACACCTCATAGTTAAAGTCCACATGGCCCGGGGTGTCGATGAGGTTCAGGGCATACTCCTCCCCGTCGTCGGCAAGGTAGTTCAGCTGGACGGCGGTGGCCTTGATGGTGATGCCCCGCTCCCGCTCCAAATCCATGGAGTCGAGAAGCTGGTCGGCCCGCTGGCGGCTTTCCACCGCGTGGCACTCGTCCATCAGCCGGTCCGCCAGGGTGGACTTGCCGTGGTCAATGTGGGCGATGATGGAAAAATTGCGGATTTTGGATTGCTCGGTCATATATGGCACCTCTGTGGGAGAAAATATGGTCATACATTCCCCATTATACTCAAATTTTCCCAAAAAGTAAACCGTATGTTTTCCCGAATTTCGGGGAAACTCAGGGTAAATGAATTGACAATTAACAATTGACAATTGACAATTAAGGAATCCCTTCGGGATGAAAATGAAATATTTGCATTCGAAAAAAGTCACGTTATTTCATAATTGTCCAAGTTATGACACAATAATTGTCAACTGTCAATTGTCAATTGTCAATTCGTTATTCCAAACATCAAAATCTTTAAGAATAATTCGGAAAACCCCTTGCCAAAGGGGGAAAAACAGGGTATAGTTTAGCAGTATGATATCATTGGACGGGTTTGACCAGCCCGCTGTGAAGATAAAGAGGGGTACCATTCATGAGTACGCAGAAGAAGCAGACCAAAACCAATACCGAGGACGTGCAGGCCGCTCTTCAGAGCCTGATTGCCCAGGGCAAGAAGGACGGCATGATCCGGGCGGCGGACCTGAACGCCCAGCTGGAGAAAATGTCTCTGACCCCGGAGAAGATCGAGGAGATCTACGACCGGTTCGAGGCCATGAACATCCAGATTGTCACCGCGGACCTGGACCTGGACCTGGGGGACCTGGACGGCCTGGACGCCGGGCTGGACGACGCCCTGGATTTGACCGGCCTGGAGGAAGAGGACCTGGTGGACCCGGTGGACCTGGCCGCCGAGTACAGCCTGGACGACCCGGTACGGATGTACCTGAAGGAGATCGGCCAGGTGAAGCTGCTGTCCGCCGAGGAAGAGGTGGAGCTGGCCAAGCGGGTCAGTGAGGGCGATCAGTACGCCAAGAACAAGCTCACCGAGGCCAACCTCCGGCTGGTGGTTTCCATCGCCAAGAAGTATTCCGGACGGGGGCTGCACATCCTGGACCTGATCCAGGAGGGCAACACCGGCCTCATCCGGGCGGTGGACAAATTCGATTGGACAAAGGGAAACAAATTCTCTACATATGCCACCTGGTGGATTCGTCAGGCCATTACCCGGGCCATCGCGGATCAGGCCCGGACCATCCGGGTGCCGGTGCATATGGTGGAGGTCATCAACAAGGCCACCCGCTGCAACCGGAAGCTGGTGCAGGAGCTGGGCCGGGAGCCCACCGTGGAAGAGATTGCCGCGGAGCTGGGGCTGCCCGTGGAGAAGATCATCGAGGCCAACCGCACCGCCGCCGATACCCTGAGCCTGGACACCCCCGTGGGTGACGAGGAGGATACCTCCATCGGCTCCTTCGTGGAGGACGAGCGGACCCCCGGCCCCGCCGACGCCACCTCCAACGCCCTGCTTGCCGAGGCCCTGAAGGAAATCTTAGACACCCTCACCGAGCGGGAGGCCGACGTGCTGCGGATGCGCTTCGGAATGTACGACGGCCGCACCCACACCCTGGAGGAAGTGGGCCAGATTTTCGGCGTCACCCGGGAGCGGATTCGCCAGATCGAGAACAAGGCCATCCGCAAGCTCCGCCACCCCAGCCGGGCCAAGAAGATTCGGGATTTCTATTGCTAATGCTGCACCGCCGTGAGGACACCCTCACGGCGGTTTTTGCGGCTGTTTACCGGACTGACAAATTGGTGTTTATAATTGACAATTAACAATTGACAATTGACAATTAAGGAATCCCTTCGGGATGAATTTTAAATAAAATAAGCCGAAAATAGGCTGCTTTATTTTTAAAAGTGCTTATCGGGTTAACTCAGTAGCCCGGCAAATTGGTGTTCGGCGAATATACGCTGTCATTGCGAAGTAAGTGCGCACACTGGTGTGGCAATCCCCCGGTTGAACGCAACCAGGTAACGATTGCCGCCAGAAATAGCGGCAGCTCCCATTTTCCCGGGCGCTTTTCGGTACATTTCTTCTCTAACCGGGGGATTGCCACGCCAGTGTGCGCACCGGCTCGCAATGACAGCGTTTTTTAAGCGCAGCGACAAACACCAATTTATCGCTCTGCTGAGTCAGGCAGATATGCATTTTTTTAAATTGTCTCGTTGGGACACAATAATTGTCAATTTTCAATTGTCAATTGTCAATTATAAAGCCCCTCCGGGTTGGGGAAAAGGAACCCCCCACCGATTGGGGTGGGGGGAAGGCTTATTTCTTTCTCCGGTCCATGCCCTGGGACTGGTAATAATCCGCCTTGGCGGAGTACATCTGCTGATCCATCTGGGAGAGGAATTCCTCCACATTACCCTCCAGCGTGTCGAACCGGCTGCAGCCGATGGCCAGGGAAATGGGGAAGGGATGGTCTCCGGAGGCGCTGCACCGGCGGGCGTTCTCCCGGATGCGGTCCATGACAACCCGGGCCTCGGCCTCCTCCCCGGTGGCGAGAAGCACCATGAACTCGTCCCCGGCGCAGCGGATGGCCACGCCGCTGGAGGGAATGGAATCGGACAGGATTCCCCCGATGGCCCGGATGGCGTCGTCGCCGCAGGCGTGGCCGTAGCGGTCGTTGATGCCCTTGAAATTGTTCACATCGATGTAGATTCCGTAGAGGAAGCGTCCTCCCAGGTGCCTGCGGTGGGAGAGAATGTAGTCTAAGTACCGTCGGTTATACAGCCCCGACAGGGAATCCACATAGGCGTTCATGGACTGCAGCTGCACATGGATGAAGAGCATGGCAATGGCCACCGAGGTCCAGCCCATGGTAAGCCCGTAGAAAAGGCCCTGGAAAATGGTACCCAGAATGCAGGGGATGATGAAATACAGCACCGGGAAGAACTGGATATGGAGCCCGGAGCGGCGGGACACCCTGGACAGGTACAGGCTGTAGGCATAGTAGCAGAAGAGGAAGAAATAGCTCAGCCACACCAGCTTGCCCCGCTGGTATACGTTATCCTCCGAAATGGAGAACAGCAGCCCCGAGCCGAACAGGGAGGACACGGCCAGCACGAACACCACCGCCACCGGGATCAGCAGGAACCGGGCAGTGGAATAGAGCCTGCGGACGCTGGTATGGAGCCGGAAGTCCACATACAGGCACCAGAAGCAGCCCACGAAGATGGTGCCCATGAAGAGCATCGCGTTAAGGGCATAGGACACCGCTCGGCAGCCGGGGAAAATCTTCCCGTCAATCAGGAAGGTCACCGCCTCCACGATGCAGCCGGCGATGGTAATGAAGATCATCAGGTCGTACAGGATATCCCCTGCCCGGCGCTTCTTCACGCCGCCCAGCCAGGTGGCCCGGAGGAAGAGCATGAGCAGCACCCCAATGCCGTTGACCACCACGATTTCCGGAATGTTAATGGTATCCATCACGGGCCTCCTTTCCGTAGGAAATCTTTGAATTTCCCCGCGGGAGCGGGTGATATTCTTTTGCACTACCATTATAACATAGGTATTCCCGGTTTGCAAAGCCTATTTTGGCTCCCGGGGGCTGTTTTTCAAAAATGCTTGCCGCTTTGTCCCACCGGGGCCGATAAATTGGTGTTTGAAGTTTTCAAACGCATTCCGTTTTTACCGTAGGGGCGGCTATTAGCCGCCCGAAAACGTTCTTACTTTTGAGCGTTTCCGATAAAACGCAGCACTTCTGTAGACGAAACCAAAGCGGGCGGCTAATAGCCGCCCCTACGGTAGGACCTCGGCAAACACCAATTGATCGTTCTGATTGTATCCTTTCTAATGAACATCCCGGGTTTGGCCGCTGGCCTTGCCCGGGATGTGTTTTGGGTTCAGAAATTCCCCACCTCCGCACTCTTGAGCTGCAATTGCAGCTTGTCCGCGATGAGGGCGATGAACTCAGAGTTGGTGGGCTTGCCTTTGGTGTTGCTCACCGTATAGCCGAAGAACCTTTGCAGAGTGTCCAGGTCGCCCCGGTCCCAGGCGACTTCAATGGCGTGTCTTATGGCCCGCTCCACCCGGCTGGGGGTGGTGCCGAAGGTTTTGGCCACCTGGGGGTAGAGGACCTTGGTGATGGCGTTGATCACGTCCATGTCGTTCACGGCCAGGATGATGGCCTCCCGCAGGTATTGGTAGCCCTTGATGTGGGCGGGCACGCCAATCTCGTGGATGATGTTTGTGACCATGCTCTCGATGCTGGTCTTGTCCGGGAGCCGCCTGGGGCTGACCCGGAGGCTCTCCCCACCCCGGATTTCCTCCAAGCGCTCCACCAAAGTGGTCATATCGCAGGGCTTCAGCATCAGATACCTTACCCCCAGATTCGCCGCCGCGTTGGACACATAATCCGTGACAAACCTGGATGTAGCCAGGGTCACGGGCTTGCGCTCCATATTCGCCATGGACCGCAGAACGCTGATCCCGTCCTGCTTGCTGAGCATCAGGTCCAGCACCAGCACCTCCGGCTTACTCTGGGCGATGACCCGAATGGCCTGCTCCCCGTCACAGGCCGTTCCGATTACCTGAAACCCCTCCGCCCGCTGCAGGGCCCCGGTGAGGGCGGTGCAGAATTCCTCGGAACTGTCAGCTATGAAAACGGTGGTTGCGTGTTCCATACATTCCTCTCCTGTCAGTAATTTCCTCTCCTGTCAGTAATAGTCTCCCCAAAAGCACCGTCCACCCGGTGCGTGCGACAAATATAATTTAGCATAAAGCGATTGTTTTTGCAAGGCGGAAACCAAACAATCGTTCGTCAGAATGTGGCCTGTTTCGACGCAGTTTGGGGTATTTCGAACTTTTTTGACAGAAACGAGAAATTCAAAAAAGATATCCTTTCCTTCGACCTTTTTCCCAAGTCCCCCCCAGGAGCAGTTGACGCTGGGCCGATTGTGGTGTAAGATAGAGGAAGCGCTTCCCGCCTCATGAGGTCGTGTTTGAACGGCTTCGCCAAATTGACAATTGACAATTGAAAATTGACAATTATTGTGTCCAAACGAGACAATTAAAAATAAAGCAGCCTGTTTTCGGCCTATTTTATTTAAAATTCATCCCGAAGGGATTCCTTAATTGTCAATTGTCAATTGTTAATTGTCAATTATAAACACCAATTTGTCTGTCTGTTTTACTGATAACATTATTTTCAGGAGGAAAATTTTATGAACGAAGTATGGAACCTGGACCCGCTGTATAAGGGCTTTGACGATCCCGCCTTTGACGCGGATATGGGAAAACTCCGGGAGCTGGCCGCTCAGGTCTGCGAATTCGCGGCGAAGCTGCCCCAGGCGGAGCCTCTGGATGGCCTTCGCGAGGGCGTCCGGCTGATGGAGGAGCTGACCCAGCTGATTAACCGCCTGGGGGGATACGCGTCTCTGCGCCAGAGCGCGGACACCCGGAATACGGAATGCGGCTCGAAGCTGGGCCAGGTGATGCAGATCGCCAGCTCCTGCGCCGGAGCGGACGCCGCCTTCCGGGAGTGGGCCGCGAAGCTGCCCGACCTGGAGGAGCTGCTGGAGCGGGATGAGGTGCTGCGGGAGTACCGCTATTTCTTCCACAACATCCGCCTGGATGCCTCCCACCTGCTGGGGGCCAAGGGGGAGGAGATCGCCGCCCGGCTGGGGCTCTCCGGCGGAAACGCCTGGGCGGACCTGCAGGGGTATCTGACCAGCACCGTGAAGGTCAGCTACCGGGGGGAAGTAACCAATCTGTCCGCCATCCGGAATATGGCCTATGACCCGGACCCTGCGGTGCGCAAGGACGCCTACGAGGCGGAAATTGCCTGCTACGACGCCATCAAGGACCCCGTGGCCCATGCCCTCAACGCCATTAAGCTGGAGACCATCTCCGACTGCGCCCTCCGGGGCTTTGCCTCCCCCCTGGACCGGACCCTGGAATACTCCCGGATGAAGCGGGAGACCCTGGAGGCCATGCTGGGCGCCATGGACGAGTACCTGCCCAAGTTCTGGCAGTACCTGAAGGCCAAGGGAAAGGCCCTGGGCCACGAAAACGGCCTGCCCTGGTACGACCTCTTTGCCCCCATGGGCAGCACTGACCGGAAGTACACCACCCAGGATGCCAAGGATATTCTGGTGAAGCTGTTCTCCACCTTTGATCAGGAGCTGGCGGACATGGTGGCCCGGGCCTTTGACAATGCCTGGATCGACTTCTACCCCAGAAACGGCAAGGTGGGCGGCGCCTTCTGCGCCGGGGTGGAGGCCCTGGGGGAGAGCCGCATCCTCACCAATTTTGACGGCCAGTTCGGCGACGTGGTGACCTTGGCCCACGAGCTGGGCCACGCCTTCCACAACCAGTGCATCCGGGATCACCGCCCCCTGAACCGGGACTACTCCATGCCCGTGGCGGAGACCGCCTCCACCTTCAACGAGTGCGTGGTTATGGCCGCCGCCATCCGGGACGCCCAGTCCGACGAGGAGAAGCTGGCCCTCATCGAAGGCCAGCTCCAGGACGCCACCCAGATCATCTGCGACATCTACTCCCGCTTCCGGTTCGAGGCCCAGGTGTTCGAAAACCGGGAAGCGCGGTTCATGGACGCGGACACCCTGTGCTCCTTCATGCTGGAGGCCCAGAAACAGTCCTACGGCGACGGCCTGGACGAAAATTGCCTCCACCCCTATATGTGGGTGTGCAAGAGCCACTACTATGGCCCCACCTTCTACAATTTCCCCTACGCCTTCGGCGGCCTCTTCGCCCGGGGCCTGTACGCCCGGTACCAGCAGGAGGGAGCGGACTTCGTGCCCAAGTACAAGAAGCTCCTCTACACCACCACCATCGCCACCGCCGAGGACACCGCCAAGGTGGCCGGCATCGACCTGACCGACAAGGACTTCTGGCGCGGCGCCCTGCAGACCATCGCCGACCAGATCGACCTGTTCTGCGAATTGGTAAAATAACCGGCAGACAGACAAATTGGGAGTTTGAAAAAATGCTGTCATTGCGAGCCAGTGCGCACACTGGCGTGGCAATCCCCCGGTTGAATGGAACCGGGGAACGATTACCGCCAAAAATCGTAAGGTTTCCCCAGTCAGCAGGGCGATTGTCGATACATTTCCCTTCTAACCGGGGGATTGCCACACCAGTCTGCGGACTGGTTCGCAATGACAGGTAATTTGAAACGCACCCTTTCAAACACCAATTTGCCGCTGTCCGATTGAATTTTTGGAGGTAACGATGAATCCTTCCATTCAACATCTATGTGAATTTCTGGACGCGTCGCCCAGTGTGTACCATGCGGTTTCCTTTCTGGAGGATATGATCTCCTCCGCCGGATACACCCGGCTGTCTCTGGGGGAGCGGTGGAGCCTGATGCCCGGGGGGAAATATTACCTGACTCGGGGCGGCTCGGCGGTCATCGCCTTCCGCATCCCGGAGGGGGACTGCCGGGGCTTCGCTATCTCGGCCAGCCATGCCGACCGGCCCTGCTTCAAGCTGAAGGAAAACCCGGAGCTTCCCGGCACCTACACCCGTCTTGCCGTGGAGCGCTACGGCGGGATGCTCATGGCCCCCTGGCTGGATAGGCCTCTGTCCCTGGCGGGCCGGGTGCTGGTGGAGACGGAAAAGGGCCTGGAAAGCAGACTTCTGAACATCGACCGGGATTTGCTGCTGATTCCCAATGTGGCCATCCACATGAACCGCCAGGCCAATGACGGCTATAAGTGGAACCCCGCCGTGGACCTGCTGCCCCTTCTGGGGGGCAAGGACGCCGCCGGGAAGCTGCTTCCTCTCCTGGAGGAGGCTGCCGGGGGGAAGATTCTCGGCAGCGACCTGTACCTGTACGTCCGGGAGAAGGCCCGGGTGTGGGGCATGGGGGAGGAATTCCTCTCCGCCCCCGGCCTGGACGACCTGGAATGCGCCTGGGGCTGCACCCGGGGGTTCCTGGCGTCCCCGGACAGCGACACCATCCCGGTGCTCACCGTGTTCGACAGCGAGGAGGTGGGCTCCAATTCCGTCCAGGGCGCGGCCTCCACGCTGCTGGCCGATACCCTGGATCGAATCTGTGCGGCGCTGGGTCTGGCGAAAGGGGAGCTGCTCAGTCGCAGCTTCCTGGTTTCGGCGGACAACGCCCACGCGGTGCATCCCAACCATCCGGAGTATGCCGACCCCGGCAACGCCCCGGTCCTGAACGGCGGCCCCGTGCTGAAGTTCAACGCCGCCCAGCGCTACACCACCGACGGCTTCAGCGCCGCGGTGTTCCGCCGGGTCTGCGGCAGAGCCGGAGTGCAGGTGCAGACCTACTGCAACCGGGCGGACATCGCCGGCGGCTCCACCCTGGGCCACATCTCCCTGACCCAGGTCAGCATCCCCACCGCGGACATCGGCCTGCCACAGCTTGCCATGCACAGCTGCTACGAAACTGCCGGCGTCCAGGACGCGGAAGCCCTGGAAAAAGCCATGACCGCCTTCTATAGCATTTCCGCCGCTGAACTTACCCTTGACTGATCAACAAATTGGTGTTTACAGGTGTGCGCTAAATAAAACGCTGTCATTGCGAGCCAGTGCGCACACTGGCGTGGCAATCCCCCGGATATTCCGGAATGTACGAAAAACGGACAAAGGCCCTAACAAACCGTCCTGAATTGTTGGGGGATTGCCACACCAGTCTGCGGACTGGTTCGCAATGACAGTTCTTTTTTAGTGCGCCAAACACTAATTTGTCTGCTTGCTGACGACAGCTGATAAGCATAATTGAAACAGAGAAATTCTATTTACCATTTTCATATTTTTATTGATTTTGGAAAACAGAAATGGAATAATAGGATGTACGAGGTTGACTTATGAACGGGAGGTTTCTCCGCTGCTTCAAATCCGGGATGGCTATCCCAAAGTGGTAATCGCACGCACGAGGCATGACGAGTATCAGTATGAGGGAATAAAAATCATGGATATTGCGGATTGGCTGCTGAAATGACCTTTCTATAAACAACTGCCGCCCGATTGGGCGGCAGTTGTTATTTTTGGGAGACTTTCGGCTTACGGAAGAAGGTAAACCACTCGGCCACCAAACACACGGGCAGGGCGGCGAAGAAGTCCACGGCGGAGTGCTGCTTGATGAACATGGTGGAGAGGCAAATGACAGCCACGAACACCCACACAAGGGCTTTCCACCACCAGGCCGCGCTCTTTTCCCGCATCCAGGTGGAGCCGATGCCGAAGGAATAGGCCACGTGCAGCGACGGGCACACCCCGGTGTTGGTGTCGAAGGCATAGAGCAATGCCACGATCTTGCTGGGGAGATTGTCATTGGGCAGTACCTCCGGCCGCAGGTCCTGCCGGGAGGGGTAGAGGATGTAGGCCGTCATGGCCAGCACTTGGGTCACGATGATGTAGGTCTGCAGCCGGGAGAAATTCCGGGGGTTGTACAGCAGGAAATACCCCAGGGACACCACGATCAGCAGATACCACCCCACATAGGGCAGCACAAACCACTCGTTGAAGGGGATGATGTCATCCAGAAAGCAGTGCATGGGATGGCATTTCTCCGCCGGGATCAGATTCTCGGTGAGAAAATAGAAGGAAAAGTAGACGACCCACCCCAGAAGCAGCAGCAGATGCCGGTACTCCGGAGCGGTGATGTTCGAAAGCCGCAGCTTGCGGTAGTCCACCACGGGTTGTTTCATAGAGGTGTTCCTTTCCAATGTGGGTTTGTAATTGACAATTGTCAATGCCAATCAAGAGTTGAAACGCAGAAATCACGCTGTCATTCCGAGCCAGTGCGCACACTGGCGTGGGAATCCCCCGGTTAGAGGGGAAA
>SFHI01000033.1 GCA_004555705.1 Clostridiales bacterium | reverse complement strand
AGAGATCATCGTATGAGGTCAGACTGATGTTTCTGCCGCTGCCTTTCAAGCTGCAACACCTCCTTTGTCAGCGCATGGTAAGGGGGGATGTGGTAAGCTTGGGAGCGCACCCGAAAACAATACACGAATTGCCGAATAAAGTCCTCAAGGGCAGTGAAAAACAAGCCGGGCTGTCATGTCTTCTCAGAACGGCTTGCAGCGTTGCACAAAATAATTAGCACGGAAAATCTAATGAAGGAAAAAGCGCGTTAGAAATCGGGCCGAAAAATTAGAAATCTGCTAATGGCTTCTTGAAATAATGAGCAGGAGCACCGGCTCCACTGACACCCAAAATAGAAAAACCCCCGATTCCTGAGCGGAGGGCTGTTAGCAGCTTTTTGGCTCGGAATCGGGGATTTTTCGGTGGTTTTGGTGGACTTGAAGGGATTCGAACCCTCGACCCCCACAATGCGAATGTGGTGCGCTCCCAGCTGCGCTACAAGCCCGTTTCTCCAGGGGTTGCTTAGCAATTATAACCCCCCAAAGAGAATTTGTCAAGAAAAATGTATCAGCGGCGGATGGCGTATTCCACTGGGGTGTTGGCGGGCAGATCCAGAAGCTCCGGGTGGTCCAGCAGCTCCTTCACCAGGGCCACGGTGCCGGAGTAGTAATAGCCGTCGGCGATCCGCTCGTCCAGAGTGATGCCCAGGGGGATCACTTCGTACAGGTCGGAGGAGCCCTCCTTGAAATATTCCTTCTTCATATACTTCTTGCCCAGCACGATGAAGCAGGAGTTGGTGCCCCAGTTCACCAGATGGTGGTAGCCCCCCTCCAGGCCGATGGAGCCCAGGTTGCTCAGGAAGATGGAGGCGTGATTTGGGTCGGTGCCGATGAGGAAATCCGGCGCCCAGCCGTGCTTGTCGAGCCACAGCGTGGTGCTGACAATCAGGTTGATGAGCCACTGGGGCAGCTTGTTCAGAACATCCATAGCACCGGTGGAGGTGTCCTTGACATCCTCCCGACGGTTGTCGTGGATAACGGACATGATTTTTTCGTGGTAGGAGTCCATGGTTTCCGTATCGTCAATGCTGAGAAAGGCAAGCCCTTCCTCGGATTTGTCGGAGAACTGCTTCTTTACCACAAAGGCGAGGGTCAGATCCCGGCGCTGATAGACGCGCTTGTTGCAGATGAACCGGTTCATCCGGGGCCGCAGCACAAAGGCCTTGGCAATGGCCGCGCTGATGACGTGGAAGTAGGTGTATTTATCCTCGGTGCGGCCCTGGTTCTTTTGCGCCAGGTAGGCGTCCAGGGGGCGAAGGTCCACCTCCACAGTGATGTAGGCCTCATTGTCGGCCCGGTTGGGCATGATGCCGGGCATGATCCGGTTCATGGCGGGCAGGTCCTTCAGCCAGATTCCGTCCTTCCGGTCGCCCCATTTTCTCTTTGTCCTTTCCATGGCGTAACCTCCGTGATGGTTATGATAAAATTCGGGCCAATTATACAGGATTTTTGGAATAAATGCAATTCTTTTTTGTGCCTGGGCTATTTCCGGGAGAGCAGAGAAATTGTTGTTTACTGAGGTTTTGCCGTAGGGGCGGCTATTAGCCGCCCGCTTTGCTTTCGTCTACCAAAGCGCCCTGTTCTATCAAAAATGCTCAAAAACCTTAAGCGTTCGGGCGGATAATATCCGCCCCTACGGCAGCAACGTAAGGTGTTTGAAAACTGTAAACAACAATTTTCCGGAGAACAGATTCTGCGGGGCAGTGCGGTCTGTGGGGGCGGAGGAACGATGGGGTTTTGACAGAATCTTCGGGCGGAATGTGGTACCATGGGGACCGGGAGGGAATGAATATGAAAGGTGTGTTCCGGGATATTCTGATCGCGTTGGCCATGGGGGTGGTGGTGCCCTCGGTGGTGCTTTCTTTCGGGGTGGCGCTGGAGGAGCTTCGGGAGGAAAAAACGGTCTCCCGGCTGGAGCAGGCGTCTGGGGAACAGGCAGACCAGGCTATTCTGCCCGAATTCTCCCCGGCGGAGGAGAATTCCGGCTTGGAAATGCTTTTTCGCGGGTCAGACGGGGAAGTGACGGCTATGGATATGGACGAATACCTGCTGGGGGCGGTACTGGCGGAAATGCCCGCGGACTTTGAAGTCGAGGCGCTGAAAGCCCAGGCCGTGGCGGCGAGGACCTATGCCCGCAGAGCATATGTCACAGGTGGAAAGCATGGGGACGGCTCCGTCTGCGGGAATTATGCCTGCTGTCAGGCCTACATATCCCCGGAGGACTACCTGGAAAAAGGCGGAACCCCGGAAGGGGTGGACAAGGTGCGTTCCTGCGTGGAGGCCACCTCCGGGGTGGTTCTGACCTACGAGGGGGTTCTGATCGAGGCCACCTATTTCTCCTGCTCCGGAGGGCGGACGGAGGATGCCGTGGCGGTCTGGGGAACGGAATATCCGTATCTGCAGGCGGTGGACAGCCCCGGGGAGGAGGGTGCCGCCCACTACCGGGACACGGTGATCTTCTTACCGGAGGTATTTTGCGCCCGCCTGGGACTGGCGCTGACAGGGGAACCGGAAAGCTGGTTCGGGGAAACGGTCTGCACCGACGGGGGCGGGGTGGACACTCTGGTCATCGGGGAAACGGTGTTCCGGGGGACGGAGCTCCGCGCACTTTTGGGCCTGCGCTCCACCGCCTTTACCGTGGACGCATCCGATGGCAATATCCACATCACCACCCGCGGCTATGGACACCGGGTGGGCATGAGCCAGTACGGCGCGGATGCCATGGCGGTGACGGGGGCGGGCCATGGGGAGATTCTGGCCCATTACTATCCGGGAACCGTGCTGGAACGGATACAGGAATAGAAATAGATTGCGTTTTGCATGAAATCGTGGTACAATAAAAGCCTCATTTTAGAGAAAAATCCAAAGGAGGTGCGCTGGATGCACTTGAATATTGATGGGAAGCCCGTGACCGTTCGCCCGGAGGAGTCCCTGCGGGATTTGGTGGTTGAGGCAGGGTTCGAGGATGGGAGATTGTCCCGCCGTCCTCTGGCGGCAAAGATCGCCGGAGAGGTTTTTACACTTAACTATGTTCCGCTCCGCCGGAAGGACTGCGGCCCGGAGCGGCCCTCCATCCGCCGGGCCATGGCAGCCTCCGGCGGGGAAGTCCGTCTGCTGCGCTATGCCGATCCCGCCGGGAAAGAGGTTTACATCCGCACCGCCCAGTTCCTGATTTTCCTGGCTCTGCGGCAGCTCTGGCCGGAGGCCACGGCGAAAATGACCTGCACCCTGGGGGAGAGCGTGTTTATTCAAATCATGGACGCGAAGGACTTCTCCGCGGAGGCACTGAAGGGGAGAATCCGGGAGCTCGTTCAGGAGGACTTTCCACTGATTCGCAGACGCGTGCCCCTGGACCAGGCGGTGGAGCGGTTCCGCAGGGAGGGCCAGGAGGACAAGGCCAGGCTTCTCGCCTGGCGGACGGTGGATTATTTTGACGAATATGTCCACGGGGATTTCGCCGACTATTTCTACGGGGAAATGCTGCCCTCCAGCGGATATCTGACCGTGTGGGATATCCTGCCGGCCGACGGCGGGGTGGTGCTGGTGTACCCAGACAGCGCCGACCCTGACCGGTGCGCGGCTTTCAGCGCCATGCCCAATTTCTTCAGCGTGTTCTCCGAGGGGGAGCGGTGGTGCCAGCTGATGGAGTGCGAAACCGTGGCGGACCTGAATGACCTGACGCTCTCCGGAGGCATCCGGGAGCTGATCCGGGTGAACGAGGCCCTCCATGAAAAGCGCTTCTCCCAGGTGGCGGACATGGTCTGCCAGCGAGGCGCCCGGGCGGTGATGCTGGCGGGGCCCAGCTCCTCCGGAAAGACCACCTCCGCCAACCGGTTGGCCACCCAGCTTCGGGTCCACGGGAAAAAGCCGGTGCTGATGAGCCTGGACGATTACTATATTGACCGGGACAAAATTGCCCCCGGGCCTGACGGAAAGCTGGATTTGGAGCACATCAACACCATTGACACGGAGCTTTTCCGGAAGGATATGGAGAAACTCCTGAAGGGGGAGACGGTGGAGCTGCCCCGGTTCAACTTCGTCACCGGAAAGCGGGAGTGGACCGGGCATACGCTGAAGCTGGGCGGGGACTCCGTTGTAATTGTGGAGGGACTTCACGGACTGAATCCTGCCATGCTTCCTCAGAATGTGGATCACAACCTGGTATTCCGGCTCTATGTCAGCCCTCTGCTGCCCCTGAACCTGGACAACCACAACCGGATCCCCACCAGCCTTCTGCGGCTGCTGCGCCGGATTGTCCGGGACTACGAGACCCGGGGCTCCTCGGTTCAGAGGACGCTCTCCATGTGGGACTCGGTGCAGCGGGGAGAGCGCAGGTGGATTTTCCCCTTCCAGGAAAACGCGGACGTGATCTTCAACAGCTCCACCCTCTATGAGCTGGCGGTGCTGAAAAAACACATCTTCCCCCTGCTTACCGCCGTGGAGCCGGAGGACGAGTGCTATGACCAGGTTCGTGCCATCGTGAAAATCCTGAACTTTATCCGGGAGGCGGACGTGGACGACGAAATCCCCCCCACCAGCCTGGTGCGGGAGTTCATCGGCGGGAACAGCTTCTACCGTTGAGGGAGTGCGGATGAAAGATGCAATCACTGTCCGCGAGGCAGTTGAGGTTGGCGAGGCTGCGCGGTTCTGGGAGCAGCTTCGGGCCTATCAGGTGCGGGACCTGTTTCCGGAGCCGGAGGATGAGGATCGGGCGTATTTCCTGGGGGAGGAATACCGCAGGAAAATAGAGGAAAAGCACGAGCGTCCCTGGGACCGAATCCAATATCTGTTCTTCAGTCGGGCGCTGGGCTTTGATACTGCCCTCGGAAGAACCTTCGTGAAGCTGAACTGAATGGAAAATCCCCCAACCGCGGCGCGGTTGGGGGATTCAAAATCAGAGCTTTCAGCGGATGACGCTGGGGCAGGGATAGCCCACAAGCAGGGACACCACAATGCACAAAACGATGCAGACAAAGCCCGTTACCATCCACAGGCTTCTCCTGCGGGTCAGCTCCCCGGTCAGGAACAGCCAGGCCAGGGATAGGAGGGAGCCGGCAATGGAAATAATGGCAGTAATGACCTTCAGCGCGGCAATATCCAGCCGTGCAAAAATCAGGTAGCCCACAAACACAGCGGCGTCCACAAGAATCACCTTGGTCATCAGGCTTTCAAATTCACGGTAACTGTTTCGTTTTGCCATGGTGCATCCCTCCGGAAAGTTCCTTTTGTCATATGATAGCACATTGTGTCTGAAATTGCAATATTTTTGGTGGGATGCAGCAAATTTTTCCGAAATACTTGCGTGGAGTGAAAAAGAATGGTATAATGCCTCAAAACTATGTTTTCATTGGGAAGGCAAGGAACCGATATGGCTGAACCGCAATACCGGCTTGAGGGGATCGTCCATACCCGAAGCGAGGAGATGGAGGATTTCGAAGGGCCTCTGGACGTGATTCTCCTGCTGCTGAGCAAGAACAAAATTGAGATTCAGGATGTGTCCATTACCGCCATTCTGGAGCAATATCTTGCGTATCTCGAGGAAATGAAGCGGCTGGATATGGAGATCGCCAGCGAGTTTATCACCATGGCCTCCCATCTGATGCTGATCAAAACCAAGATGCTGCTGTCCGCCGCGGAACAGGCGGAGGCGGAAACGGAACTGGATCTGCTGCGCCAGTCCCTGGTGGAGCGCCGCCGGAAGGAGGCCATGGAGCAGATCCGTCAGGCGATCACGGTGCTGGAACCCCGCAATGAAATCGGACGGTGCATCTTTACCAAGGAGCCGGAGCCTCTGCGCCGGGAGCGGGGCTACCGGTATCAGCACACTCCCGGGGATTTGCTGAGGGCCCTGGATATGATCGCGGAGCGCTCGGAGCGTCAGCTCCCCCCGCCCACCGTGAATTTCCGGGGAATTGTGGGCAAGGAGCCCTATCCCGTGACCAAAAAGGCCGGGGAGGTCCTTCGGCGGCTGGTGCTCCGAGGGGTGGAGAGGTTAAAAAACCTATTCCGGGGGAACAAAAGCCGTTCTGAAATTGTGGCGACGTTTCTCGCCATCCTGGAGCTGTGCAAAACCAACTCCGTTGCCCTGGAGGACGATGTCTCCGGCGAAAATCCCAATGTCCGGCTGATGGAGCAGCAGCCCGCTGAAAAGGAGTGACACAATGGAATTGGATGAATTGCAGCGGGCCATTGAGGCCATCTTGTTTGCCGCGGGGGAGCGGGTGGAGGTTTCCCGGCTGGCTTCCGCACTGGAAGCGGATGAAAATGAGATTATCGCCGCCGCGGATGCCCTGGCGGATGAACTGGCCTTTGGTCGCAGGGGAATCCGGATTTTGAGGCTGGAGAAGGGCTACCAGATGGTGTCCTCCGGGGAGATGGCCGACTTTGTGACAAAAGCGCTGGAAACCAGAAAGCCCCCCAAGCTGTCCTCCTCCCAGCTGGAAACTTTGACCATCATCGCCTATTACCAGCCCGCCACCAAGGCCATGGTGGAGCAGATTCGGGGTGTGGACAGCGCCTACTCCGTGGCGGCGCTGCTGAATAAGAAGCTGGTTGAGGAAGCGGGGCGGCTGAACGTGCCCGGACGTCCCATTCAGTATAAAACCACACCGGATTTCCTGCGGACCTTTGGGCTGTCCACCCTGGAGGAGCTGCCTCCCATTGAAAAGGTCTCCTTCGGAGAGCCGGTGGAGCCGGAGCAGACACCGGACGGGGAGGAAACGTAATGGGCTGGCTCATCGTGCTGGGGATCGCTGCGCTGCTGGCGGCGCTGCCCCTGGGGGTACGGGTCCGCTACGACTGCGACGGAGCCGCCGTGAAGGTGCTGGCCGGCCCCGTTCGGATTTCGGTTTACCCCAGGCCGAAGAAGGAAAAGCCCAAAAAAGAGGGAAAAAAGCCCACTGAGAAGAAACCAAAACAGCAGACCGGGAAGTCAGCCGCGGAAGCCTCCGAAAAGAAGGCCGGCGGCTCCCTGACGGATTTCCTCCCGCTGGTGAAGCTGGCGCTGGAGCTGCTGAACGATTTCCGGCGGAAGCTGCGTGTGGATTACCTGGAGCTGAAGCTGGTTCTGGCAGGGGACGACCCCTGTGACCTGGCGGTGAACTACGGAAGAGCCTGGGCCGCGCTGGGCAATCTGCTCCCCCGGCTGGAAAGGGTCCTTGTGATCCGGAAACGGGACCTGAATGTGGAGTGCGACTTTACGGCGGATTCCACCCTGGTTACCGCGGGACTGGACATTACCATTACCCTTGGCAGACTTATGGCCCTGGCTCTGCGGTACGGCATCCGGGCGTTGAAGGAATATTTGTCGATATCCAAGAAAAGAAAAGGCGGTGCTGCAACATGAGTGAAAAACTTTCCAATATGCTGGACAATACCATTCAGAAAATCCGGGAGCTGGTGGACGTGAATTCCGTCATCGGCCAGCCGATTTCCACCCCCGACGGGGTCACCATTATCCCGGTCTCCAAGGTCAGTGTGGGCTTCGGTGGGGGCGGCTCGGATTTTGTCAACAAATCCGGCGGAGAGAATCCCTTCGGCGGCGGCGTGGGCGGCGGCGTGAAGGTGACGCCCATCTGCTTTCTGATCGTGAAGGACGGAAACGTGCGGATGATGCCTGTGGCAGCGCCTGCCAATACCACGGCGGACCGGATTGTGGAGATGATTCCGGATACGCTGGACAAAATTTCCGCGTTCGTGGACTCCAAGACCCAAAAAACCGAATAAACCCCTTTTTCCCGGGAATTCTATTTCCGGGTGAGAGATATGAAACGATTCTTCGCCGGAACGGCGGCTGCATTGCTGGCCGCCGTTCTGATTTTGCCCCGGGAGGCCCGGGCGGTCTGCGCAGAGAAAGCCTTATCCCTGGACGCGGTCAGCGGCAGGGTACTTTTTGACAAGAACGCCGACAGCCGGAGCCTGATTGCCAGCACCACCAAGATTATGACGGCACTCATTGTGTGCGAGCAGTGCAATGTTCTGGACAGAATGCGCATCCCCAAGGAAGCGGTGGGGATCGAGGGCTCCTCCATGTACCTGCGGGAGGGGGAGGTGCTGACTATTCAGGAGCTGCTCTTCGGACTGATGCTGTCCTCGGGGAACGATGCCGCCGTGGCGCTGGCCATCTACTGCGGGGGCACCGTGGAGGGCTTTGTGGAGCTGATGAACGACAAGGCCCGGCTGCTGGGGCTCCGGAATACCCATTTTGAAAATCCCAACGGCCTGGACAGCCCCGGCCATTACTCCACCGCCCGGGACCTGGCGGTACTGGCGGCTTATGCCATGGAGAATCCGGTGTTCTGCAAAACCGTTTCCGCGAAAACGGTGACGGTGGGGGATCGGTATCTTCGCAACCACAATAAGCTGCTCTGGATGGTGGAGGGCGCGGACGGGGTGAAAACCGGCTTTACCAGAGCCGCGGGGCGTGCCCTGGTTTCCAGCGCCACCCGGGACGGCCGGAGGATCATTGCCGTGACCCTGAACGACCCCAATGACTGGCAGGAGCACCAGGCGCTTCTGGAGGAGGGCTTTGCCCGGTTCCATGTTCAGCGGGTGGTCACCGCCGGGGACCGGATCGGGGAGCTGGAGGTGGCGGGAGGCGACGGCGGACGGGTGGAAATCCTGGCTGCGGAACACTTCGTCTACGCCCTGGCCCCGGAGGAGAATCCCCAGGTGGCGCTGCCGGGGCCGGGCTTTGTGTATGCTCCGGTGGCGGAGGGGGCCGACGCGGGGTTTGCCTATGTGCTGATTCAGGGAAAGGCCGTTGGAAAATTTCCTGTGGTGTACGGGCGGACCGTGGAGCTGGAGCGTGAGGAGCCCGAAAGTCTTTGGGAGAAACTGTTTGGGAGGAAGGCCCATGAAGGAACGACTGCAGAAAATACTGTCCGCCAGGGGGGTGGCCTCCCGGCGGAGCAGTGAGGAGCTGATCCGGCAGGGACGGGTGACGGTGAACGGCGTTCCCGCCGCTCTGGGGGACGGCGCGGACCCGGAACGGGACGAAATTCTCCTGGACGGGCAGCCCCTGCCCCAGCGGCAGGAGTATGTGTATCTCATGCTGAACAAGCCGAGAGGGTATGTGACCACCCTGTCCGACGAAAAGGGTCGTCCCGACGCCGCCCGGTTGGTGGTGGACTGCGGGGTGCGGGTGTATCCCGTGGGGCGGCTGGATATGGATTCTGAGGGGCTGCTTCTCTTTACCAACGACGGGGAATTTGCCAACCGGATGATGCACCCCCGGGGAGAAGTGTGCAAAACCTATGAGGTTTGGGTCACCGGCTATGTCCCCGGTGCGGAAGTTCGGCTGTCACAGCCCATCACCCTGGACGGCTACACCATCCGCAAGCCCGGGGTGCGGCTGGTTAGGGCCCAGAGAGAGAAAGCAAAATTCCTGGTCACGATCCACGAGGGCCGCAACCGTCAGGTGCGGCGGATGTGCGAAGCCGCCGGGATGCAGGTCACCCGGCTGCGCAGAATCCGGGAGGGGACGCTGTCCCTGGGAAATCTGGAGCCCGGAAAGTGGCGGTATTTATCGAAGGAAGAAGTGGAGGCTCTGTAGGGAATATACATATAAATTGTTGTTTAGCGCACTAAAAAAGAACTGTCATTGCGAACCAGGCCGCAGCCTGGTGTGGCAATCCCCCATTGGACTTCTCGGAATATCCGGGGGATTGCCACGCCAGTGTGCGCACTGGCTCGCAATGACAGCGTTTTTTGGGTGCGCACGCGTAAACAACAATTTATCTTATAGCTGATTTGATAGGATAACCACATATTTTTGCATGAAGCGGCTTTTGTTCTTGCAAAATGGGGCGGGGTTTGCTAGTATATACGCGGCGGAACCACCGCCCTCGGGAGGAGCATATGAAGAGCGATATTATGGCGCTGCTGCAGGAGAAGGCGCCTGAATTTTCCAAGGGGCAGAAGAAAATTGCCCGGTATATCATGGAGTCCTATGACAAGGCGGCGTTTATGACCGCAAACCGGTTGGGAAAGAACGTGGGGGTTTCGGAATCCACGGTGGTGCGCTTCGCGGTGGATTTGGGCTTTGACGGCTATCCCAGTATGCAGAAGGCCATGCAGGAAATGGTGCTCAACCGCCTGACCTCGGTGCAGCGCATCGAGGTGGCCAATGACCGGCTGGGGGACCAGGATGTGATTTCCATGGTCATCCATTCCGATATCGAAAAGCTCCGGCAGACCGAAGAGACTGTGGATCGGGAGGAATTCTCCGCCGCCGTGAACTCCATTCTGAAGGCCAAGCGAATCTACATTCTGGGTGTCCGGTCCGTGGCGCCTCTGGCCACGTTCCTGGGCCACTACCTTAACTATATGTTCAACAATGTCCATGTGGTGACCGGTTACAGCACCGGGGAGATGTTTGAGAAGATCGTGGGCGTGAACAGCGAGGACGTGGTGATTGCGTTCAGCTTCCCCCGTTACTCCGCCTCCACCACAAAGGCCGCTACCTACTGCCGCTCCGCCGGGGCCACGGTGATCGGCTTTACGGACAGCACCCTGTCCCCGCTGGGCCAATGCTGCGACCATGTGCTGGTAGCCAAGAGCGATATGGTGAGCCTGGTGGACAGCCTGGTGGCGCCCCTGAGCATCGTCAACGCCCTGATCGTGGCCATCGCCGCCAGGCGTGAGAAGGAGCTTTCCCGTACCTTCGAGAACCTGGAGCGTATCTGGGAGGAATACCACGTTTATGAAAAGCAGGTAGACGGGGTATGATATATGACGGGATCGTAGTAGGCGGCGGCCCCGCCGGGATGTTCGCGGCCATCACCGCCGCCCGGCGGGGGGAGCGGGTCCTGCTGCTGGAAAAGAATGACCGGCTGGGGAAAAAGCTGCTCATTACCGGAAAAGGGCGCTGCAATGTGACCAACGACTGCACCGCCCAGGAGGTGCTGCAGAACGTTCCCAGAAACGGCCGGTTCCTCTACAGCGCCATGGCCGCCTTTCCTCCGGAGAAAACCATGGAATTCTTCCGGGAGCTGGGCTGTGAGCTGAAAACCGAGCGGGGCAGCCGGGTGTTCCCCACAACGGACAGGTCCCAGTCGGTGCTGGACGCCCTGTGGCGGGAGCTGGAGCGGCTCCGGGTAACGGTTCGGACCGGGGCGGTGACGGAGATTCTGACAAAGGACACTTCTGCCGCTGGGGTTCGGGCCGGGAAAGAGGTTTACAGCGGAGGCTGGGTGATCCTCGCCACCGGAGGGGTATCCTATCCCGCCACCGGCTCCACCGGGGACGGCTATACCATGGCGGAAAAGCTGGGACACACGGTCACCCCCCGGGAGGGAAGCCTGGTGCCCCTGGAGGCGGAGGGGGATGCCTGCGCCAGAATGCAGGGCCTTTCCCTGCGGAATGTGGGGGTTCGTCTGGTCAGTTCGGGCGGAAAGCTCCTGTACAAAGACTTTGGAGAGCTCCTCTTCACCCATTTCGGTGTTTCCGGCCCCACGGTTCTTTCCGCCAGCTGTCACCTGAAGGGGGAGGGCTGCTCCCTGCTGATTGACCTGAAGCCCGCCCTGGAGGAAAGTAAGCTGGACGGGAGGATTCTACGGGACCTGGAGCAGTACCGCAACCGCTCCATGGAAAACGCACTGACGGACCTGCTGCCCCGTTCCATGATTCCGGTGGTGCTGGACGCCCTGGGAATTGATCCGCTGCTCCAGGCTAATTCCCTGACGAAGGAGAAGCGCCGGGAGCTGGTGAAGCTCCTGAAGGCGTTCCCGGTGAAAATCCGGGGGAAGCGCCCGGTCAGCGAGGCGATTATTACCTCCGGAGGCATCCGGGTTTCGGAAATTGATCCCAAGACCATGGAGTCCAAAATCCTGAAGGGTCTGTACTTCGCCGGGGAGATCATCGACTGCGACGCCTACACGGGAGGGTTCAACCTCCAGATAGCCTGGGCGACGGCTTATGCCGCCGGTATGGCCGCCTCACAAATCAGGCATTGACAAAATGAGTATCCTGTACTAAAATACTTTCGGATAGCACCAAAGAGATATTTTTGGGGGGACTGATCTTATGTACGAGAAACTGGTGAATTACGCTGCGAAGCAGCTGGAGCTGGACGCTTCCGAGATTACTCCGGACAGCACCTTCGAGAGCCTGGGCATTGACTCCCTGGACATCGTGGAGATGATCATGGACCTGGAGACCGAGCTGGGCGTGGAGCTGGATATGGAGGATCAGAAGATCACCACCTTCCAGGAGCTGGCGGATTTCATTGAATCCAAGCTGAACTAAGCTTTACTACAACTTTATAACCTTGTTTAGGCACGACCGGCTTATAACAAGGTCGCACTAGTCGGGGAGTTAGCGGTGCCCTGTACCTGCAATCCGCTACAGCAGGGATGAATCCCCACACCCGGGTAAGTTCAAATGCCGTCCGGCCCGCGTAAGTGGTGTTGAGAAATCGGTCTTGCGCAACGAGATCCCGTGAACCATGTCAGGTGGGGAACCAAGCAGCATTAAGCGGATCTTCTCGTGTGCCGCAGGGATGCCGATTTTGAGCCGGCTGCGCGGGGCCCGGGTATTTGGCTTGCTCAAATGTGGGTGTGCGATCTTGTTATGAGCCGGTCGGATTATCCGTTGGTAATTTTTCAGGAAGGAGGCGTTCCCTATGTCCGCTTATCAGGCCCTGTACCGAAAATACAGGCCCCAGACATTTGACGATGTTTCGGGACAGATGGCGGTGACCCAGACCCTCAAGCACCAGATTCAAACCGGGAAGCTGAGCCACGCGTATCTTTTTACCGGCTCCAGAGGCACGGGAAAAACCAGCTGCGCCAAGATTTTGGCCAAGGCCGTGAACTGCCTCCATCCGGATAACGGCAATCCCTGCAATTCAACGTCCGGGACCTGCGGGATGACGCGGTGTACACTCCCTCCCAGGTGAGAATGCGGGTGTACATCATTGACGAGGTGCATATGCTGTCCCTCTCGGCCTTCAACGCGCTGCTGAAGATCATTGAGGAGCCGCCGGAGCATCTGCTGTTTATTCTGGCTACCACGGAGCTGCACAAGGTTCCCGCCACCATCCTGTCCCGGTGCCAGCGGTTTTCCTTCCGCCGCATCAGTCAGGAGGATATCGCGGCCAGGCTCCAGTATGTGGCCTATCAGGAGAATATTGATTTGGACGATTCCGCTGCCCGGGTGCTTGCCAGACTGGCCGACGGCGGTATGCGGGACGGCCTGAGCTTGCTAGACCAGTGCGCCTCGGCCACGGTGGGGGAACTCACCGCCGAGCGGGTGTATGCCTGCCTGGGAATTGCCGGGGAACGGCGGTGCGGCGAGATGATGGGTTATATCGCGGACCATGACACCGCCAGTGCCCTGACGCTCTTTGGCAATCTCTATGCCGAGGGGAAGGACCTGGGGGCACTGCTGGACGAGCTGGCGTGCCTGGTCCGGGACCTGCTGGTGATCAAAACCGCTCCGGGAGCCGGGATCAGTATGCTCTCGGGGGTGGCGGAGGATCAGGAGGTGCAGGCGCTTTCGAAACGGCTGGGCAGCGGAGAACTGGTGCGGATGATGAATCTGCTCCAGAACACCATGGCGGGCTTTACCCGCAGCGACAGCAGACGGATGGACGCGGAGCTGTGCATTGTGGAGATGTGCCGCCCGGAACTGAGCCTGGACGAGAAATCCCTGAACGCCCGCCTCACCCGGCTGGAGGAGATGATCAGGACGGGAGCGATTCCCGCAAGGCCCCTTCCCGGGAAGGAGCGTGGGGAGGAAGCTGCTCCTCCCGCGCCGGAGGAGGAACCGCCCGTGGAGGAGGAAGCGCCTCCTCCCGGAAACGACGTGCCGCCGGGCTTCTGGACGGAGCTGGCCGCCGCAGCCAGAAGAGAGCTGAAGCCCCCTGCCTCCGGTTTCTTCGCGGCAAGTCCCAATTCCCCGCTGCAGGGTGTGCTGGTGGGGGACCGGCTGGAGCTTCGGTGCAGCAATGCCTTCACCGCACAGACCATTGACAAGCCGGAAATCCTGGAGGTGGTGTCCTGGAAGGCCGGGGCACAGCTGGGACGCCCCATTCGGGCGGTGGTGGTGGACCTCACCGCCAAGCCTCGGAGTAACCCCAGGATGGAGCAGCTCCTGGCCTTCGGCAGGGAGCATTCGGATGTTGTAAAAATCAAGAATTATTAAGCTAAGAGGAGAATGTATTATGGCAAAAGGCGGATTCCGGGGAATGCCCGGCGGAATGAATCAGGCTGCGATGATGAAGCAGGCCCAGAAGATGCAGCAGGAGATGCTCCGGATGCAGCAGGAGCAGGAGAGCAAGACCTTCACCGCCAAGGCAGGCGGCGGCATGGTCAGCGCCACGGTAAACGGCAAGCATGAGCTGGTGGAGCTTAATATCAATCCCGAGGCCGTGGACCCCGAGGATGTGGAAATGCTCCAGGACATGGTGATTGCCGCCGTCAACGAGGCCATGCGCACCGCAGATACCGAGGCCGCTAACAATATGTCCCGGCTCACCGGGGGCCTGAACCTGGGCGGTCTGTTCTAAGGAGGAGCCATGCAGTTTTTTCCCGCTGCGCTGCAGAATCTTGCCGACCAGTTTGCCCGGCTCCCCGGCATTGGGGGGAAAACCGCCCAGAGGCTTGCCTTCCATGTGCTGAGCCTGCCGCTGGAGGACGCGGAGGCGTTTTCCCAGGCAATTCTGGAGGCAAAACGGACGGTGCATACCTGTGAGCGCTGCCAGAACCTGACGGATCGGCCCCTTTGCCCCATCTGTGATGATGAAACCCGGGATCAGGGTCTGATCTGCGTGGTGGCGGAGCCCAGGGATGTGATCGCCCTGGAGCGTTCCCGGGAGTTCCGGGGGGTATACCATGTGCTCCATGGGGTGATCTCGCCCCTGAACCATGTGTCCCAGGACGATATCAAGATCAAGGAGCTCTTAAAGCGGGTGGCTGCCGGAAATGTGCGGGAGGTCATCATGGCCACGAACCCGGATACCGAGGGCGAAGCCACCGCCATGTACATCTCTCGGCTGCTCAGGCCCATGGAGGTAAAGGTGACTCGGCTGGCCTACGGTGTTCCCGTGGGAAGCCAGCTGGAATACGCCGACGAGGTGACCCTCTCCCGCGCCCTGGAGGGCAGGCAGGAAATGTAATAGTCGATATTCACATTCCCGTTTATAGAGAAACCCCCACCGCACTTGCGGTGGGGGTGTGCTTTATGTTGGCGGGATCACATCAGGGGGGCGAAAACCTTCAGAAGGACGCCGAAGAGCTTGGTGAGGAAGGAGCGGTGCTTGATATCCTCCTGGGTAATCAGGTGGGATTTTTCAAAGGTGTCCCGGAAATCCGCTTTGATATCCCCGATAGCGGGAACCTGGTACAGAAGTGCGGCGCACTCGTAGTGGAGGTAGAGGCTGCGGTAGTCCAGATTAATAGTTCCGACAACCGCGGTATCGTCGTCGCTGAGGAATACCTTGGCATGGATGAAGCCGGGGGTGTACTCATAAATCTTTACTCCGGCATCGAATAGCTCCTGGTAGTGGCTCTTGGCCAGGACGGAGGCATAGATATGATCCGCCGCGCGGGGCAGAATCATCCGCACATCCACACCCCTGCCGGCGGCAAACTCCAGAGCGGTGATCATCTCATTGTCCAGAATCAGGTAGGGGGTCATGATGTAGACATAATCCTTTGCCTGGTTCAGGATATTCAGGTAGACCATCTTGCCCACATAGGCGTCCCGGAGGGGGTAGTCCCCATAGGGAATCACATACCCGGGGGCGGACGCGGGTTCGGAGGGAATCTTATCAAGCACACTTTCAAAGTCCCGGCTGCGCTCGGTGGCGTTCCACATCTGCAGGAACATCAGGGTAAAGCTGCGGGCGGCTTCTCCCTTCACCATGATGGCCGTGTCCTTCCAGTGGCCGTAGGGGTGGGTGTGATTGATGTACTCGTCGGCTATGTTCACGCCGCCGGTGAACGCGGTGCGGCCGTCGATCACCAGGATTTTCCGGTGGTCCCGGTTATTGTAGTGGGTGGAGACGAAGGGGCGCAGGGGGGAGAACATCTTGCAATGGATTCCCAACTTTTCCAGCTGCTTGGGGTAGCCGTAGGGCAGTTGGGTCACGGCACAGGTGCCGTCGTACATCACCCGCACATCCACACCCTGGGCGGCTTTCCGTGTCAGAACATCCAGAACCCGGCTCCACATAAAGCCCTTGCCGATGATAAAGTACTCCAGGAAAATAAACTTTTCCGCCGTTTCCAGCTCCCGGAGCATGGCCTCGAACTTGTTCTCGCCCAGGGGGAAATACTCCACGCTGGTGTTGCGGCAGATGGCGTTGCCCCCGTGCTCCAGCAGGAAGTGGGAGAGGTTGTAAAGATTCTTATTCTCTTCTTTCAGCTGGTTCGCAGCTTCCTCCTGGGGCGGGACAAAGGAAAGACTTTCCTCCATGGAGGACTGAATGATCCGCTTTTCCAGCCGGTGGCCCAGCTCAAACCGGACGAAGAAATACAGCATGGCGCCCAGTACAGGCAGCACGCCGATCAGAATGCACCAGGAGAGCTTCACCGTGGGGTTGTCCCTGGTGTTCAGCACATAGATGAGCATGACGGCTGTCAGGGCATAGACGCCGCCTACAAAGTAAGGGATGTACTGAACCAGGGCGTACAGCTGGGCAAAGAGCAGCAGAAACTGGAGTGCCAGCGCCACAATGATCACCATGGTTCGGCCAAAAATAATCTGCAGGATGCTCCGTTTGCCTTCCGCCAGCATATTACTGCCTGATTTCATGAAAACGCCTCGCTTTCCAGATGTGGGACGTGTGGACAGAACAGGGAAATCTCTGTAGCATTGCGCTTACTCAGCTGCCCGACAAATTGGTGTTTGGCGGGCAGAGCCCGAGTTGACAGTTGACAGTTGACAGTTGATAGTTAAGGAGTCCCTTCGGGACGATTTGAAAAACAAAATCGGGGATCGTTTCATTTCCATGTGAAATATGGATGTTTTCCGACATCATTATTTCAATTCCATCCCCGAAGGGGATACCACAACTGTCCACTGTCCACTGTCAACTGGAGCGTAGCGAAAAACACCAATTTATTGGTCTGCTGAGTCAAACCGATATGCTCATAACTTATTATAGCTGCCCCAAAGGGGAATGTCAATGAAATCAGGGGAAAGGGAACGGAATGTCACCTTTTTTCGCCAGCAGGGGAGAGTTGGGACAGGATCACTGCCGCAAATACCAGGGCGCAGCCGGTCAGCTCCCAGCGGGTCATGGTTTCGCCCAGCACCAGCCACCCGCCCAGGGCGGCAAAGACGGACTCCAGGCTCATGATCAGGGAGGCCGCGGCGGGCTCCAGGTGCTTCTGTCCCGCAATCTGCAGGGTGTAGGCAACGCCCATGGAGAGAATGCCCGCGAAGGCCAGGGAGGGCCAGCAGGCAAGAATGCTTGCCCCTTCCACGGTTTCCGTCAGAAGCATGGGGGGAAGGGACAGCACCGTGACCACCAGAGCCTGGATGCAGTTGAGCTTGAGCCCGTCCGCTTCGGGGGCGAACCGGTCAATGCAGGTGATTTGCACCGCGAACGCCAGGGCGCAGCCCATCAGAAGAAGGTCCCCCAGATTGATACCGGAGGCCCCCATGCAGCTGAGCAGGTACAGGCCCAGGACAGCCAGAAGCACACTGAATACAATGGTTTTCGGGGGCTTGCGGTGGAGGAAAAGCCCGATCACAGGAACCAGTACGATGTACATGGCAGTAATAAAGCCGGCCTTGCCCGCGTCGGTATACACAAGCCCCACCTGCTGGAGGCTTGCGGCAACGAAAAGCGCGGCTCCGCAGATCAGTCCGGCTTTCCACAGGGCGGGTGCCCTCCACCGGGCCAGGGAGCCGGACAGTCCGTACTTTTTCAGGTCAAATAAGGTGGCCGTTACCAGAAGAAAGACCACGGCCAGGGCGCAGCGGATGGTTTGGAAGGTAAAGGGGCCGATATGGTCCATGCCCACGCTTTGCGCGATGAAGGCGGAGCCCCAGATGACCGTTCCCAGCAGCAGACAGAAGCTGCCCTTGATTCTGTTTTTCATTTTCATCACCGCCGGATAATGTAGCACAAGTTGCCGGAAGTTGCAAGAAGGAGAATAGAAAGGAAAATTGTTGTTTACAGTTTTCAAGCACGTCGCCCGAAACGTCCCGATTTTTGAGCATTTACGGATAAAACGGACATTTCTGTAGCCGTTAGGTTGCGGGCGGCTAATAGCCGCCCCTACAATAACGAATCGTAAACAACAATTTTTATGCGGTGGGTACATGGCTGAGTTGGGAATTGCTTTTTTCGCGGGCTGTGGTATAATATTCAAAAATCTTTAGGAGGTTTTCATATGGAAGAAAGCAGAAAAATCCCTCTGCGGGAGGAAATCCCGGTGAAGGACCGCTGGGCCACGGAGGATATGTATCCCACGGACGAGGCCTGGGAGCAGGAGCTTGCCACACTGCAGGAGGACCAGCAGGTTCTCGCGGCATTCGCCGGGACGCTGGGCGAGAGCGCAGAGAAGCTCTTTGCGTATCTGAGCAGCATGGAGCGGGTCAACTCCAAACTGCGGCTTCTCGCCAACTACTGTATGCGCAAGGCGGACGAGGATACCCGCAACCCGGTCTATCAGGCCATGCAGGGCAAATTTATGGGAACGGCTGTGGCGCTCCATGCCGCGGTCAGCTTCGAAACCCCGGAAATCATGGAAATCTCTGAGGAAACCCTGAACCGGTTCTATGCCGAATGCCCGGGGCTGGAACGGTATCACAGATATCTGAACGACCTTCGCAGAAGGAAGGCCCACACCCTCTCCGCTGCCGAGGAAAGGCTGCTGGCTTCTGCCGGGGAGATGGCTCAGGCACCGGATACAATTTACGGCGCTTTCGCGGATGCGGACATCACCTTCCCGGATGCCGTGGACGCCGAGGGCGGCAAGCATCCTCTGAGCCAGGGAACCTTTGTCAGCCTGGAGGAAAGCAGCGACCGGGTGCTCCGCAAGAGTGCCTATGAAAATCTGTATCACACCTTCGGTTCCTTCCGCAATACCGCGGCCTCCATTCTGAATGCCCAGAATAAGCAGCTGAAATTCTTTGCCGAGGCGAGAAAGTATGACACGGCGTTCGAGGCGTCCCTGGACGAAACCCAGGTTCCCACCTCTGTATACCTGAACCTGATTGAGGCGGTTCACCGGAATCTGGACAAGATGCACCGGTATGTCCGCCTGCGGAAAAAACTGCTGGGAGTGGAGGAACTTCACTTCTACGACATTTATACCCCGCTTCTATCTGAGGTGGATAAGAAGATTCCCTTCGATGAGGCCAAGCAGACGGTGTACGATGCCCTGGCTCCCCTGGGCGAGGAGTACCGGAAAATCCTGAAGGAGGGCTTTGACAATCGGTGGATTGATGTGTACCAGAACGTGGGCAAGCGCAGCGGCGCTTACTCCGCAGGCGCGTCGGTGCATCCCTATGTGCTGCTGAACTACACCGGAACCCTGGACAGCCAGTTTACCCTGGCCCATGAGATGGGGCATGCCCTGCACTCCTATCTTTCCAACAAGCACCAGAATCCGGTGGACGCGGATTATGTGATTTTCGTTGCCGAGGTGGCCTCCACCTGCAACGAGGCGCTGCTGATGGAGTACCTCCTGGGCAAAACCACCGATAAGAAGGAGCGAGCATATCTGATTAACCACTTCCTGGATCAGTTCAAGGGAACCCTGTACCGCCAGACCATGTTCGCGGAGTTTGAGCTGAACATCGGCAAGATGGCTGCTCAGGGCAAGACGCTGACCGCGGAGGTGCTTTGCGAGGAGTACAGGAGACTGAATCAGCTGTACTACGGAGAGGATATTGTGGTGGACGACGAAATCGCCATGGAGTGGGCACGGATTCCCCACTTCTATTACAACTACTACGTATTCCAGTACGCTACCGGCTACTCCGCCGCCATCGCGCTGTCCAGGAAAATCCTGGCCGAGGGCGAGAGCGCGGTGAAGGATTACCTGGGCTTCCTGTCCGGCGGCTGCTCCAAGACCCCCATCGAGCTGCTGAAGGGCGCGGGCGTGGATATGACCGGGCCGGAGCCTGTGGAGCAGGCGCTGGCGCTGTTCGGCACGCTGCTCGACGAGATGGAAGCGCTGATGGAGGCGTAAACAAGTGAGCGAACTGTTTCTCCCGACCCTGCACACCTTCGCCATGAACAACATCTTCACCGGTTCCATGGGGCTCTTCCGGTTCCGGGCGGAGCCAAAGGTGGTCATGGCCACCGCCAAAGAGGTGGATTTTGAACAAAGCTCCATTTACTGCGAATACTGGCACGGCCTGTACTGCTATGAGAAAAGCAGCATGGAGGGGGAGAAAACCTTCCCCATGACCGAAGAGGGCCGCCTGGAAATGAAGTGCTGGCTAGAGGAACATATTCCGGTGAGCGGGGAAGAACCCCAGCGGGGGTTGTAGAAATATATGAAATCTGGCTTGATTTCGCACTGCACGTTGTGTATAATACCTAATATACTGTACGGGAAGTGGTGCGAATGGACGGAGCTGTGTTCCGCGGTGCGGCTGCAATGGAGGAACTTTTCCGCGCGTGTCTGCGGAAAAAGGAGCGGGTGCTGATTTGCTTTCCCGGGGAGGGCGATTCCCCGGGAAAGCAGATTTGCGATATGGTGCTCCACTGCGGGGCGATTCCTGTGCCCATGGGGGAGGACTGCCGCTGGATCACGCTGCTGCGCCGGGGCTTTTCCCAGCGGTGCGGCTGTTTGGTGGGCGAAGCCGGGGTGCTTCTGGAACTGTGCAAGCTGGCCCGCCGGATGGGAACGCCGCTCTATGCCCGCAGCTGCATTGTAGTGGGGTCGGAGCCTGACGGGTGGCTTTCGGAGACCCTGCAGACGGGTCTGGACTGTACCATTCGGGGGTGGGTTTGCCCGGAAAGCCTGCCACAGCCCCCGGACCCTGCGGTGGAGCAGCTGGGACGGGAGCTGCGGCGCTGGAACTCTGTTCTGGATTTCCGTCTGGAAAACACAGAGTCCGGTCTGCTCCTGGAGATGGTGACCTTCCCGGGGGAGAAGCTCCCGAAGCTCCCGACCCTGGCGGGAAGGATTCTGCGGCAGTGGAATCCGGGGGAGGACTGCCCCTTTCCCTTCCGAAATCTGCCGATTTTTTGTGAAGAAACCCATTGACATTTCGGGCGTTTGTGGTAGAATACACACGATATGCAAAGACAATGCGGAAACAAAGTAGGCAAGAAACCCGAAGCGAGAGGGGGACGGTGGAAGCCCCTCGGCGGATGCCTGCGGGCCACTTCCTGCGTTGCCCGGGATGACCGGGACGGGTGCTCCCGTTACAGAGCGGCTAAGAGGTTCCGGCCTGCCGGAACGAATTAGGGTGGTACCGCGCGTTATTACGTCGCCCCTAGATTTAGGGGCGGCGTTTGTTTATGCCACCGTTTCCTTTGCAAACTATTATGGAGGTAGAAAACCAATGAGCCAGAAACCCTACGGAGTGAACGAGCTCCGGGAAATGTTCCTTTCCTTCTTCGAGAGCAAGGGGCACCTGCGTCTGCCCAGCTTCTCCCTGATCCCTCAGAATGACGCATCCCTGCTGCTGATCAACTCCGGCATGGCCCCCATGAAGCCCTATTTCACCGGCGAGGTGGAGCCTCCCCGGCACCGGGTCTGCACCTGCCAGAAGTGCATCCGCACCGGCGACATCGAGAACATCGGCAAGACCGCCCGCCACGGCACCTATTTTGAGATGCTGGGCAATTTCTCCTTCGGCGACTATTTCAAGCATGAGGCCATTGCCTGGAGCTGGGAATTCCTGACCAAGGTGGTGGGACTGGACGAGAACCGTCTGTACCCCTCCATCTACGAAAATGACGACGAGGCCTTTGAAATCTGGAACAAAGAGGTGGGAGTTCCCGCCGAGAGAATCTTCCGTTTCGGGAAGTCCGACAACTTCTGGGAGCATGGCTCCGGCCCCTGCGGCCCCTGCAGCGAAATCTACTATGACCGGGGCGAGAAGTACGGCTGCGGCAAGCCCGGGTGCACCGTTGGCTGTGACTGCGACCGGTATATGGAGGTCTGGAACAACGTATTCTCCCAGTTCAACAATGACGGACAGGGCAACTACACGGAGCTTGCCCAGAAGAACATCGACACCGGCATGGGCCTGGAGCGTCTGGCGGTGGTCTGCCAGGACGTGAACAGTCTGTTTGACGTGGATACCGTCATGAACATCACCAACAAGGTCACGGAGCTTACCGGTGCCTCCTACGGCCAGAGTGTGAAAATGGACGTGAGTCTGCGAGTGATTACCGACCATATCCGCGCTTCCACCTTCATGATTGCCGACGGCGTGCTGCCCAGCAACGAGGGCCGGGGCTATGTGCTGCGCCGTCTGCTGCGGCGGGCTGCCCGTCACGGAAAGCTCCTGGGTGTGGATCATCCCTTCCTGTACCAGGTGGTGGAGACGGTGATTCGGGAGAATGAGTCCCACTATACCTACCTGCGGGAGCGGGCGGAGTATATCACCAAGGTGGTTAAGGTGGAGGAGGAGAACTTCGCCCGGACCATCGACGGCGGTATGCGGATTTTCAGTGAAATGCTCTCTGAGCACAAGGCCAAGGGGGAGACCGAGTTCTCCGGCGCGGATGCCTTTAAGCTCTATGATACCTACGGCTTCCCCATTGACCTGACCCTGGAGATGGTGGCCGACGAGGATATGACCCTGAACCAGAAGGAATTCGCCCAGCTGATGCAGGAGCAGAAGGCTCGGGCCCGGGAGGCCCGGAAGGCTCTGGGCGATCTTGCCTGGGCGGGCATTGACCTGGGCCTGGACAACACCCCCACTACCTTTGTGGGCTATGAGCGGTTCAACTGCGACGCCCGGGTGCTGGCGGTCTGCGTTGGCGACGAGGTTTCCGGCACCATCGCCGGTGGCGAGCGCGGCATCATCGTGCTGGATCGTACCCCCTTCTACGCGGAAATGGGCGGTCAGGTGGCGGACCACGGCGTGCTGATGCTGGGCAGCAGCCGCTTTGAGGTCACCGATGTCCAGAAGGATAAGGGCGGCAAGTACCTGCACTACGGCAAGCTGAATTCCGGCGTGATCAAGGTGGACGATGTGGTCTGTGCCAGCGTGGATGTGGAGCGCAGAAAGGCCGTCATGCGGGCCCACTCCGCTACCCACCTGCTGCAGAAGGCCCTGAGAAGTGTCCTGGGTGACCATGTTCATCAGGCGGGCTCTCTGGTGGAGCCGGACCGGCTGCGTTTTGACTTCACCCATTACTCTGCGCTGACCCCTGAAGAAATGACCAAGGTCAACGCCATCGTTCAGAATGCCGTCCTGGAGGGCTATCCCATTGTGACTCGGGAAATGCCCATTGAAGAGGCCAAGCGTATGGGCGCTACCGCCTTGTTCAGCGAGAAATACGGCGACGTGGTCCGCGTGGTCAACATGGGGGACTACTCCATCGAGCTGTGCGGCGGCACCCATCTGGACAACACCGCTAAGGTCGGTCCCTTCGAGCTGGAGGGCGAGGGCAGTGTGGCCTCCGGCGTCCGCCGGATTGAGGCCATCACCGGCAAGGAATGCATGAAGAAGATGGAGCGCAACCAGGCCATGCTTTATGAGGCCGCGTCCAAGCTGAAGACCAAGCCTGCGGATGTGGCAGCCCGGATTCAGAGCCACTTAGAGGAGCTGAAGGAAATGAAGCGCTCCATTGAGAGCTTCAAGGCCCGGGAGACCTCCGGTGAGATTGAGCGGATTCTCTTCGGCTCCCACAACATTGAGGGACTGCGGGTGATCACCGCTTCCGTCCCCAATGCGGATGCGGCCAAGCTCCGCCAGATGGGTGACCTGCTTCGGGATAAGGACAGCAGCGTTGTGGCGGTGCTCTCCAGCGTCAAGGACGGAAAGATTTCCTTCCTGGCGGTCTGCGGCAAGGAGGCAAACGCCAAGGGCATCAAGGCCGGCGACCTGGTAAAGCAGGTATGCTGCTGCTGCGGTGGCAGCGGCGGCGGTAAGCCCGACTGCGCCATGGGCGGCGGCAAGGACCTCACCAAGGTGGATAACGCGCTGGCGCTGGTGGATGATTTCGTGGTTTCCAAGGTGAAATAAAAGCAGTTTTGGGCCGTCCCGAGTTTCCCGGGACGGCCCGTGCTTTCGGAGGAAAGGGGGAGGCGGAATGCGCGTACTGATGTGGTTTGCCCTGGGCTTTGGGTCGGCCTGCGCGTTGGGCGCATACCTGCTGCCCCAAGGGGTGCTGGCCGCTGCTTCGGGAGCGTTCGGCGTTCTTGCCCTTGCGCTGATACTGGCCGGCATCCGGTTCCGCCGGGTTCGCCCTGCCGCGGTGGCAGCGCTGGGCTGCTGTGCGGGGCTGGGGTGGTTTGCTCTTTTCGGGGAGCTGTACCTGTCCGACGCCATGGAGTGGAATGGAGTTACCCGGGAGGCGGAACTGACGGCTGCGGACTACAGCTATGAAACGGACTACGGCTGGGCGGTGGAAGCCTATGTGAGAATCGAAGGAAAGCCCTACCGGGTGCGGATTTATCTGGAGGAAGAAAGGGAACTGGCGCCCGGGGACGGAATTTCCGGGGAGTTCCGGTTCCGCTACACGGCGCCCAGAGCGTGGGAGCGCACCAGCCGCTACCAGGGGAAGGGAATCTTTCTGACGGCCAATCAGGAGAGCGCCTTGGAAATTCAAAGATCGGAAACCCGGGTATGGTGGCAGTATGGCCCCATCCTGGCGGGAAAAATCGGCGGGATTCTGGAAGCGGCCTTCCCGGAGGACGTGCAGCCCTTTGTGCGGGCCCTCCTGCTGGGAGACAGCACGGACCTGAGCTGGAATGTGGACATGGACCTGAGAATCAGCGGAATCCGGCATATCATCGCGGTTTCCGGCCTCCATGTAACCATTCTCTACAAGCTGGTGGAGGTGCTCACCGGGAAAAGGCGGTTCCTGACGGCGTTGATTGGCTTCCCGGTGATGGCGCTTTTCGCTGCCATGGCGGGCTTCACCCCTTCGGTCACCAGGGCCTGCGTCATGGTGGGGCTGATGATGCTGGCCCAGGTATTTAACCGGGAATACGATTCTCTGACAGCCCTTTCCTTTGCCTGCCTTGTGATGCTGGCGGCGAATCCCCTGGTGATTGTGAACGCCGGGTTCCAGCTTTCCGTGAGCTGCGTTGCTGGGATTCTGCTGTTCCGCGGCCCCATCGACGGCTGGATTCAGAGGCTCTGGCCCAAAGGGGACGGACGGCTCTGGCGCTGGGCCCACGGGTGCGCGGCTGTGTCCCTCAGCGCCATGGTGCTGACGGTTCCGCTGTCCGCCGTGTATTTTGGGACGGTCAGCCTCATCGGTGTGGTGACCAACCTGCTGACACTGTGGGCAGTGAATCTGGTTTTCAACGGTTTGATCGGGGTATGCGCAGTGAGCCTGGTGTCGGCAAAGCTGGCCGGGGCGCTGGGCTGGGTGTTGGCGTGGCCTATCCGCTATGTGCTTTTCACTGCGAGGCTCCTGTCCCGGGCGCCGCTGGCAGCGGTATATACCAGCAGCGAATACATCGTTTTGTGGCTGGCATTCTGCTATGTGCTGCTTGCGGTGTTCCTGATTGGGAAGAGAAAGCAGAGCGGTGTGCTGTTCACTTGCATCTGCCTGGGGCTGTGTCTGGCGCTGGGCTGCTCCTGGGCGGGACCTCTCACGGACGGGTGCCGGGTGACTGTTCTGGACGTGGGTCAGGGCCAGTGTATCTTGCTGCAAAGCCGGGGAAAAACCTTCCTGGTGGACTGCGGAGGAGACACCGGAGAGATCGCCGCGGACAGAGCCTACCGGCAGCTGGCCAGCCAGGGCATCCGCAGACTGGATGGGGTGATTTTGACCCACGGGGATGATGACCACTGCGGTGGAGCGGGGTACCTTTTGGGCAGAATCGGTACAGAGCTGGTGGTTGTTCCGGGGACCTTGGAGCGTGGCAAGCTGCCGCAGACGGATGGAAGGGTGATCCGGGCGGACCAGGAGCTGCTGATTACCTGCGGAGACTGCAAAATCCGGATTTTTCCCCCGGCATTTTTGGAAAGCAGCAATGAAAACAGCCTGTGCATCTTGTTTGAAGCGGAAAACTGTGGTATATTGATTACCGGAGACCGCAGCGCCAGGGGAGAACGAATGCTCCTGAAGCGGTACGATCTGCCGGAGGTGGACGTGCTGGTGGCGGGACACCACGGTTCAAAGGATTCCACCTGCCGGGAACTGCTGGAAACGGTGAAGCCGGAAACGGTATTGATTTCGGTGGGCGCGGGAAATGTGTATGGGCATCCGGACGAGGCGCTGCTGGCGCGGCTGGCGGAATTCGGATGCACGGTTTACAGAAGCGATCAAAACGGGACGATCCTGTTTCGGGTGAGGTGAGGTTATGGCGAAGAAACAGACCGGCGGCAGTGCGCTGCAGGAGCTGAAGGCACAGCTGAAAAGCGGGACGCCGGGAAGGCTCTATGTATTTTTCGGGGAGGAAACCTTCCTGATGAACCACTACCTTGGCCAGCTGAAAAAGAAACTGCTGGAGGAGCTGACGGAGTCGTTTAACTATCACCGGCTGAATAATGAAACCTTTGATTTGCAGGGCTTTGCCGATGCGGTGGAGAATCTTCCCATGATGGCGGAACACACCCTGGTTCAGGTGGATGATGTGGACCTGTTCCGCCTGGGAGAAAGCGACCGGGGAAAAATGGCGGAGATACTGACGGATATTCCGGATTACTGCACGGTGGTGTTTACCTACCTCACCGTTCCCTGGAAGCCGGACAAAAGGCTTAAAAAGCTGTGGGAGGCCGTGGAAAGCAGCGGCCTCATTGTGGAATTCGCCAAGCAGGATCAGAAGGACCTGATTGCCTGGGTCACCCGGCATTTTGCCGCCCGGGGAAAGCGGATTTCCACCCAGCTGTGCGCCTACCTGATCGATATTACCGGGGGAACCATGACGGCCCTGGGCGGGGAGATTGAAAAAATCTGCGCCTACTCCGGGGCGGACGAAATCCGCAAGTCGGACATCGACGCGGTGACGGAGCCTGTTCTGGACGCGGTGGTGTTCCAGATGACGGACCTGATCGGAGAGGGAAAGTACGGCCAGGCCCTTCTGAAGCTGCAGGAGCTTTTTAAGATGCAGCAGGAGCCGCTGGCCATTCTGGGAGCCGTGGGCGGGAGCCTGCGCCGCATCGGCACGGCGAGAACGCTGATGGAGGCGGGGAAGGGAAGCGGAGAACTTCAGAAGCTCTGCGGGATTCCGGATTACCCCGCCAGAAAGACCATGGAGGCGGCCCGGCGCTTTTCCGGAGCGTTCTGCGCGAAAGCGGCGGAGCTGGTGCTGGAGGCGGATTACGCCATGAAAACCTCCTTTGACGACAGCGAACGGATTCTGGAGCTTTTGGTGCTGGAGCTGGCACGGGAGGCGCGGAATGGTTAGGATTCGGGAGGCCATCGTGGTGGAGGGTCGCTACGACAAAAATACCCTGAGCCAGATTGTGGACGCGCCCATTCTGGAAACCAGCGGCTTTGGCATTTTCAAGGACAAAAAGCAGTTGGAGCTTCTGCGGAAGGTGGCGAAAATCCGGGGACTCATTGTGTTTACCGATTCGGATGGGGCAGGGTTTGTGATCCGGAACCATCTGAAAAGCGCTATTGACGGGCGCTGCCTGAAACACGCCTACATTCCCGATATCCCCGGCAAGGAACGCAGAAAGTTCGCCCCGGGCAAGGAAGGCAAGCTGGGGGTGGAGGGGATGTCCCCGGAAATCATCCTGGAGGCTCTTAGAAGGGCCGGGGCCACCATCGAGGGGGAGGACACCCCCGCCCGGAACGGCATCACCAAGCAGGACCTTGTGGAGCTGGGCCTCTCCGGCGGGGCCAACAGCGCCGAAAAAAGGCAGAAGCTGCTGCGGAAACTGGATTTGCCGGAGCATATGAGCGCCAATGCCATGCTGCAGGCGCTGAATTTGTTATACTCCGCAGAAGAGCTGCGATCAATTCTTGCTGACATTGGGAAAGAGTGAGTAGAATGGTTTACTATTCGGATGACAAAATCCGAATTCGCAATATGGAAGATTCGGACACGCAGGAGTTCAGCCGTGAAGAAGAGCTTCAGGGCTGGGGGGTGACCGCTCAGAAATTTGAAATGCGGCTGCGGCATCAGGGGGAAGGCAAATGTATTGCCCTGACAGCGGAATACCGGGGGAAAGCAGCAGGATATGTGAGCGTCTACCCCAATTCAGAGCGGGGAGCATTTGGAAATCAGGGGCTTCCTGAAATTGTGGATTTCGCGGTTCTGGAAAAATTCCGCGGCCATGGCATCGGAACAAAACTGATGGATGCGGCAGAAGAAGTCGCCGCTTCCTACGCGGACAGAGTCTATTTGGGTGTGGGGCTCCACAGCGGTTATGGCAGCGCGCAGCGTATGTATGCCAAGAGGGGATACATTCCCGACGGCAGCGGTGTCTGGTATGGCGATCATGTGTGTGCGCCCTATTCCGACTGCCGCAATGATGACGACCTGAACCTGTATCTTATCAAGAGCCTGAAAAAAACTGCCGTCCGGGAGGGCGGTATGGAGAAGCAAAATGGTTGATATTCAAGTCAGAAATTTAACAAAATTCTTCGTCATCGGGGAAAACCTGCTGGAGGGACTGTCCTTTGAAATCCAGGAGGGGGAATGCGTCGCCATTCTGGGCCGCAACGGCTGCGGAAAGACCACGCTGTTCAACATCCTCACGGGGCAGATGGACTATGACGATGGGGAAGTGTATGTAAATCCCAACAAACGGCTGGGATTGATTTCCCAGATTCCCAAATTCCCGGAGGGCTATACCGTGGAGGATGTGCTCCGCTCAGCCTATACTGGGCTCATGAAAATTCGCAGGCAGATGGAGCTTCTGGAGCACGAAATGGCAAATGGAGCCACGCCGGAGCAGCTGCGGGAATATGATACCCTGACGAACCGCTTCCAGTCCGGCGGGGGCTATGAAATGGATGTGGATGTGGACAAAATCTGCAACGGCCTAGGCATCTCCCGGGAGCAGCGGGAGCAGGAGTTTATGAGTCTCTCCGGCGGGGAGAAAACCCGGGTGAATCTTGCGCGCCTGCTGCTGGAAAAAACCGATATTCTGCTGCTGGACGAGCCTACCAACCACCTGGATTTGCGGAGCGTGGAGTGGCTGGAGCAGTATATCAACGCCTTTAAGGGCACGGTGCTGGCCATTTCCCACGACCGGTACTTCATCGACCAGGTGGCGGACCGGGTCATCGAGATTACCGACGGCCACGCGGAGTTCTATTCCGGCAACTATTCCTTCTACATGGACGAGAAGCAAGCCCGGTTTGACCTGCAGATGAAACAGTACGAGCAGGAGCAGGCGAAGCTGAAGCAATTGGGCTTCACCGTGGAGCGGATGAAGGGCTGGGGCATCAACAACCGGACCCTGTACCGCCGGGCCATGTCTATTCAGCACCGGATGGACCGCATTCGGAAAACGGAACGGCCCAAAACCGAGAAAACCATGAAGGCCTCCTTCGGGGAGAAGGATTTCTCCGGGGACGTGGTTTTCAAAATGAAGAATGTCAGCAAGTCCTTCGGGGACCGGGTGCTTTTTTCGGACGTGAACCTCAGCGTGGAGGGCGGGGAACGGATCGCCCTGCTGGGGGACAACGGCACGGGAAAATCCACCTTCATCAAGTGCCTGCTGGGGGAGGAGGACTGCCAGGGGAAGATTCAGTTCGGTCCCACGGTAAAATGGGGATATCTGCCCCAGATCATCCACTTTGCCCATCCGGAGCGGAGCCTTTATGACACCATGCTCTATGAAAAGAACTGCACGCCCCAGATGGCCCGGGACCGGCTGGGGGCCTTCCTGTTCCAGGGGGAGGACGTGTTCAAGAGTGTGGGGACCCTGTCCGGAGGGGAGCAGTCCCGGCTGCGGCTGTGTATGCTGATGGATGAAAAGATCAATCTGCTGATTCTGGACGAGCCCACGAACCACCTGGACATCGCCTCCCGGGAGTGGGTGGAGGCCGCCATCGAGGAATTTGAGGGGGTTCTGCTGTTCGTCAGCCATGACCGGTATTTTATCGAGAAGTTCGCGGAGCGAATCTGGCTGCTGGAGGACGGAACCATCCGGGATTTCCCCTGCGGGTATCAGAAGTACCGCTCCATCCTGGAGCATGAGGCGGCTGCGAAGCCGGTGGTGTCCGCTGCCCCAAAGCCCAAAAAAGAGAAGCCCAAGGGCGGCACCAAGGATTCCGAGAAGCTGGTTCGGAGGCTGGAACGGGAGATTGAGAAGCAGGAAAAGCTGATCGGGGAATTGGACGCCAAAATCGAGGCGGCTTCCGCCGATTACCAAGAGCTGACCCGGCTTCTGGGGGAGAAGGAAGAGGCGGAAAGCGTGCTTCTGGAGCTGATGGAGCAGTGGGAGGCCGCGCAGGAGAGCTGAGGGAAGAGGGCACCTCTAAAAACTCCCCTTTTGGGTTTTGGGCGGATCTTTTGTTGAAGCAAAATCTCTCGTCCAAAACACCAAAAAGTAGTTTTTAGAGGTCGCCAAGAATACGCACACTCTGTGTTGACACTTCCCTTCCGGGGAATTATAATGTAGAAAAACAAAAAAGGAGCGAAATAATCCATGAGTTCTTGCAATGGCAACTGTTCCAGCTGCGGTTCGGACTGCGCTGACCGCACCGCGGAGAGCCTGCTGGCGCAGCCCAATCCCAAATCCAATGTAAAGAAAGTCATCGCCGTGGTTTCCGGCAAGGGCGGCGTGGGAAAATCCACGGTGACCGCTATGCTGGCGGTGGCCGCCGCCCGGGCCGGTAAGCGGGTGGGCGTGCTGGATGCCGATATCACCGGCCCCTCCGCACCCACGGCCTTCGGTGTGACGGAGTGCCAGGGCGCCAGCGAGGAGGGACTGTATCCCGCGCTGTCCCGGAGCGGCATCCAGATTATGTCCATCAATCTGCTGCTGGACAATCCGGACGATCCTGTTGTATGGCGGGGGCCCGTCATCGCCGGGGCGGTGAAGCAGTTCTGGACGGACGTAATCTGGGAGGATGTGGATTATCTGTTTGTGGATATGCCTCCCGGAACGGGGGACGTACCCCTGACCGTATTCCAGAGCTTGCCGGTGGACGGAATCATCATCGTCACCAGCCCCCAGGACCTGGTGTCCATGATCGTCAGCAAGGCTGTGAAAATGGCGAATATGATGCACATTCCCGTGCTGGGCTTCGTGGAGAACTATGCCTATCTGCAGTGCCCAGACTGCGGCAAGCGGATTGAGGTGTTCGGCAAGAGCCACCTGGACAAGGTTGCGGCGGATTTCGGTTTGCCGGTGCTTGCCCGGCTGCCCATTGACCCTGCCATTGCCGAGAGCTACGACAACGGCCTGATGGAAACAGTGAACACCGATGCTCTGGATGGAGCCATCCGTGCGATTCTGGAAGAAAAATAAGTTTTTGCTTACAAACGCACGGTTTCCCACTGGGACCGTGCGTTTTTGTAATAAGATTTCTATCGGTTTTTATTACAGTTTTGAATACGTTACACTGCTGCCGTAGGAGCGGATATTATCCGCCCGAAACGTTACGGTTATTAAGCATTTCCGGGAAAAACGGACATTTCCGTAGTTGTAAGCAAAGCGGGGCTGTTAAAAAAGTCCCTCAGCAAGGTAGCCAGTGTCTTCCGGCACTGGCTACAAAAAACCAAGAAGAAACGGCTGCAGCCAGTTGAGGTTGCAGC
>SFHI01000139.1 GCA_004555705.1 Clostridiales bacterium | reverse complement strand
CGAAGACGACGATTTCTTGGATTAATGGAGGTAAAAGACAATGAATGAGATCATGATTTCCACCGTGCTGTGCAACATCCTCATCGGCTGCTTCTGCGTCGTCGTCCTGTCTTGGGCGGTGGTCGCCATCCAGACCGTGATCAACGACTTCCGGCGTGAGAAGCGCGAGGAAAAGAAGTCCGCGCAGGATGACGAGTACCATCAGGCGCGCATGAAGGCCCTGAAGTGAGTAACCGGGCTGGTGGTGGTGCCAAGCTGCCGCCAGCCCATTTCTGACAAATGAGGTGACGATTATGGAACTACTGGTAAACACCGCAAATGAGCTGATTGCTGTCATCGCGAACTATGCTGCCTTCTTCATCATTTACGGAGCGATCTTCTACTTCATCGGCGCTGTGATCTATCAGGTCCTCCACGCCGTGGTCAAGAGGTTCCTCCCCACGTGGAAGCGCTGGTATCAGGCCATCCGCAGCAGGAAGCAGTGATCCAACCGGGCGACAGGGTGTTTTCTCTGTCGCCCTTTTCAGGAAGGATGGAATATCTATGAAAACCCTATCAATCGATATCGAGACCTACAGCGACGTCCCGCTCCAGAAAAGTGGTGTGTACCGTTACTGCGAGTCTCCCAATTTTGAAATCCTGCTCTTCGGGTACAGTGCGGACTCTGGCCCGGTGCAGGTGGTGGATCTGGCCTGCGGCGAGAAGATCCCCGCCGATGTGCTGGACGCTCTCACCGACGATACTGTTACCAAGTGGGCCTTTAACGCCAGCTTTGAACGGGTCTGCCTGTCCCGCTATCTTCGGGATCTGGGGATCAGCCTTGATCCCTTCCATGACAAGCATCCTCTCTCGCAGGAGATGGCCCCCTTCCTGAACCCGGAAAGCTGGCGCTGCTCGATGGTCTGGGCGGCTACGATGGGCCTGCCGCTCTCCTTGGAAGGCGTCGGTGCCGTGCTGGGGCTGGAAAAACAGAAGCTGACCGAGGGCAAGGAGCTGATCAAATTCTTCTGCCAGCCCTGTGCGCCTACGAAGGCCAACGGACAGCGTACCCGGAACCGCCCCTTCCACGCGCCGGACAAATGGGACGCCTTCAAGCGCTACAACATGCGCGACGTGGAGACTGAGATGGGCATCCAGCAGAGGCTGGCTAAATTCCCGGTCCCGGATCAGGTCTGGGAGGAATATCACATCGATCAGGAAATCAACGACCGTGGCGTCCGGTTGGACATGGAGCTGGTCCATGCCGCCATCGACATGGATACCCGCTCCCGGCAGGAGCTGACTACCGTCATGAAGCGGATGACCTCTTTAGAGAACCCCAACAGTGTGCAGCAGATGAAGCAGTGGCTTTCGGACAACGGCATGGAGACCGAGTCCCTCGACAAGAAGGCCGTGGCGGAGCTTCTGAAGGATGCTCCGGCGGAGCTGCGGGAGGTGCTGTCCCTGTGGCAGCAGCTTGCCAAGTCCTCCGTCCGGAAATACCAGGCGATGGAGAACACCGTCTGCTCCGACAGTCGTGCCCGTGGGATGTTTCAGTTCTTCGGCGCTGCGCGGACAGGCCGGTTTTCCGGGAGGAACATCCAACTGCAAAACTTGCCTCAGAATCATCTTCCGGATCTCGCCGAAGCCCGTGCCCTTGTTCGCGCCGGTGACTTCGACGCCGTGAAGCTCCTGTATGAGGATGTGCCGGACACACTTTCTCAGTTGATCCGCACCGCATTCATCCCCAGAGAAGGCGCTCAGTTTCTCGTGGCCGACTTCTCCGCCATCGAGGCCCGCGTTATCGCCTGGTATGCCGGGGAGACGTGGCGGCAAAAGGTCTTCGAGCAAGGTGGCGACATCTACTGCGCCAGCGCCAGCCAGATGTTCAAGGTTCCCGTGGAAAAGCACGGGATCAATGGCCACCTGCGGCAAAAGGGAAAGATCGCAGAACTGGCCCTCGGCTACGGCGGCTCTGTCGGCGCTCTGAAGGCGATGGGTGCCATCGAAATGGGCCTGACGGAGGACGAGCTCCCGCCACTGGTGGACGCTTGGCGACAGTCGAACCCCCGGATCGTGGAATTCTGGTGGGCGGTGGACCGGGCGGTCATGGAGGCCGTGCGGTATAAGCACTCCACCAGCAGCTACGGTCTGACCTTTTCCTGCCGGAGCGGGATGCTGTTTATCACGCTGCCCTCCGGAAGGAACCTTGCCTATGTGAAGCCGAAGATCGGTACAAACAAGTTCGGCGGCGAGTGTATCACCTATGAAGGCGTCGGCGCGACGAAAAAATGGGAGCGGCTGGATTCCTACGGCCCCAAGTTTGTAGAGAACATCGTGCAAGCCACCGCCCGCGACATTCTCTGCTACGCCATGCGCACGCTCCGGTGCTGCTCCATCGTCATGCACATCCACGACGAGCTGGTCATCGAGGCAGATCCCAGCATGT
>SFHI01000138.1 GCA_004555705.1 Clostridiales bacterium | reverse complement strand
GACCATCCGTTCATAGGCCCAGGGGTCGCAGAACTTCACCTGCTCATAGATGATGCCGTCGGCATTGTATTCCTTGGCAAGCTGATTCACGTAAGCCCGACGCCCCAGCATCTTGGGCTGATCCATGTACCGGGGGCACTGGCCCCGATACATATACTGGCGGCAGATCTGGGTGAGGGCGTCCTCGTCCTCCGTCAGCTGGATAGGGTCCCGGCCCGGGAAGGAGCCGTAGCAGTACCGGTCGGCGCAGACGAAAGCGCCGGTGCTCTCCACCAGCTTGATAAACTCCGGATCGTCGATCTCGGAACCGACGATGACCACACGGGCGCGGAAGGGACTCTTCTCGTCCGGCTCTCTGGTTTTCAGCTCTTCCAGCGTTTCCTCCAGCTTGTCTATAATCAGGTACTTGGGGGCAGCGTAGGTGGCCAGGGTGATCACGCTGAACTCGTAGCCGGTGATGGTGGGCTTGTCCCCCTTACGGAACTCACCGATGGCGCGGATCAGCTCACAGACCCGGTTGTGCTCCGCCACGGATTTCCGGATGGCGGCATCGGAAACATCGATGCCGAACTTTTCCTGCAGGGGCTTGAGGATGTGATTCTTGCACTGGAGAACATAGAGGTTCAGGCCGTTGTCATCGGCCTTCATGGGGATTTCCATATTCTCATAGAAGAAGTTCTCCTTGCCCTGGTCCATGGTGTGCAGCAGCTCCATATTCTCAACGCAGCGGTTGATCATGGAGCAACCGTCCGGCGCGATGAGACAGTCGGCAAAGTTGAAGCCACCCTCCATGGCCCGCTCCAGCAGGGCCCGGCTGTATTCGCACAGGAAGCTGGTCAGGTAATAGGTGGCCATTTCCATGGAGCTGGTGCGGGGCGCCCGGAGCCGGGCGGAGAAGCAGCCTTCCAGATTCAGCAAAGGCTCCGGCGTGTTCTCACACACGTAGGCCACGCACTTTTTGCCCTCGCCGCGGGCCTGGATCACAAGCTCATTATTTGCGTCCTGCAGGAGATCTTCAAAGTAGCTTAAATGCTTCAGATCTTTCATTCTTTTCCCCTTTCCGCGGATTTGGTGCTAACAGGCTACAATCTGCTTGATATTCATTTCGTTGCCCTGCTGCAGCCAGGTCTCCCCGCTGCCGCAGTGAGGGCAGGTCTTTCCGTATTGAATGGTGGGATAGGTGCTTTTGCAGGCGTTGCACCAGGTGACGGCAGGAATGGTTTCATAGAGAAACTTGGTGTGCTCTATGAGAGGCGTTTTCTTGGCATACCAGTTCCAGCAATCCACCAGATACTCCGGCTCAATGCCGGACACCTCGCCAAATTCCAGGGTAACGGATTCAATATCCGTCAGCTGGTTTTCTTTGGCGATCTCCTCTACCTGTTCAATGACATAGGTAACGATACTTAGTTCGTGCATGATGGTCCTTTCCCATGATTTCAAAACAGGCATGGGCATGCCCATGCCTGTTTTGAAAAATGAATTTATTTGCCGGTCAGCTGCTTCTTGATGATCTTGACCTGACGCTTTGCAGCGTAGGCGCCGATGGCCTTCAGCTTATCCTCAGCGGGGATCATCTTGCTGTTCTGGGGGCGGGTGCGCTTCAGGTGGATGGCGTCAAACTCGCACTTGGTGGTGCAGATGCCGCAGCCAATGCACTTGTTGGGGTCGACCACGCTGCGGCCGCAGCTCAGGCAGCGGGAGGCCTCCGACTTGATCTGCTCCTCGGTGAAGGTGACCCGGTCGTCGCACATGGTGAGGGTCTTGGCCTTGTCGATGGCAGGCTCGTTGCGGGCAGGTTTCTTAATGCTTTCCACGGGGAAGACCACGTTTGTCTTGTCCAGCTCCTTGAACTCACGGGTGTTGCGGTGGATGGTCAGGGTCTGGCCTACGTTGACGAAGCGGTGGATGGACACAGCGCCCTCACGGCCGGAGGCGATGGCGTCAATGGTGTACATGGGGCCGGTAGCGCAGTCGCCGCCCACAAAGATGTCAGCCTCCGCGGTCTGGAAGGTGAGCTTGTCATGGTCAACGAGACGGCCGTCAGCGGTCTCGGCGGCAGTGCCGGCCAGAACAGCGCCGTAGTCGGAGCGCTGGCCGATGGCAACCAGAACATTGGAGCAGGGAACGGTGATGGTCTCGCTCTCGTCGTAAACAGGGGCGAACTTGCCCTCGGCGTTGCGCACGGACAGGCAGCGCATCAGCTCAATACCGGTGACCTTGCCGCCCTCGCCCAGAATGCGCTTGGGGGCCCAGCAGTTGTTGATGACCACGCCGTCGGAAAGGCCGCTGTTCTTCTCTTCGGCCACGGTGGGCATCTCCTCGTCCTTCTCCAGGCAGTAGATATTGACACTGCCCTTACCCAGGCGCAGGGCGGTGCGGGCCACGTCGATGGCTGCGTTGCCGCCGCCGATGACCACGGTGTCGCCCTCCAGGGCGGTGATGCTGCCCTTGTTCACGCCGCGCAGCAGGTCAAGG